>JBAXTZ010000130.1:0-1760 GCA_037129925.1 Bacillota bacterium
AGCAGACTCTTGCGAGTCTGCTTTATCTTTTACGCGTTCATATCCACGATATCATTGTCTTTAGTGGTCGTTCCGGTTTTACTGCTGCCCGGTATTTCAGTGTTAATGCTATACACCGTGCCATTCCTTAATATCAGCACTTTGTTAAACCGATTGTGAACACTGCCAGTCAGATTTATCGACCCGTACACATTCAACGTGATTACCGGCGCTCCGCTGGCGCTGTCATAGACGTACCACGGTCGCGCTGCCTGGGTGAGATTTCCGGCGAAACTTTCCGAGCCGCAAGTAATGTTTAACGCCTTTATCAACACCGCGCTTCCCGGTTGCTCCATTCCGCCGAAACTGGTCTGGAGATTACTGTTCGGCACGTTTAGCGTTAGCACGCCTATTGTGCTATCGGTCCGATTGACCGTCGCCGACACTACTGCCGTTCCACCGCTAAAGGAGTTATACAACGTCAAATCATGTGTTCCCGGAGCTTTCGAATACAGCATGACCATTTCCGCAAATGAGTTCGCCGGGTTATTCAACGTTATCGCCTTGCTGCTATTGATTATCCCGGTCGCGAATAACGCGTAGCCGTTTGCCACGGTTATCGCGCCGCTCTGGGTGGTGTTGCCATCGGCATAGATATATAAATTTGTCGTTGCCGTAAGTCCGCCGGATATTGTCGCACCAGCGATGTCAATCGCGTTGCTATCGCCGATAAATGCTTTATTGGCGCCAATTATCGTTACTGTGGCAAAATCGTTGACCGAAGAGTAGGCGCTGCTGTTATTGTTCCCACCCATCAACATTATCTCCGCGCCGCTTGCGTCTAACGTGGTCGCGCCGGTTACCCGGATTCCGCCGGTCGGGGATGTTGATTGGGATATATTTCCGGTTGCCCTCAATGCCAGTGTGGTCGCGTTACTTCCGGCACTGCTGATTGCCATTTCGCCGTTTTCCATGATGTTTACACTGACACCGTCAAATTTCAGCAAATCAAACTGATTGCTCGCTCCTGTCAAAACGATATCACCGGTTGCCACAAAGTTCGCCAAAGCCAGATTCTCGTCGTTGTGGACACTGAGCGCGCCGCTCTCGGTAATCGTGCCACCGAGCGCGTAAACTGTCAAGTTGCCGCCGCTTACGCTAACCGCGCCCAGCTCAATGCTATTCGCGTCTTTGATTGATGCGCTGCCATTAGCGGCGGTTATCGAGATGGTGTCGAAATCATTGCCCTCGTTGGCTAACGACATTCCGCCATTATCGCTTTGGAATATTGCCGTTTTTCCCGCCAGGTCCAAGGCGGCGCTCTGATACAATGAGCCGGACACGACCCGCGCCGTTAACGCGCTGCCGACTGAGTAGTTGCCGAGAAAATAGCTGCCCGCTCCGGTTACCTGAATGGTTCCGCCGGTAATCGAGGTGGTGTAGAAGTTATTCCCCTCATCCGTCAACGTCACATCCCCGCCCCCGGCATCAAACGTTGCCGTCTTGCCGCTGCCGTTGGCGGTTATCGCGCCGGTCTGAGTGATGGCGGTAGCAGTGACACTGAGATTACCGCTGGCGCTGATGCCGGCAATGGCAATCGTTCCCGCGTTGTTCAGCGTCACATTCGCGCCGGTCGCGCCGATTGACGTATAGCTGCTACCGCTGTCGATAGTCAAATCATGTGTGCCGTTGTTGATGGTTACTGCATCGCCGGTAACGGTAAGTCCGGCAAAGTTATTCGCCGTCGCAAGGTTGACCGCGTTAGCACCGGCATCAATCGT
>JBAXTZ010000131.1:0-1683 GCA_037129925.1 Bacillota bacterium
CCGCCGTGCGCTGCCACCAGTTGTTTTACCAACGCTAAACCGATACCCCGACCGCCAGTCGCTCGACTGCGTGATTGCTCAGCGCGGAACAAATAATCAAACACCAGCGGCAAATCAGCCGTGGCAATCCCGATTCCGCTATCTTTGATGCCGACCGTCAGATAGCTTTTACCAAATAACCTGCGAGTGTTAGTAGCGATTGTTATTGTTCCGCCAGCATTAGTATAGCGGATAGCGTTAGTCAGTAAATTAATAAATATCTGTTTCAGTCGCTGTTCGTCGGCACGAATAATTGCAGACGGTTCGCTAAACTCACAGGCTACAGTAATTTCCTTTTCTTGCAGCAACGGCTCAAAAAAATCTACTAACTGCGCCAGCACTGCATTGCTATCAACCAAAGTTTTCTGTAATCGCAACGTCCCGGCCTCGGCTTGGGAAAGGTCCAGCAAATCACGCACCATATTTTGCATGTGACCAATCTGCGCTTCGATAATCTCAATCCGGTTTTCCGTAGCCTCGAAAGTTCCGTCAGCGATTCCTTCGATATGCCCGCGTATTGTGGTAAGCGGAGTATTTAACTCATGAGCAATACCGGCAATCAGGTTTTTTTGCGCCTTGCGGCTATTTTCTAATTCCATGACCAGAGTATCGATATTCCTGAACAGCTCGGCGATACCCGGATCCTGCCACTTAAGCTTATTAGGCGTATATTTGCCAGTTTTTATCATATTGATCGCACGATTAATGCGTTTCAACGCTTTATCAATTGTTGGTAACAATTTCAAAACAACTACGAGCGAGATGACAACACTTACTGCCGCGACAAATAACAAAACAATGTCAAAATAGTCGCGCAACACTATTTCTTCGATAGCCGAAAATGCAACTCGCCGTAAATAGTAACTCAAAACAATAATAACGACTACAACAAAACTAAGCGTCAGGTTGATAATTATGGCAACCTGCATTAATACTCGCATCCGCTGAACTAACGGCAATTCGTTTAGTTTAATCATTTTTGGGAACACCATCAGGGACTATTTTATAACCAAAACCTCTTATTGTCTCAATAAATTCGGCTTTATCGTCTAGTTCAGAAAGCTTTTTACGCATTCGGGCAAGATGGGAATCAACTGCTCGCTCGCCACCATCATAGGAAACACCCAAAACCAGGTTGGCGAGCTGGGCGCGTTTAAGCACCTTGGTTGAATTCGCCGCAATAGTCTCCAGAATCTGAAATTCCGTCGGCGTAAACTTAACAACCACACCATCCAGTTTGGCAACCCGCGAATAAAAATCCAAAACAAACCGCCCGGCTGGCACCGGTTCTACTGACTGCGCAACGCCGGAATTGCAGCGCTTCAACAAATTTCGCACCCGCGCCAAAAGCTCGCGTGGATGAAACGGTTTGGCCATATAATCATCAGCGCCAAGCTCCAAGCCAACGATCTTATCAATATCGGCGCCCAGCCCGGTTGCCATGATAATCGGCACATCCGAAGTCTTGCGAATTATCCGACACACCTCAGTGCCAGCAATCTTAGGCAATTGCACGTCGAGTATCACCAGCTGAGGCCGAACAGATTCAAACAACACCAATCCCTCTTCCCCATCGTAAGCCGGGACAATGTTAAAGCCGTTGCTTTCCAGATATTCTTTCAACATATTGGAAATTTCCGGATC
>JBAXTZ010000132.1:0-1657 GCA_037129925.1 Bacillota bacterium
CGGCAGAAACAACGACGCTTCGACAAGCGTTACAATTCGTCCAGGACAAATTGGGTGCCGAAGCGATTCTCGACTTTGGCCGAGAGATGGTGGTCGCGCTAACTTGTGGCAAGTGCAATACCTCGGAAAGCATATTCCGCCAGCTCGGAAAAGTCAGCGAAAGTCAGGGCCGCTGTCCGGTCTGCAATGAGATGCGCCAACCGCAACTAACGCACAGTGTGGACGGAACGGAAAACTATCTGGATATGACCTTGCAACAGGCGGGAATACCGCTGTTTGATATCTTAACCGGGCGCAACGGCATGGAGATGATACATTTCGAATTGAGCGCTGATCGGAAAAAAGTTTTGAATCCGGTTTGAAACGGGAGGCAGTATGCGAAAGCAAACCATCGCGATAATCGCCACGCTGGCGTTCGTGGCTTTAACTTTCGGCGTGTCGCTGGCGTTTACGGAAATATTTGCCGACCAAGCGAATAGTCGTGAAGGTGAGCGTCAAAAAGCAGAAAAAACCGAAGCAACGCGTCCGGCAGAAATTGGCGACCAGGATGATAATGTGCAGTCTGCTCCGGACAATTTTGTCGTCGGTGAAAATATCGTAGTCAACGATACTAAAACCACAGCGCAATCCGCGCACAGTGCTGCTACGACACGTACGCAACCAAATATTTACGGCGGTAGTGATTACTACGACAGCAATGGACAAAAAAGCGCCACCAGCCAGCCGAATATTTTTGGCGGTCAGAACTATAGCGATGGTCAGGGAAAGCAAATAGCCACAACCCAGCCGAACATCTTCGGCGGGCAGGATATTCACAATAAAGAATAAGAGGTAACGATGAAATATTGTATGTTTTGCGGGCAGGAATTGCCGGAAGACGCTGGATTTTGTTTTAAATGCGGTAAAGAGCAGAAAGTTGAAAAAGTGGCTGCTGTTGAAATTAATGTTAACGTCGAAGCGGTTGCACCATCGACAGTTGGAAAAACCTGTCCTTATTGCCAGTTCACTATAAAGCCGAACGAGAAGACGGTAATTTGTGATCAATGCGGCATTGCCCATCATTCGGAGTGTTGGAAAGAAAACGATGGTAAGTGTACGACCTTTGGGTGTAGCGGTATTACTAAAACAACTAATAATATTGCATGGCTAGATAATGAAGAGCGTGTTGTCAAGAGCATTTTCCGCGAGAAAAATGTGGCGAATGAATCAGAAAGAAGGCAACCAAATAATGCATTGGAGTACTATAATCGTGGTGTTGCCCTCGATGTTAATGGTCAGGTTAATGATGCAATAAGTGAGTATGGGCATGCAATAGAAGTGAAGCCGGATTTAGTAAATGCATATGTGCGTCGAGGGATATTATATTACAAAAATAAACAACATGAACTTGCTTATGAAGATTTTCGAATGATAAACAAACTTGATTACGAAAGTTTTCTCGAACTACCATGGGATTACAAAAATTTTTATCATAACAATAATGAAAAGCTGAACCATATGAGCATCCGAAAAAAAATTGTAGAAGTCGTCGGTATGTTAACCGGTATGTTGTTAATACTTCTTCTTGCAGGTGTTATTATTCTTGCCGTTGGAATGCTACATTAAAATCGCACACCCAATTATGATAGAATAATACAAAGAATAATTGGGGGACGAC
>JBAXTZ010000133.1:0-1640 GCA_037129925.1 Bacillota bacterium
CTGGCAGGTGGCATGTACTTTGTCCGGAGATGGTCGAGCGTGCTATTGTGGAAAAACCTGATGTTCTTATTATCGGTAACGGTCATTCTGGCGCGTTGAAATGTCCAGATGGAGTTCTGAATACTATTCGTGCGAGTATTCCGGAGGTTTATGTTTTACCTACTCCGGAAGCGTGTATGAAATATAGCGAGCTTGTCGGCGCTGGGAAGCGGAGAGTGGCGCTGGTTGCGCACGGGACTTGCTAATTATTTGACCGTTGATACAACTCGATATTGCGATATAACTGGAGAGGCTTGATGAACAGTAAAGAAATAAATCTTAAACAAGTAGTGCGAATAGCTAATAATCTTCGAAATGCCCGTGCGCCAATTATTTTCACTGGGTCCGGCTGTTCGGTTCATTTGGGAATTCCTGATTTTCAAAGCGGACAGGAAAATATCCAAACGCAGGCTGGTCCGTTAAAATTCGAACAAACACCAGTCTATAATCCGTTTGGTTTGAATATTGACACTTGGAATTTGGAAACATGGAAGAATAGCAACCCTGAAGTTTTTATTAGTCTGCTTACCGACTTCCACGAGAAAATTCTGGTTAACAATGGCAATCGGCACTGGTTGTCGGCAGTTTTGACCGGCGATTGTCTGGACGAGTCCTATAAGAAGTTGAGCATGGTTGCAGGTTGTGTGAACGCCATAGTTGTGACCCAAAACATTGACGGACTGCATAAAATTAATGCTGATAAGGAAACAGTCGTTGAGTTGTTTGGCAACTTCGAAAAGCCGGAGAGCGTAGTCTTGATGGGCGGGTTTGCGTCGGGTGACGTTCGTAATTTGTTTGATGACTTGCAGCAGGGCAAACATGACTATTGCCTTGTAATTGGCTCAAAGCTGGAAATTAATCTTGCTGCTGATGTCGTCAGGTATTGCGGCAAGTACGATGTTGTCGATCTGCATGCTGATGAAAATAACTATCACATTGATGGATTAGGCTGTAAATTGCAGAGCGATTTCGTCAGTTTCATCGATACATTGTTCGCTCGCTTTTATCCGCAAGGAAGTGTAATCACAACTAAACTTGAACCGGCAACAAGCAAGGCAGCCAAGGCAAACATCAGCGATATTTCCGGACTGCGCGTAGTTGCCTTTACCGGTGAATCTGGTACTGGCAAGAGCGCTGTAGCCTTAAAGATAGCAAAAGAAAATGGAATTGAAGCAATAATCGATGACGGATTGCTGCTATATTACGGTACTGTCCAAACGGGCGAATCTGCAAAAAAATATCTTACAGGTAGCGAGCAAAACATTAGCGCTACGAAAAATGCCATGTTTATGGCTAAGGACAATCCTTTTGGGAAGAGCGCTGTTAAGTCGGCGCTTTCGTTAGGATATCGAACTGGACTCATTACCAGTGTGATGATTATTGGCACGAGCGAAAAAATGGTTGAAAATATTCGGAAAAATCTGGGTTTGTCGCTAATATCTCGATACATCAGGATTGAGGAAGTTACAACACCTGAACAACGTGCAGCCGCGAGGGAGAGCCGTTGTAAGAATACTGGGCACGCGCTGCCGGTTGACGCCGATTTTCCGGGTAAAACATCTGTGAAATAAAAAAGCCTGATTTCTGCAAGCGCAAAAATC
>JBAXTZ010000134.1:0-1619 GCA_037129925.1 Bacillota bacterium
CTAGTTCTTGAATCACCCATTCACGCACACGGTCATCGTCGTAAGTTATGTAAATTCCATTATTATTTACGCGCTCGGCTAACTTGTAATAACATTGCGATTTTTGATTGTCAAAGTTTTCGGGTTTTATATTTCCTTTTTGGTCTTTTTGCGGATTCGATGGTGATGGTAACGCTCGCGCATTGTTTACAAATCCTTTGCATCCATAGAAATCTACAACGCCACCGCCCAATCCATCTTCGTCAATGAGAATATCAGACTTACCGCACCCAAGACGTGAACGCGCTGCTTCAAGCATTTGCGTTGTTGTTGCCAGGTCTTGCTTTTGATAGAATCGTATGTGTCCGCGAAATCCTGTCCATTCAATGATTACAATTTTGTCACCACCTAGTCGCGCCATATCCGCCGTAATACATTTGCGCCCTTCGATGACGTGGTTGTTGCTGAATGTGTCAATGATTTTGTTGTAATCTATCAACGCGCTCGCGTCGGTGTCAACTTCCCAATTGCCTTGTAGTAAACGCTCGCGTTCATTTGGTGTTAAGTTTCTTTCAAGATTGTCCAAATAGCCATCGCTCAACATTTTATTATCCTGTGGCAATGCCTGCACAAACTTGCGCCATTCGGGCAATGTGTTCGATTTATTTGGAATATAATAATCGCGGTATAAATAGTTCTTTGACGGGTTACACGTTTGCAACAATTTAGCCGTCAGTTTATATTCGTTGTTTTTCCAACGTCCTAAAGATGCCGATAAGTTGTTCTTTGCCGCTTCTTCAAACTCTCCCGCTTCTTCTATCCACCCGCGGGTCATCTGCATTGAACCAAATCTATAATATTCGGGGTCGCTAGGTAAGTATTTTGCATCTAACAAATACACTCGGCTCCCGTTGTGTAATTCGTAGTAATTGTCTTGCCCGTTGTATTTCCATTGGTCGGCTCTTATTTGCCAGTGCGCAAATACTTCGTGAATTGAAGGAATCGTAAATTTCCTAATATTAGTTAACGACTTACGCGCAATGAAATAGTTTGTGCCTGGATATAAAAACGCATCGCCGAAGATTAACGACACACCAAGATAAGATTTGCCGCTACCCTTACTTCCGCCGTATGCGATGTCGGTAGTTGTTGAATCAACCCACAACTTGCAGACTTCTTTTTGCTTTAAATTTCCGTGCGTGTTAAATTCTATTGTCATACACCCCAATTTAGGAACGTCGGTTTAATAGGTGTGTGATGCGGGTAAGCAAGTGTGCCGTAATCTTGAATAGGTATGTTGTGTAAACGCATTAATGCGCTTAAATATGCCTGGTCGTGTCTACTGCCTTTGTAATTTAAATTTCTTGAAAAATCGTGATAGAACGAACCATTCTTTGCGCCGTCAATCCATTTGTCGAATACTTCAACGCATTTCTTGTTCGTGAAATCAAACATAATGCAACAAGCCATTATTTGCTTCCATCCGATGACGTTAGGACCGCCTAGTTTATCGATTGCAAAGTCGCTTATCCAATCTTCTAGCGAATGCCCTTCGTTGTTCCACGCCAAGATTCCGTGTTCTTTGACTTGCGCCCATAACGGTTCAACGGGTAACATCACGCGAATAGTAGAATCGCACC
>JBAXTZ010000135.1:0-1461 GCA_037129925.1 Bacillota bacterium
AACTATCTCCTCCGTCGCAAAAGATTTGCAGCACTCGCTTACATTACGAATTATAACACGAACCCGAACGGCAATACTGTCAGAAATTGACAGTTTAATATTTTCTTATGCCGTTCCGAGTGGACGCTTATTTAGCCCGCAAAGTGATATTAGTATTAATTCCGCCATTATAAACCGCCACGACATCAGAATACACCGTCTGACCGTCAATCACCGCGTAAAACCGATAATTACCGGCAGTAAGATTGTCAAAATTACAGCTGCCGCTATATGTATAATTACTCATTACTTCGCTACCATCATACAGACAAAATACTCTGGTCGAGTAACTTGCCGGTTCGCCATTAGCTTTAAAGGCAAATACAATAGCTAAACCCGGCTGCAACACTGCGACGGACTTTTGACCGGCCTTTACCACCACGTCATTCACCGTAATAACGCTATGATAGGGATAGCTACCATTTGTAGAAATTGAATAAGTCCCCGGCGGTAGCGCTACCTTACCACCACTTTGATAATCGGCGGTGAATTGTTTGACGACATTTCCGTTTTCGAATATAGTCACTTCAAAATACGAAGCCGCGTAGCCGTAGCTATCCTTTTTCTGTATCTCGACAACCCCGGGTTGCAACACAACACCACACGCTTTACCAGTTTCGACAACAAGCGAAGCTCTCACAGTTATTTCGTCGATAACTGCTGATACCGTATAACTACCGCTAACCAGGGCTATAGCAAGAACGCCGTCTTTGTCGCTGAACGCTGTTTTCACTAAATTACCATTCTGAAAAACATTAACGGCAACATTCGCCGCCGGTAAATCATGACTATCTAATAGCTTTATTGCGGCGCTGCCACTGGCAATAATAACAGTCGCAGTCGAACCGGCAGTGATATTGACAATATCGGACTTAAGAATATTTCCGTTAATTTCTGCTGAAAAATAGTAGTTACCCGTTTCAATTCTGCTAAAACTCGCCACACCATTACTACCGGTTATTTCCGAGCCAACGACCGCGCCACCCTTCACACAGTTAACGACAACTCCTGCTGCTAAAGTTCCGTCGGGCTTAAACACCGTAACCATAGCGCCGCCAATGCCTACAGAATAACGTTCCACAGTTATATTATTATTCCGCTGCACTGGTAACAGTAATTTGTTAGCAATGTTTTGTTCAGCAATTTCATTGATAGCATCATCACCAAATAATGCGGCGTTGATTGTGCCAAATAAATTAAGATACACCCCGGCATATTGAGTTTTATTAACAACATCATAGCCATATTCAGCGCGTAACTGTGGAAACAGTTGAATTGTCGTCCGGACACCGCAGGAAAACTTATTCGTATCGGTATATTGATAATCAAAGTAGCTACCATTAGCATAGATATTCCAGAACGGTAGCTTTGGTATGCTAAAACCTGTTTCAAAATCCGCGCCGTTGACTACCCGCTCATAAT
>JBAXTZ010000136.1:0-1450 GCA_037129925.1 Bacillota bacterium
CGAAGCCGTTTGGCCCGGTTAACCGCTATGTTGCCGGGCTGGCGCTATTGTCATATTTGATGACCTTTATGCTCTATTCACTACCGGCCCCGAGTGGCGTGTCTTTGGTAGCCTGTTTCACGATGTTGTTTCCGCTGATACTGGCCTATGACAAACTGAACAAACTTTTCTCCGGTCAAACAACCGGACTGCAGGAGGAATAGTAATGGCAAGTGTACAATCACCAACTTTGGCTAAGTTAATGCAAGCAGCCGGCAGTTTAACGAATCCTGAAATTGATGCCTGGAAAAAAGCCGGCGGAAAAGTAATCGGCTACTATTGTCCGTTCATTCCCGAGGAATTATTTATTGCCGCCGGTTTCTTACCGTATCGGATGCGCGGTGTCGGAAGTAGCGGTACCGAGTTGGCCGATGCCTATTTTAGCGATTCTAATTGCTGTTTCGTCCGCAACAGCTTTGATCAAATTTTGCGAGGTGAATACAAATTTTTGGACGGCGTGGTTATCGGGACCGGTTGTGACCATGTGCGGAGAATCTTTGATAATGCTGTGCATGCCGCGGTGTTGCCGTTTATTTATTTGCTCGATCATCCGCGGACTATCGGCTCGTCGCCTGCCGAGAGTGACGTTATCTTAAAATATTATTGCGAACAACTATCCCGGCTCCGCGGCGCCCTAGACGGCCACTTTGGTATCTGTATCAACGATGCTGATTTGCAGGCCGCGATCGTGCTGTGCAATAAAACCCGGGCGCTGCAAAAGCAGCTATATGAGCTTTCAACAGTCGACAACCCACCAATTTCCGCTGCTGAACGCGCCGCCGTGATGATGGCCGGGGCATCGATGCCCAAAGCTATTTACAACAACTATTTGCAACAATTACTAACCGAGCTTGGCAAAGCAACTCCGCTGGCAGGTAAACCGGCAACACGGCTGATGCTGATTGGTCCGGCTGTTGAAGACCCGGAGTTTTTCGCGCTGTTTGATCAGATTAATACTAGCATTGTTATTGACGACACCTGTTTTGGGGCGCGGACGGTGCAGGGGCAAGTTGAAGCGGCAGCGCTCGACCCGCTGCTGGCGATCGCGAAATATCAGGTTCAGGATTTTCCGTTTTGTCCGAAAATCAACGGCGCACACGCCAGCCGGCTTGAATTTGTTACGGCGATGGTTGCCAAATACCGCGTTGTCGGGGTTGTTGCGGAAGGTTATGTGGCCTGTGATGCCTGGGGCTGTTCTTATGCACTGTTGAATATTGCCATGAAGAAGGCGGGAATACCGTTCCTGCATATCGACCGGGAGTATGTCCATAGTCAGGCCGGTCAGATACTTACCCGCTTGCAGGCTTTTACCGAAACTATTGGAGGTGTGTTATGAGCGCAGTAACCACAACTTTGCCAGTAGATGTTTATCAGCAATTACTCAAGGATTTTTCTGATATGACAGCAACTT
>JBAXTZ010000137.1:0-1442 GCA_037129925.1 Bacillota bacterium
ACGGCAAGGTGCTTGGTGACTCCGAAGTCGATCCGGCGGATTTAGATAACCATCGTGACCGCCCGGAAGTCATAGCCGCGCTAGCGGGCAAGACTGGTGTGGAAGTTCGCAATTCAACCTCGATGTCCGACAAGTTAATGTATGTTGCCGTACTTGATCAGAAGAATAAACTTGTGGTGCGAATGTCGGTGCCGATAAAGCGGCAAGCGCAGATTGTTAACGGAATTTTAAAATGGTCAGCGCTGGCGGCGCTGTTGGCAATCCTGCTCGCTGCTGTAATCGCCCGCCGGTTTGCTGGCAAAATAACTAAAGATTTAGTAGAAGTAACCAATTCCGCTGAAGCGATAGCTGCCGGTGATTATAATCGCCGCATAGGCATCGACCGGACTGATGAAAGCGGACGGTTGGCGGATGCCGTCAACAACATGGCGAACCGCTTGTTGGCGGACAATGTGCTGATTAGAGCTAAGAAAGACCTGGTTGAGGCAGTTGCCGATAATGTTCCCGGCGGAATAGTTGCCGTAGATGCCAATAACGGGATACTTTTAATTAATAAATTTGCCAAGACGCTGTTTAATCTGCCAATGGATGAAGACTTTAGCGGGCAATCGCTGTACGTTGTCGTTCGCAACCGGCGCTTGAATGAACAGCTTATCGAGACGCTTACGGACTGTCAGCGGCATGAAATAGAAATTAGCGATCGGGATCGGGCGCTGCGGGTAGAAACTGCCGTGATGGTCTTTGAAGGCGCAGTGGTCGGCGCCTGCGCGTATATCGGTGACATAACCAAAATCAATCACTTAGAAAAGTTGCGCGCGGAATTCGTGGCTAATGTAAGTCATGAATTGCGAACACCGCTTACGTCAATACGCGGGTTTATTGAAACACTGCAAAGCGGCGATTTGGAGAAGGCTGATTCAGACCGTTTTCTGCAAATAATTGAACTGGAATCAGAGCGGCTGCAACTGTTAATCGACGACTTGTTGACGCTGTCGGAACTAGATATAACAGTAGAAAAAGCCGATGTCGAGCGCTTTTCCCTGCAAGCCGCAGTTGAAGAAGTGTTACAACTCAATCAGCTGGCAGCGACTGAAAAATCCGTTGTGCTGGAAAACAAAATTGCCGCTGACGTTGTTCTTTGGGCGAATAAGAACCGAATCAAGCAACTGTTATATATTCTTACTGATAATGCGATAAAATATAACAAACCAAACGGTTGGGTAAGCGTAACTGGAACGCGTCAGGGTCAGACGGTAACGATTGAAGTACAGGACAGTGGTATTGGCATTGCGGCTGAGCATTTACCACGGTTGTTCGAACGATTCTATCGGGTCGACAGCGACCGGTCCCGAGCCACCGGCGGTACCGGTCTGGGTCTTGCAATAGCTAAACACATTGTGCAGCTCTATGACGGAAACATCGAGCTAGTCAGCGAACCGGAG
>JBAXTZ010000138.1:0-1389 GCA_037129925.1 Bacillota bacterium
GTTCATGGTTATGCTTCCGGTAGCGTAAATGGTGATATTACCGCCGGAAAAACTGCTGCTGTCCATTTGGAAGTTACCAACCACATAAATCAATATCGAGTTGCCTGATGCTATAGTAAATGTCTTCCCGTTCAAGCCGACGGATGAATTGGAATAATAGGAGCCTCCTGCAAGTGCGCCGGAGGCTTTGGTGTTGATGTCGGTTCCGGTTTTGGTGAACGTCGGTATTGCCGGCATGGCCGGAATTGCCTGCATGTATGAGGCTACGTCGACTGTGCCGTTAAACGTTGTTGACTGATCGCAATAGGTAATGTTGTTGTTATTGCAATACGTTTTTCCCGTGATTGAACTTCTCCGGCCCGTGAATGTCTGGGAGGTTGCAGTTCCATTGACACTCGTTCCGGAAACCCAATCTGTCAGCGAACCATTTGTTGCAATGTTGCCGTTCACCAAGCCGCCGTTTATCGTCATGTTTTCGCCGGAAAAGGCGGCGTTCGTAAAAACGCTGTTAGTTCCGGCGGCTGTAGTTACTGTGACAACCACCCGTCTCGTCGCAGAATTCGAACTATTTGCCGAGGCTACCGTTCCGACCGAAGTAATCGTATACGTCGTGTTTGCGGCGGGTGCCCCGCTAATCGCGGGGGAAATCGTAACTTGATACGTTTTTGTGGTATCGCCAGAAAGCAAATATTGATTTTGCGCCAGCCAACTCCAGTCGGTGCTGTTGGCAAACAATGCCGCAATGGCAACTTTCGCTCCGGCTTCTGCCGCAAATTGCGCGCTGATGGAATTGACATTAATCATATTATATTTCAGGTCGTTGATAATCATAGGAGAAGCTGCAGTCAATATTCCGCCCAGGACAACAATAATCAGCAAACTGATTAACATGGCCGACCCGCGCCGATTCGTCAATTTTTGTATCAAAGCCCTCTCCTTTATGATGTTACATTCATCATGATTACGGTCATGCTGATTGTCCGGGTCGGACTACCCGAATATGCGTTGTCATTGAAACCAATATCAACGACAATGCTTCTGACATCCACATTATCACGCGTGAATTTCAAGCTCGCAACAAGTCCGGCAGCCAAAGGGCTGCCTGTATCCGCTGATCCGTTTTTTGTAATGACAATGGAGTGGGCCGTACTGTTGTAAGAAATGACGAAAACATTCCCGGAACTGTCATTGTAGGTAAGTTGGGAAGCATTCGCACCCAAGGCCGGCGATGTAATGGATACCGCATCAATTCGCAGCTTGTCGGCAAGTGTGTTTGCCGCAATACGCCCAGGCGCCATGATATGACCCATCGATAGATTGTATTTACCGGCATTAAGCCCCGACGACAATAGGTTGGTAGCTCCAGCCAGAATAATTACAATGATGGTT
>JBAXTZ010000139.1:0-1345 GCA_037129925.1 Bacillota bacterium
TTAAGCTTTCAGTGAATAATATATGTAAGAATTTGAAAGGGGATATGCACTATGACGAATTGGGAACAGAAACTCGAAAAATTTCGTGACAAAATGTTGCCCTTTGTGGAAATACTCGAAGGCCAGCGGCATATGACAGCCATCCGCAAGGCGATGGTTACTTTGATGTCGTTTACCGTTCTTGGTAGTTTTACGCTAGTCGCGGTAAATATTGCGGCATGGTTTCCGACAACGGCGTACTCTTTGTATATCAACGCCAACATTGATTTAGTAATGTTGTTGTTTAATTACACAATTGGATATTTGGGGATTTACACTACTTTGTTTATAGCGTTTTTCTTGGCCGACCATTACAAGCTGAATAATATTGGCTGTGCGGCAACGGCGGTGATGTTTTTTTGTGTAAACAGCACGGTAATTAAGGATGGAGTATCTTCGATACCCTATGCTGACGCAAAAGGAATGTTTGCCGGAATATTGATTGCTATTTTTGTAGTAGAAATCAATGAGTGGTTTAGAAAGAAACGCTGGATGGTAAAAATGCCCGAAGGCGTACCTAATTTCGTTGCCAAAAGCTTCGAGCTGTTGGTGCCGTTATTAGTTTGCGGTTTGCTGGCATTTGTAGTACGCGCTCTGGCGCTGGCTTTATTTGGCAAGCTGATACCCGAGATGATTTTAAGCATCTTATCCCCTTTGGTCGTGTCGCTCGACACCGTTTGGGGAATTGTTTTGATAAACACCATTGCCCAGTTGCTGTGGTGGTTTGGAATTCATGGTGATGGATGTCTGCGCTCGGTGGTGCTAGCGCCGATGATGGCGTTTCTCGCCGAAAACATGTCGGCCTATGCCCATGGCCAGCCGGTTTCACATTTGTTCACAAACGGCGTGTGGAGCGCCTTCTATATGGTGACCGGTTCGGGAATCACCTTGGGTTTGATAATTCCGATGCTGTTCTCAAAATCTGAACGCTATCGAGCGGTCGGCAAAGTCGCGCTCATTCCGTCGTTTTTTAGTGTTAACGAACCGATTATTTTTGGCGCGCCAGTGGTTTATAATGCCATTCTATTCTTTCCGTTCGTTATCGGGAATGCTATATTGTCGTTTCTAATAACAATGGTGTTCTATGCCGGACTAGTGCCGTTGCCGTTTATGGAACCACCCGGATTTACACCGTTCCCGATGCAAGGCTTTCTTTGTAATCTGTCCTGGACATCGGTAGTTTTCCAACTTTGCATCATCGCAGCATCTACGTTGATGTATTGGCCGTTCTTTAAAATGGTTAAAAAACAAGAGTTAGAAATCGAAGCCGGGCTACGATCGGCGCATGAAGACTGAGTTAACAAAT
>JBAXTZ010000014.1:0-68928 GCA_037129925.1 Bacillota bacterium
CTCAAAAAAACATGGACCTAGTTCTCATCTGCATAAGAACTAGTTTCGATTAAGTCTACTTCCCTCCTCGGTCTTTCAACCTCGGCTCTCCGTCTCCTCAACCATTACTGGCATTTGTTTGCATTGTTCAGTTCTCAAGGTGCTGTGTTTTGCGCCGTCTGTTCGAGACGCTAGCGTAGTATATCAGCCATTTCCCGAGCTGTCAACCGCTTTTTCTATTTTATTCTGGATTATTCCGCTTTTATGCAAAAAAACGCCCCGCCTTATCGGCGGGGCGCATTATCGCTTCAATATATTGCTTAACATCACATACTTTAATCGCCATCTTCTTTTGGTTTTGCATTCCATACTAGCAACGGTAGAATACAGGTCACTACTGCTGCGACAACCCAAAATGGTGTGACGTGGGTAAAATCATACATCGTTTTACCATCGGTGCCCACATATTTATAGGCATCTACCAAATAGCCATTTAGCATTTGCTGTAGCGATGCCCCAGCATAACTAAACAATCCGATAACGCCCATTACCGCACCGGTAGCTTTTTTGGAACACAAATCCACCGCCATCAAACCGCCAAGATAAGCAATAAGCGCATAGAGCGTGTAACCAAACAACGCTAGGCTGGCATAAACCAACCAGGTAATGTCTTTTGGTCCATACACAAATCCGACCGTCGACAACACAAAGAACACCCCAAATATCAAACAAGGCATATTGCGTTTGTGATGAAAGAATTTGTCTGATACCCAACCGCAAGTGAACGCTCCAAAAATTCCGGTTACCTGCGAAATGGCAATCATGCTGCTTGCGCCCATCAAACTATAACCTTTGGTAGTCAAAAACAGCACGCCCCACATCTCAAAAGCATAGCGGGTAATATAGCAAGAGGCGCTGGCTAGGCCCAGTATCCACACTACCGGATTTTTAATTACCGACAATTGAGCCGCCATAATTTCTTTGCCGCTTATTTTAGGCTTGACACGGGTTTCATCACCAGAATAGAGCGCTATAGACGGCAGCCCGTAGCACTGCGGCCGGTCATACATAAAAAAGTACAGCAAAAACGCTGCCGCTAGGCAGACAACTCCCGGAACCCAAAAGCCCCAGCGCCAGCCGTATGACACCACAATGTAGGCGGTAATTACATAAGTAAGCGCCGTGCCAATGTTATGCGCCGAAAACCAGATACCATACAGCGTGCCTCGTTCTTTGTTAGAAAACCATTGATTAAGCGAGACGATACAGGGCGCTGCGCCAAAGGTCTGAAACCAGCCGCTCACTCCCCACAGTACAGCAAACATATAGAAAGTCGAACAAAAGCCCATTAGCACCAAAGTTGCCGCCGATACAAACAGCCCCATCGCTAAAAACCGTTTGATGTTCAAACTGTCTGCTAAAAATCCATTCAGACATTTACCAATCATGTAAGTAAAAAAGAACACCGAGCCAATCGCGCCGATTTCCGTGGCAGTAAATACCCCTTCGTTCAACAATGGTTTGGTTACCACTGCGAATCCTTGCCGCAGCACATAATACAATGCATAACCAAGCGTTATGGACAGAAAGACTGACAAACGCTTACTCTTATAGCTGCTGGCTATTTTCGCTTTGTCGGTCAACGGCGTGGAATCAGGTCCAGTCTTTAAAAATCCGAACATTTTCTCTCCCTTTTAATTTTTCGCTCCGTCTAGTAGATCTTTGACTTTGGCTGTTAACATATTGATTGCCACATGATTGCTGCCGCCCCTGGGAATGATAATATCGGCGTATTGCTTGCTTGGTTCGATAAAATCGAAATGCATCGGGCGCACGGTTTCGAAATATTGTTTTTCCACGCTTTCAAACGACCGCCCGCGTTCTTGCATATCTCGTTTTAACCGCCGCATCATTCGCACATCGGCCGCAGCGTCAACAAAGACTTTTATATCAAACAATTTCCGCAGTTCGGGAATGGCAAAAATCAAGATGCCCTCAACCACGATAATTCGCCGCGCTTCAACCCGCTCTACTTGCGGTACACGGTTATATATCGCGAAATCGTATACCGGAATGTCAACATCTTGTCCATTCTTGAGCTGTTTAACATTTTCGATTAACAAATCAAAATCCAGCGATGCCGGGTGATCATAGTTGATTTTACAGCGTTCATCGTAGCTCAAGTCGCTACGGTCACGATAATACGAGTCGAGCGCAATCAAACTTAGCTGGTCACCAAACGTGTCCATGATTTTGCTTACGACCGTTGTTTTACCGGATGCCGAACCTCCGGCTATGCCAATGATAATAACTTCTGAATGCATTGTCAAAAAACCTCCCCAGACTGCTATGATGACATTCTCATACTAATCCTATATTATTATTTTCGACAAATTTTTGATTTATCCTGCAATATCTTCACGAATATATGGATATTTTTTATTTTTGACAAAATCATTAATTAGCAATAAACTCTACTTGCACATACGCAAATTCCGCAATGTGAAATTGACAAGGAGAAAAAAACGACCATGCAACTTTCACTTCGCTCATTATTAGTCTGTCTGTTTATATTCTGTTTTCTTATTTCAACGGCTTTCGCTTCAGTAACTTCAACACCAAAACGTTTGAAAGTCGTACCAACGAGCTTGAATATGCTTGCCGGCAGCTTTTTTCAAATATATTTGGTCAACGGCTGGCAACGGCAAACTTTTGACGAAAAATTTCATGAATTGAAACAACGCGGAATGGATCACGTCATCTGGCAATGGACTGCCGATAGTTTTCACAAAAAAACCTATTATCCAACAACAATGTCCGGTTGGGAAAATGAAGTTGGCTACGACGCGGTTGGCGTATCTCTAGCTTCTGCCAAAGCAAATGGATTAAAGGTGTGGCTCGGCTTAAACTGGACTGACGATTGGTGGAATCACTACGGCAACGATAAACCGTGGTTGCAAAACGAGTTTGCAATCAGTCAAAATGTTTGCAACGAACTTTGGAACAAATATAAATTGGATTACAATGATACAATAGCCGGATTTTACATAACCATGGAGGTTGATAACGTAAATTATGACAGTCCGTCACAACAACAAAACATGATTGATGTTTACGCAACACTTACTAACTATATTCACACTACAACTCACAAACCGGTAATGGTTGCACCGTTTTTTAATGAAAGTTGCGGCATGACGCCAACCGGGTTTGCCGATTTTTGGGGAAACATTCTCAAGACTGCCCCGATTGACATTGTTGCTATGCAGGACGGTGTCGGCGTACACCACGTTAAGACCACAACTGTTGGAGAATGGTACAAGAAAATGCGCGACAAGATAAACTCGGTACGCCCGACCACCGAACTATGGTCGGATTTAGAAACATTTGACGAGGTCAATGATGAATTTAATCCAGCAAGCAATGTTCGAATTTTGGAACAAATCCAAGCCGAACGTCCCTATGTAAAGAAATTCACTACCTTTGCCTGGCTACATTACAATATGTAATCACTATTTACTACTCATTCATCAATCTTAATAATTCATCATCGTCGGCAACCGTCTTGATTATTGGTTTTTTAACTAGCGCCGTGGTCATCGTCCGTTGCTCACCCGTTGCCCGTGCTGGCTGATTTTCTTGCTTTGGCTGGTTGCTATGGGACACAAATTTGCGAATGCCGTTTTTATTTATCACCCCTGTAGCGCCAAAACTCTCTAACCAATCCGTCGTGGCCCGATCCTCTTCAATTTTACTGACTATTTTCTTTTTGCTGACAACAACTGTCTTTTCCGGTTCGCCGGACGGTAACGCCGTCCGCAAATTTCTTAGTACATCAAATCCACTCATACTACATCTCCATCAATAATTAGTAATTTTCTCCGACCAATCACGGAGTTTGGGAAACCGATCATGTTCCAGGCATAACGCCAATTTATAATCAGCTTGCAAATCATATAATCTAAACCGCCAGTCCTGAGTGCTTTCGTTGGCAACAAGACCAATCGTTTCCGCTACATCAAACGCAAAACTGTCTAACGCCAGCGACAACCCTTTGCCTTCGGCTTTAATAAAACTTTCTTTCAATGCCCAGAGCGTAAAAAAAAGGTCGCGTTGTCGATGTTCCGGTATTACCCGCAATGCGCTCGCCTCACGCGCCGAAAAAAACCGTTCAGCAATTTCTAAATCCGTTCGCTGACATATTTCCTGAACGTCAACCCCCAGCGGGCTATTATCAATCGCACAAACCACCCAACTGCCAGAATGAGAAAGATTGAAATGAAAATCCGGCAATCCGGCAATATCAGGTTTGCCGTATTCGTTTTCAGTTATTACTGCTTGAGTAAAGTTAACCTGGCTATAATTGTTGACCACATTAGCTAGTAACAATGCCGCCGTTAACGCCCGCAACTTTGCCTGTGTATGACGATAACGCATTACTTTGGCGCGATAATAGCTATTCAAAGTATGAGACTTTAAGAACAATAACTGGTCTGTGTCTACGTCCGGCAATCGTGCCGCAAATAATTCTGTCAACTTTGCCTCCGCCAAAAAATCACTACCTGCACCTTCTCTAACACGCTAATTCTATCAAAAACTTAAATGGATAACAATAAATGCTTTATAATTACCGACGCATATATAGTATAATATTATCGAATCTGTACTGTAGGAGCGACTATGTCAAATACTTTTTCAATTACAATGAACTCAACCACGATTATCGCGGATGCCGCCAGCGTTCTGCCCGCCGTCACCGCAGTCGAGCTCAGTCTGCCGGATAATAAAACTACAAACTATCAAGAAGTGTGTGATTTTTGCAAAACATCGCGTACTGCTTTGCGGCAACTGTTCGAAAGCGCTAACATTCAGACGCATATCCATTCGGCAATTTACGGCAATACTGTCGATATCGGCTCCGAAGACTCCGAATTTCGCGAGTTTTCTCGACGTTCCATCGCCGAAAATATTGAGTTTGCCGAAGCTATCGCTGCCGGCGATCTTGTTTTTCACAGCAAATATAAACCGGACTGTTTTCCGCTTGCCAAGTCCGCGCGCGCTGCCCGTTACTTGGCGACGCTAGAAAAGCTGATATTGAAAGCCGAGCGCCATAATATCCGCTTGCTTGTTGAAAACGTCAGCGATCCCGACCCAATTTGGCTCAACTATCTATTGGATAAATTCCCCACACCCCATCTGGCGGTCTGCATCGACATTGGCCACATCAATCATTTTGGCCAACAAAACATTGCTGCGATGATCTCTGGAATAGGCGCTAACATCGCTAGTTATCACGTTCACGACAACGACGGCAGCGACGACCAGCATCGCCATCTACAATCCGGAACTGTAAACTGGACTGAATTTATCGATTCTGTACAGAAATATTCGCCGAATGCCCGTTTGAACTTAGAGCTTTTCGCTCCTTATACCCCAGTCGAAAAACTGCATCATCTATCGACACTTCAGACCTGGTTTTAAGTTGCTTGACTTTAACATAGTCGAGATGTACTCTTGATAAATGTTTTTGTTTTTTCGTTTACTTGCAGAATATCTACTGAAACGAAAAAATTTTAATGGATTTGTAGTCGTTCAAAATTTTAAGGGGGACGTTAATGTTTTTTATTCATTATATTTTCAGCCAAAATCCCATTATCGCTTTGTTGCTGAGTGTAGGTATCGGTTCATGGATCGGCAAAATAAAATTCGGTAATTTTCAACTGGGCGGCGTAGCCGGGTCTTTATTAGCTGCAGTAATAGTTAGCCAAGCCGGTGTAGTTATCGGCGCTGATGTAAAGAACCTGATGTTCGCATTATTTATTTACGCGGTAGGATTTCAAAGTGGACCGAAATTTTTCTCGGCATTGAACAAATCGGCGATCAAGGAAATTGTTCTGGCAATATTTGTTGCTGTCGCCAGTTTGGCAACTGTTGTAGTTTGTGCCAAATTATTTCATCTTGATCAGGGACTGGCCGCCGGTGTTGCCGCCGGGGCTTTAACGCAATCTTCAATAATTGGCACAGCCGGTGATGCCATCGGCCAACTAGGGTTGTCGGCCAGCGAGACAGCGCGGCTGCAAGGAAATGTTGCTATCGGTTATGCCGTTACTTATATTTTCGGCACGCTGCTTGCGATCATCATGTGTACTGATGTGTTGCAGGTGCTGCTGCGGCGAAATATCAGAAACGACGCATTGGAAATGGAAACACAGCAAAACAAGCATCTAAGCCTGAAATTATTTGGCAACAACAGCCAACATTTTATTCAAGACTTTATGGCTCGCGTCTTTCAGGTCAAAGCAAGTTTAGCGGGAAAATCAATTGCCGACTTGGAGTCTGAGGCTGACTACGCGCTCGTAGTCGAAAAATTAAAGCGCGGCGATAAAATATTAACCATTTCACCCGATCTAAAACTCGCTGCTAATGACTTAATATTAGTGACTGGCGTTCGCAATTTTATTCTTAAGTGCCCACAAACAATTGGCGATCTGGTTTACCAAGCGCCTGATGACATGGACTTTACTTTCGAGACTAGAAAAGTCATCTTTACTAACAAAACCATCCAGCCCCAAACCTGGCAAGCGATAAAAGCGGCGCGCACTGCAACGCGATACCACGGGGTCTACGTTATCGGTGTCACCCGTATGGATGATATTGTGGAGTTAACGGACGCTACTATATTAAAACACGGGGATGTAATCGAATTGTATGGTTCAGCTACTGATATTAATCGCGTGGCCAGTGAAATTGGTTATGTTGTTGCCAGTAGCCCGGTAACCGATTATGTTTACTTAGGACTAGGTATGGTGCTTGGATTATTGGTGGGAATGATCGAGTTTAAGCTAAAAGGGATACCAATAACCTTAGGTTCCGGCGGTGGCGCGTTATTAGGCGGACTGGTCTTTGGCTGGATCCATGCCAAACGTCCAAAATCCGGAAACATCCCGATTGGCGGTCTCGTCTTCCTGAAAGATTTCGGGTTGTCGGCTTTTGTGGCCGCGGTAGGATTATCGGCCGGCCTACAGGCCTACCAGACAATAATACATAGCGGCATTGAAATCTTCGTTGCCGGTCTTATCGTCACCATCGTACCGCTGTTGCTAGCGACGCTATTTGGTTGGTATGTTCTGCGGTATCGTAACATAGCTTTTTTTGCCGGGGCGTTGAGCGGTTCGCGGAGCGCCAATCCGGCATTTGGTTCATTATTGGAGAAGGCCGGCAACTCGGTGCCAACGTTGCCATTTGCGATAACCTATGCGATAGCAAACATATTACTGACTCTGCTGGGACCGCTGATAGTAGCTTTTGTTTAATCCAGGCTGTATAATATCTGCAAAACAAAAAAGTAATAATGAGAGGTTGATAAAAACTATGAATGTTAATGACCTAGCCAAGCTTACAACAATCAGTCCTTTTGAGTTGAAGGACGAGTTGATCAAGATTGCCCATAATTCCAAAAACAACACTATGCTAAACGCCGGTCGGGGCAATCCTAATTTCTTAGCCACTATACCACGCCACGGTTTTTTTCAATTAGGCCAATTTGCATTACTGGAAGCTGAGCGCTCTTTTGCTTATATGCCCGAGGGTGTGGGTGGATTTCCTTTGCGTGATGGCATCGAACATCGCTTCGAGACCTTTTGTCAAAATAACAGCACCGTTGCCGGTGTGGATTTCATGCATGGCGCAGTAGCTTATGTGCGTGATCAGTTGGGTTTGTCCGATGGCGATTTTCTTTATGAAATGTGTGAGGCCATATTAGCTTGTAACTACCCGGTTCCGGACCGCATGTTGGCTCTTTCGGAAAAAATTGTAAATCAGTATATCCGTCAGGAGATGATTGACAATAATCCGCAATTCAAAGGTGACTTTGATATGTACGCGGTTGAAGGTGGCACCGCGGCCATGACCTATCTGTTTAATACCTTGCGGGAAAACAAATTGGTCTCGCATGGCGATTCTATCGCGATGGGTATGCCGATCTTTACTCCGTATATGGAAATTCCTGACTTGGACGATTATCAACTAAAAAAAGTCTATATCAACGCCGATCCCGAACTCGACTGGCAGTATTCTAACGCAGAACTAGATAAACTATTGAATCCGGAAATCAAAGTTTTTTGCCTGGTCAATCCCAGTAATCCGCCCTCGGTGAAATTGTGCGAAGCTAACATGAAACATTTGGTTGAGATTATTAAGAAACGCCCGGATCTGATAATAATTACCGACGATGTTTATGCCACGTTTGCCGATAACTATACTTCAATATTTGCTTATTGTCCGGCTAACACTATTTTGGTTTATTCCTATTCCAAATATTTTGGCGCGACCGGCTGGCGGTTAGGCGTTATTGCTACTCATCACTCCAATGTTATCGATAACGTATTGATTAAAAACCTTTCAGCCGCTGACCGTGACAACTTGAACAAACGTTATTCTTCAATTATGACCAACCCCGAAGACTTGAAATTTCTCGATCGTTTGGTTGCGGACAGCCGCACTGTAGCGCTGAACCACACTGCTGGTTTATCCACTCCTCAGCAGGTACAAATGGTGTTGTTCTCGCTGTTTTCGCTAATGGATCAACCCGATGCTTATAAAAACGCCATGAAACGGCTTATCCGCAGTCGCCGCGCGGCTTTATACCGCGCGATGAATGTCCAACCCAAAACTGATGAGAATCTGGTGGGCTACTATGAATTAATCGATTTGGACATCCTTGGTAAAAACGAGTGCGGTGTGGAGTTTGTCGAGTGGATGAGCAAAAACATGAAACCCTTTGAGATACTATTCTACTTAGCTGAAAAATCCGGGGTCGTGCTATTGCCCGGCAAAGGTTTCGGCGCCCAACATCGCTCGGCGCGAGTTTCATTGGCTAACCTAAATGAATACGCCTATGTCAAAATCGGTAAAGCTATCCGCGAATTAATGGATAGTTATTACGAAAAATTTAACGCCTTAACCAAATAGGTTTAAAACAATCAAGGGCTGCGCTGAAACACAAGTTTCAATGCAGCCCTCTTTTTTTTTGCCACTACCAGCCCAATTTAGCCTTCCCGAAAAACTGCGGCCGGTGAAAACTCGGTTGCGGCCAGGTTATCGGACTCCAGCTTAGAAAATGCGGTTGTTTGGTCTTGTCGCCACACTTGAAAAAATTGGCATAAAACTCTAACCCGGGTGTCAAATTACTAGCTTCGGTTATTGCAAGCAATTTAAATGGAATAAACACACTCAGTTCCCAATCCGTCGGCTTGTCGATAATCAGCGGCTCGATTTTGCCAGAACTATTGACAAAGCTTCCCTGCACCTGAACTTCGGCGAGATCAGTTGGCGCAATCCACTCGCCGTACGTAACGAAATTCACTTGCCCCAAAACAGCGCCAATTGGATTAAATTCAAAACTATAGTGCCGGTCGCCTGGCACAAACTGAAAGAAGAACTCCACACAACTATCTTCCCACACAGCCGAATTATAATCTGTATTAAGCGCGCGCAGTTGCTGTTCATGAACATGATAGTTTAGAAAAAATCCAGCATTATTCCAACCGCTAGAAAAGGCAACTTCTGGTTTATAAGAATATTCTTGCTCCCAATTACAGCAAGCAATACGCTGTCGGGGCAAACTGCGTACGATTTCCGGCCAGTTTTTTTGTTGCTCAATCAACTCCGGCAGCCGGTAAAATAGCGCTTCTGGCATAGGTACCTCCGTGTGAGTGGTCAAGTTGAAAGTTAAAGAGTTACAGAGTTGTTTAGTGGTTGAGTGGTTAGTTGGTTAGGTGGTGGTTAGTTGGTTAGGTGGTGGTTAGGTGGTGGTTAGGTGGTGGTTAGGTGATTGAGTGGTAATTTTACGGTAAAAGTCGTTCCTTCGTCGACAACGCTCTGCAGGGATATTTCACCGTTTAGAACATCAACTATCTTTTTGGTTATAGTCAACCCCAGACCATCGCCGGCAATTGCCAGGGCGCGTACCTTGTCGGCGCGGTAGAAGCTGTCGAATATCCGCTTAAAATCACATTCCAAAATACCGGCGCCGTTATCAGCGATACTTACATAGGCAAACTCTTTGTCACAAAAGACATCGACAACTATTTTACTGCCGCGCGGAGAATACTTGGCGGCGTTGTCCACCAAATTTACCAATACCTGCCGTAATAATTTCGGAACACTTTGGATCAGGCAATCATTGGTACTATCATAAATTAGTTCCTGCTGGTTCGCCGTTATTCGTACCCGGCAAAGAGCAATTGCCTCACGGATAATTCGCGTCAAGTTCATCGTCTGAAACTGTATTTTAGCGCGGTAATCAGCATTGTCTAATCTTATCAAACTAAATAGATTTTTTATCGTCACTGCCAAACGTTCAGCATCATTGTAAATGTTTTTTGCCAAAATCTTGGCATCATCAATATTTTCCACATAGTTGCTAATCACATCGGCATTGGCGATTATTGCGGTCAACGGCGTTTTCAACTCCCGCGATGCTGCCGCCATTAATTTTAGATTGTTCATATTAGTCCTCAACAAAATGGCAGCCCTTGGATTCTGAATTAGACAGCGCCGAACGGATAATCACCCAAGCCGCCGTTACCGCGTTATGCAATTCAATCAACTGACGGGTGATGTGCGCTGAGCGATAGAATTGTTCAACACGGTGGTGTAAATAGTTTAAATCCGCTAACGCCCTGGTCATACGTTTGCGGTTACGAATAATTCCGCAATAATTCCACATGATTTTTCGCACTGTGGAGATGTCCTGATTAATTAATACCGGGTCAATGGTTTCTTCTACTGTCGGCAATATCCAATCGGGTATGCTGTCGCAAAGCTCTGCTGCAATAACCTGTTTCGATTGCCCGATGTCGCTACCGGCGTTGAGTCCCCAAACCACGCCTTCCAGCAGCGAAACCGATGCCAACCGATTGGCGCCATGCACACCGGTGCAGGAAACTTCGCCAACCGCCCACAATCCGGCTATGGATGTTTTCCCAGCGGAATCGACTTTAATTCCACCGCAAAAATAATGAGCCGCCGGAACAACCGGTATCAAATCCTTACGGATATCAATACCGACCTTCAGACAATTATTAAACACTTTCGGAAACCGGTCAGCGACATCGACATGGGTAATATTGCGGGCATCCAAAAATACATATCCGGCATCATCGTTTTCCATTTCACAATATATCGCACGCGCCACTTCATCACGCGGCGCCAAATCCTTGAGCTCCGGCGAATATTTATCCATAAAGTACTCGCCTTGACGATTGCACAATCGCGCGCCCTCGCCCCGCAATGCTTCCGTTATCAAAAACCGCTTCAAATCACGGTGAAACAATACCGTCGGATGAAACTGGATGTATTCGGCATTGATTATTTCAGCGCCTAACCGCTCGGCAATCGCCAATCCGTCGCCAGTTGCGCCAGTAATATTACTGGTATAGGTATATAAGCCCCCGACACCGCCGGTGGCCAACACTGTGCAGGGCGCGAAAATTATTTCTACATCGTTAGTTTTTCCGTTTAGAACATAAGCGCCAATGACCCGTTTGGGATTGTAGCGCTCTTGCGGATCTCGCGATTGATGAGTGTTGGTTATCAAATCAATCACGGTGTATTCAGTATATACAGTGATATTTTCAACTTTTTCAACATAAGTGATCAGCGCCGCTTCGATTGCCTCGCCGCTACCATCTTTGACATGGAGAATTCGCCGTTCAGAATGCGCCCCTTCACGGGTGCGGTCGTAGTCGCCAGCCGCGTTTTTGCAAAACGGCACGCCCATCTTGTCGGCTAGAAACGGTTCAATCAACGGTGCTCCTTGCTCAGAAATATAGCGCACGGCCTCAAGATAATTTGCATAATCACCGGCACGCAAAATATCTTTTTCCAATGCCATAGCTGTTTCAACCGGATTGGTTGCAACGATACCGCCTTGAGCGTGGTTAGTATTACAAATATTCAAGTCCGCTTCTTTGCTAAGAACTGCAACTTTCAAACCGCTTTCAGCGGCTTTTATCGCCGTACACAATCCAGCTATTCCCGAACCAATAACCAAACAATCAAAACATTTTCTTAGTGACACTTACTTCTCCGTTCTGCGGCTGGCTGTCGGCGGTTGGCAGCTGAAAATCTTCCAGCGGCCGGCTACTGCTAACCAGCGGCAATCTCTATCGCTCAGTTTCGCTAATCATTTTGTTCAGCGTTAACAACGCCGGTTGAACATATTTGCTTTCGATATGCGTTTCAAAAGCATCCGCCGCAGCCGTTTGGCCGTTCTCAACAGCGACAAGCGCCTTTAAGCAATCGCGCAATCGTTCCGGCGTGATTTGCGCCATATTGACGCACGCCGACTGACGTAGCGCAAATACTTGCACATCACTTCTAAGTTGCGGCAACCGCTCGACAAATTTCAACTCGGTACCAACCACAATTATTGAACCACTCGGCGCTTCCAGATAATATTTCAATAATTGCGATGTCGATCCGGCAAAATCTACGCCCGCGATAACCTCCGGTTCACATTCAGGATGGGCAATGATTTTCGCCTCCGGATATTTGGCGCGAACTGCCTGCACATCTTCAATACTAATTCGGCGATGAGTAATACAAAAGCCATACCAGACAAATAATCGGGCCTCTGGATTGATGTCTTCAATTTTGGTATTTCGATCAACCATGCAAATTTCTTCTGGCGCTATTCCCAATTCGGCAGCAACGTTGATCGCCAAATTCTTGTCCGGCAAAAAGAATAGCCGCTTGCCCTCAGCTAATAATTGCCGGGCAATTTTTTTGGCATTACTCGAAGTGCAACACAGACCACCGACTTCGCCAACTGCGGCTTTGGTTGCCAAGGTAGAATTGACGTACAGCACAGGCACCGGCTCAGTTTGTGTTCGTTCACAGATTTTTGCGAAAACTTCCCGAAACATATCTTCATCAATCATCGCCGCCATCGGACAGCCGGCGAGCATATCCGGCGAAAACACCCGCACGCTTGGCTTGACCAACAGCTTTACCGTGTCCGCCATAAAACTGACACCACACATCACCGCGTATTTGGCGTTGGATTTCGCCGCCGTTACTGCCAACTGATAACTGTCCCCGGTGACATCGGCACAATCAAATACATCATCATGCTGATAATAATGTGCTAACAACAATAATTTGTCGCCTAATTGCTGTTTCAGTGCCAATATTTCATCTTTAAACATTCAAATCACCTCGTTTCAATTTTCCCTCTTCCCTAACTTTCAAGTCCTAACCCCTAAATCCAAGCCCCTAATCCCTAAATCTACTTAATCCGCAAACTAAAATCAAAGGCTTGCACCGAATGAGTCAATCCGCCTATGGAAATAAAATCCACGCCAGTCGCGCTAACCCCGGCAATCCGTTCTAGCGACATATTACCTGACGCTTCAACTTTGGCGCGTCCACCGACCAGTTCGACAGCCTGACGCATGGTTTCGTTGTCCATATTGTCGAGCATAATCCAGTCAGCATGCGCTTCTACCGCTTGGCGCACTTCGTCGAGATTGCGCGTTTCCACTTCAATTGCAAAACGGTTTCCCCATTTATTGACTGTGGCGGCAACTGCTGAGGCAATACCGCCGGCCGCGTCAATATGATTGTCCTTTAGCATCACCATATCATACAACCCCATGCGGTGATTGCAACCACCGCCGCAGCGCACCGCGTATTTTGATAGCCGCCGCCAACACGGCAGCGTTTTTCGAGTATCTAATATCCGCGCGTGACCGCTAACTGCTGCCGCTTGGACGCACAATGCCGTCTGTGTCGCTATTCCCGATAGAAACGCCACAATGTTTATTGCCGTCCGTTCACTCATCAGTACGGCTTTAGTTCGCCCGTACACTTCGGCGATTATGTCGCCCTTGAAGATTTTATCACCGTCCCGCTTATGGAGAACTACCTGAGTATTTAAGTCGAAAGTTTTAAAAGTCAACTCAAACGCCTGCACGCCCGCCAAAACACCGTCGGCTTTGCTAAGCAAAATTGCGTTAACATGATCAGCATCATTGAAAACTGCTTCAACCGAAACATCACCGAAATCGCCAAAATCTTCCTGAAACGAAGTCTGTATCAGCGACAAATATTCGTCGTGCAAATCAATCATCTAAATTTCTCCTTTTATAAACTTTTTTGCCATTCCCGCTCTCAGCTTTCAGCTTTTATGTTTCAACTTTATTAAGCGCACCCTACTTAATCCAAACTGCTGAATACCAATTAATTGTTTCGTCCTGGGTTTTCAAAGTATCAATTGGCAGACCGAATTTCCCGACTGTTGCAAAAACATCAATACCGACGCTGTGAAACGCCGGACGAGCTTTTTTGACGCTGATGCACGGTTTGTCGGCAAAACCGGCGCATTTTTCACAAATTGCACAATCGCTCATCGAAAAAGCAAAGTAATAACCATCCAGAAAAGCTCGTCGCTCAATTTCAAATGAAATATCCTGAGCCTTTTTCTTGTCGGTGCTGTGAATTATTATTCCCCATTTGAATTCCTTAAATATCTTTTCATATTCCCAAGGGTTAGGCGAACCGGGTCGCGACGGACAAGTATTGCCATAGCCCCAATCCGGGCAACCAAACATACATTTTAATAGCGTTCTCGAATCAAATACTATATCGTCAATCGAAAAAGCCACAGCATCGGTAGCGCCTAACGACAACGCCAATTCAACAAAATCCTGTTTTTTCATCCGGCACCTCTTTTCAAAACCTTGACTTAAACAATGTGTAGGTTAACTATATTCTGCATTTTACAAAATAATCCTGCTGACAAACTATAAAATCGGCTTTTTGTTGCAGATTTATTTTTGTTTATGTAGAATACATAACAGACTTTATTATCGACAGCTGGAGTGAAAAATGAGTATTTTGATAAGAAACGGCACAATAATCTGCCCGCAAACCGGTCGGACTAATAACATTGACTTGCTTATCGAAAACGGCGTTATCAGTAAAATCGCCCCGAATATTTCTCAAGCCACCGCTGTCGTCATCGATGCCACGAACAAATACATTTTGCCGGGTTTTTTTGATATGCACTGTCATCTGCGCGAGCCGGGTTTCGAATACAAGGAGACCCTTGAAAGCGGAATGCGCGCCGGGCTGGCTGGAGGCTTTACTTCGCTTGCTTGTATGCCGAATACAAAACCGGCAATTGATACTGCAGCGACTGCTCGATTTATTATTGAACGGGCGAAACAGCTTAATCTTTGCAAACTATACCCGGTCGGCGCTATTACCAAAGCTCAAGCCGGTGAACAGCTTAATGATTTTTCCGAACTTAAAAATGCCGGAGTAATCGCACTGAGCGATGACGGCAAACCTCTGACCAGTGCGGCGCTCATGCGCAGCGCCGTTATTGCAGCCGCTCAAGCCGGACTGTTAATCCTCAGCCACTGTGAAGATCAAACACTCTCTGCTGATGGCGTGATGAACGAAGGGGCTACCGCAACTAATCTGGGACTTCTAGGCATCCCGGCGCTCGCCGAAGAATTAATCACCGCCCGCGAGATTTTGATTGCCGAAAGTTTAAACCAACCCATTCACATTATGCACGTCAGCACCAAAGGCAGTGTGGCGATAATCCGCGCCGCAAAAGCCCGTGGCGTTCGCGTCACCGCCGAAACATGCCCGCATTATTTTTCACTGACCGATAGCACCTGCGCCGGACATAATACCGCCGCAAAAGTCAATCCGCCGTTACGCACTGCAGATGATGTTGCGGCAATAATCGAAGGATTGCGTGACAACACCATTGATGTGATTGCGACCGACCACGCGCCGCACCATGCTGATGAGAAAAATTGCGATTTCACCAATGCCGCCTTTGGCATTTCTGGTCTGGAAACCGCCTTTGCCGTGGCAAATACCTATTTAGTCCGGCCAAGCTATCTAACCCTGGAAGAACTAACTAAAAAAATGTCCTTCAATCCGGCGCAGATATTGGGTAAATCAACCGAAACACTTACAGTAGGCGCTCCAGCAGATATTACAATCGTAGATGCCAATATATGCCAAACGGTGGACAGCACAAAGTTTTATTCGCAGGGGAAAAACACCCCATTTAACGGCTTACAGTTACAAGGAGCGGTAGAACATACCATCGCAAACGGCACATTGAAGTTTTCGCGGGATAGCAAAACATCTAAATTGACAGCCACAACTGGTTGTGCTAGAATAAGTCAATAATTTTCGGAGGTGACGTTATGAAATTAAAACAATTTCATAATATAGCGTTTTGCAATCCGAACGGTTGTTTTTCAATTATTGATTTATAATCAGCAAGGATAATATCCTTGCTTTTTTTTTGCAAAATATTAATTTTGGAGACCGAGATGTTTATTGACAGACTAATTGAAAAAATAAAACTAACCAACAATCCGAGTGTCATTGGCTTGGATCCACGCATTGAGTTTATCCCTGAACACATCATGCAGCAAGCTAACGCCGACTCTGAAACTGTCACCGGCGCCATCGGAAAAGCGTTTTTTGAATTTAATCGGCAGATTATTGATGCCATCGCCGACATTGTTCCCTGTGTAAAGCCACAATTAGCCTGTTACGAGGCAATTGGTTTGCCCGGAATCCAGGCGTTTGAGCAGACTGTTCGCTACGCCAAAGAGAGGGGATTACTTGTAATCGCCGACGGTAAGCGCAACGACATCGGCAGCAGCGCCGAAGGCTATGCCCAAGGTTTTTTTAGCCGCCACGCTTTCGTCTGTGATGCGCTCACCGTCAATCCGTATCTTGGTTACGACGGTATCGAACCATTTATCAAGTCCTGTCGCGAACATAACACCGGCATCTTTATTCTCGCCAAAACTTCCAACCCTTCCAGCGGCCAACTGCAAGATTTACTGTTACAGTCCGGTGAAACGGTAGCAGAAAAAGTTGCCGCACTCATCCACGACTGGGGACAACCGCTTATCGGCAAATATCATTACAGTAGCGTCGGAGCGGTAGTCGGCGCCACCTATCCGGTACAAGCGGCAACATTACGCGCCATCATGCCGCAAGCTTATATCCTGGTGCCTGGTTATGGCGCTCAAGGCGGCTCTGCCAAGGATATTGCGCCGAATTTCAACAAAGACGGCTTGGGCGCTATCGTTAACGCCAGCCGCAGTATTATGCTGGCCTATCAATCCAAGCACTGGTGCGGACAATTTTCCGAACTGCAATTTGCCGCCGCGGCCCGCGCCGAAGCTTTGCGGATGCGCGATGATATTAATGCTGTTTTGGCAGTTGGCTGTTAGCGGCTGGCGGCTGGCGGCTTACTGGCGGCTAGCGGTTGGCGTCATTACCAGCGGCAAACGGCTAGCGGCAAGCGGCTAGCGGCAAGCGGCCAACGGCATTACCAGCGGCCAGCCGCCAACCGCCAGCGGCATACGAGGAGGAAATATGAAAGCAGTATTAGCGTTAGAAAACGGGATAATATTTCGCGGCAAGAGCTTTGGAGCATTACGGGAAACGATCGGCGAAGTAGTATTCAATACCGGTATGACCGGTTATCAGGAACTTTTAACCGACCCGTCTTACTATGGTCAGATAGTCACAATGACTTATCCACTGATCGGTAATTATGGTATAAATACTGAAGATTTGGAGTCGCTTAATCCCAAAGTGCGTGGTTTTGTTGTCCGCGAACTATGCAAAGCGCCCAGTAATTGGCGTTCGACGCGCACGCTCGATGATTATCTAAAAGAACATGACATTGTCGGTATCGAGGGTATCGACACTCGCGCCCTTACTAAGATAATTCGTGATAGCGGCACAATGCGGGGAATAATCGCACCAGCCGAAAGCTTTGATTTCGACACTATCTATCCGCGGTTTGCGGCGTTTTCCGTAACTGATGCTGTGGCCAACGTCACAACTCGCTCCATAAAACATTTCCCCGGCAACGGTTCGCGCATCGCCGTCATTGACTACGGAATCAAAACCAACATTCTCCGGTCATTGCTTAAACGCGATTGTGAAATTTATTTATATCCGGCATTTTCAACAGCCTCCGAAGTTTTGAGTTGTAACCCGGCAGGTATCCTGCTGTCTAACGGTCCCGGCGACCCCAAAGATTGTCAGCCCTCCATTCAAACTTTGCGCGATTTGTATGGCAAAAGACCAATATTCGGCATTTGTCTGGGGCATCAACTGCTGGCGCTCGCCAAAGATGCCGATACCGGACGGCTGAAATACGGACACCGTGGTTGCAATCATCCGGTAAAAGATATAATGAAAGATTTGACCTACATTACTTCGCAAAATCACGGTTATTCAATCATTCATGAGTCATTAGCCGGAAAAGCTATGGAGATTACCCACATCAACCTCAACGACAACTCGATTGAAGGGGTGCGCTACCTAGATGCCCCGGTTTTTTCGGTGCAGTTTCATCCCGAAGCCGCCCCAGGTCCTAAAGATACAGCTTATCTATTCGACGAATTTATGGCGATGCTCGTATGATAAAGCTGAATTATGAAAGCTAAAATACACACCGCCCACTTGACTACTTGATTACTAATCTCTACTTGACTACTTCTCCGTTACTCCTATTACCCTATTAAGCGAGGTATTATGCCAAAGAATCCTTTAATAAAAAAGACTCTGGTCATCGGTTCCGGTCCAATTATTATTGGGCAGGCTGCCGAATTTGATTATGCCGGAACTCAAGCCTGCCGGGCGTTAAAAGAGGAAGGCATTGAAGTCGTGCTGCTCAACAGCAACCCGGCAACAATCATGATTGATACCCGGATAGCTGACAAAATTTACATTGAACCAATGACCGTAAAAGTACTGGAAAAGATCATCCTCAAAGAGCAACCGGACAGCATTCTGCCAACACTTGGCGGACAAACCGGGTTGAATTTGGCGATGGAACTGGCCGAGAGCGGTTTTCTCGAATTGCATAACGTCAAAATGCTCGGTGCAAACATCCACGCCATCAAAAAGGCTGAAGACCGGCAAACTTTCAAAGATACTATGGAACAGATTAATGAGCCCTGTATCAAAAGCCGGGTTGTCGAGTTGGTTGAAGATGCGCTTGTGTTCGCTGATGAAATCGGTTATCCGGTCATTGTCCGTCCAGCGTATACTCTTGGCGGCAGCGGAGGCGGCATTGCCGAAACTCGTCAACAACTCATAGAAATCGCAACCACTGGCTTGAGATTGAGCCGGGTCACTCAGGCTTTGATTGAAAAATGCATTTCTGGTTGGAAAGAAATTGAATACGAAGTTGTTCGTGATGGCAAAGGCAACGTAATTACTATTTGCAACATGGAAAATATCGACCCGGTCGGCGTTCATACCGGCGACAGCATTGTCGTTGCGCCCTCGCAAACGCTTTCTGACAAGGAATATCAGATGTTACGGTCGGCGGCTTTAAATATAATAACCGCTATGGGCATTGAGGGCGGCTGTAACGTGCAGTTTGCGTTGCACACCGAGTCGATGGAATATGCCGTTATCGAAGTCAACCCTCGTGTCAGCCGTTCGTCGGCATTGGCATCGAAGGCCACCGGTTATCCGATTGCCAAAGTATCGGCAAAAATCGCCATCGGTTATAGTCTTGATGAAATTGTCAACACCGTTACCGGGAAAACCTACGCTTGTTTTGAACCCTGTTTAGATTATGTTGTGGTCAAGCTACCGAAGTTTCCTTTCGACAAATTTGTCAGCGCCCGCCGCACTCTTGGCACCCAGATGCAGGCAACCGGTGAAGTTATGGCAATCGGCAACTCTTTCGCCGCTGCGTTGCTCAAAGCCATCCGCTCACTGGAAATAAATATGCATTCGCTGGAAAAAGTTATCTACAGTGACATGACCGACGAACAATTGCACAACAAGCTGAAAACTCCGCATGACGAATTACTATTTGCCTTAACCGCTGCCCTCCGACGAGGGATGGATATTGAATTACTGCATAGCACTACCAAAGTTGACCGGTATTTTTTGGCGCAACTGAAAACAATTGTCGACACTGAGGAGTGGTTGAAAACCGCTGATTTTGAAGCGATTGATTCCGAGCGGTTGCGGGAAATCAAACAACTGGGTTTTCCCGACAAAATAATCGGCGAACTAACCGGCAACAGCGAGGACCATGTCGCCTTTTCTCGAAAGGCTCACGGCATTCGCGCAGTATACAAAATGGTCGATACCTGCGCGGCTGAATTTGAAGCGCAAACACCTTATTTTTACTCAACTTACGATGAGCATTGCGAAGCCAATCCTCAACCGGGTAAAAAAGTAATTGTCTTTGGTTCAGGTCCGATTCGCATCGGACAGGGCATTGAATTCGACTTCTGCTCGGTACATTGTATCTGGGCGCTCAAAGAACTAGGCTACCAAACCATTATTATCAACAATAACCCGGAAACGGTAAGCACCGATTTTGACACTGCTGACCGGTTGTATTTTGAACCGCTCACGCCGGAGGACGTTGAAAGCATCATCGACATCGAAAAACCCGATGGTGTTTTTGTTCAATTTGGTGGACAGACCGCGATCAAACTGGCTAATTTCATGAAACAACGCGGTATTAAAGTATACGGCACCCAACCCGATGATATTGAAGCTGCCGAAGACCGGCAATTGTTTGAAGCAATCCTCGAAAAATTAGCCATTGCACGTCCGGCGGGAAAAACCTTTAATCAACTACCCGACGGTATTCGTTTGGCCAATGAGTTGGGTTATCCGGTGATGATTCGTCCTTCTTTCGTCCTCGGCGGACAGGGGATGGAAATTGCCTATAGCGACGACGACCTTGGCAAGTTTTTTGACATTATCAGCATAATTAAACAGGACTACCCCATATTAATCGACAAATATCTGCCCGGCAAAGAACTGGAAGTAGATGCAATTTGCGATGGCGAAAACATTTTGGTACCGGGAATCATGGAACACATCGAGCGCGCCGGGGTTCATTCCGGCGACAGCATCTCGGTATATCCGACCCAAAGCGTCTCCATTGAAGTTAAACAAAAAATTTACAGCATCACCCGCAAACTGGCCAAAGAGCTAAATATTATCGGGCTGATCAATATTCAGTTCGTTTATTATGACGGCGAAGTATATATTATTGAAGCCAACCCCCGCTCCAGCCGCACCGTTCCCTATATCAGCAAAGTAACCGGCATTCCAATGATTGAGCTGGCAACCAAAGTTTGCATGGGGCACAAACTGAGCGAATTTGGCTACGGCACCGGATTGTACCCGGAACCGGACTACGTCAGCGTCAAGGTGCCGGTATTTAGTTTTGAGAAACTGCATGGCGTGGACACGGCGCTCGGACCGGAAATGAAATCGACCGGCGAGGCGCTCGGCATCGGCAAAAACTTCCCCGAAGCGCTGTTCAAAGGCCTGCTCGGCGCCGGCATGAAAGTTCCCGATATTGACAAAGGCATCCTGATGACCGTCAAAGACAGCGACAAACCGGAATTAGTGGCGATTGCCGAAGGCTATCAAGAATTGGGCTATAAGTTGTTCGCGACAACCAAGACTGCCGGACGATTAAATCGTAGGCACGTTCCAACCATTTCCGTTCGCAAAATCAACGAAGCCCATCCCAACATTCTCGATCTTATTGAAAGCGGCGATATCGGCATGATCATCAACACCCCGTCCCGAGGCCGCCAGCCGTTAAACGATGGTTTTCAAATCCGCCGCAAAGCCGTCGAGCTATCGCTCACCTGTCTGACATCGCTGGATACCGCCCGAGTATTGCTGTATTGTTTGCAAAATCGGATGCTGAACAAATCGCTGCCAATCTATGACTTGGCGGAATTGATGAAGCAGGACGAGTAGGGGTTTCAAAGGAGCAAAGCTGCAGATCTGCAAAGCTATAAAGGAGAGCGCCGGAAGTAATGAACAGACACTTTGTTGAAATTGTTGAAAGAAAACAACTTAATAGTGACATCTATCAATTTACCGTCCGGGCGCCAGAGTTAGCTGCGCGTGCATTGCCCGGGCAGTTTTTGCACATTAATTGCTCGGATGATGTTAGTATGCTGCGTCGGCCGATCAGTATTTTCGATATTGATGCGACCAATCATCGGCTAAGTTTCATATTTCAGGTGCGCGGACGTGGTACGGCGTTATTGGCACAAAAAAAAGTCGGCGCCAAGTTGGACATACTTGCCCCGCTTGGAACCGGATTTGAAATAAAGCCTGATTACCAAAACATCTATGTGGTTGGCGGCGGCATCGGCGTTTTCCCGCTATACGCATTGCTCAAACAATACCCCGACGCTCACAAAACAACTATCTTGGGCTTCGCTTCAGTTGGCAAATGTATCAGAGCTGGTACATTTGCCGATATATCCGACCAATTTATCTGTTGCACCGATGACGGCAGCTCCGGTTTTCACGGCAATACCGCCCAAGCTTTGGAGCGACAGCTTCAATCGGGATACTTGCCGGATATTATTTTTGCTTGCGGCCCAACAGTCATGTTGCGGGCAATTGCCAAGCTGGCAGCTCAATTCAACATCCCCTGTCAGGTTTCGCTCGAAGAACGAATGGCCTGCGGCATCGGCGCCTGTCTGGTCTGCGCCTGCAAAACCCGGACGGAATCCGGCTGGCAGCACAGCCATGTCTGCAAAGACGGACCGGTGTTTTGGGCGCAGGATGTGATTTGGGAGTAATCGAATACCTGGTTATCAAGTAGTCAGGTTATCAAGTTATCAGGTAAGACGCGATTATATATTGGGGGAACGCCAATGGATTTAAGAGTAACAATTGGAAATTTGAAACTAAACAATCCGGTTATCGCCGCCAGCGGTTGTTTTGGCTTTGGCCGGGAGTATGGCGAGTATGTCGATTTGAATAAGTTGGGCGGAATTTCGGTCAAAGGCCTGACAATCGAGCCGCGTCAAGGCAACGCCGCGCCGCGTTGCGCGGAAACGCCGTCGGGGATGCTCAATTCCGTCGGTTTGCAAAATCCCGGCGTGGATTATTTTATCAAACACGAAATCCCGTTTTTGCGCCAGTATGATACGAAAATCATCGCCAATATCGCCGGAAACTCAATCGACGACTATTGCCGGATGGCAACAATTCTTAACAACGCCGACATTGATGCAATCGAACTCAACGTTTCCTGTCCGAACGTCAAGGCCGGCTGCATGGCATTTGGCAGCACGCCGGACGGCATCAGTGAAGTTGTTGCCGCGGTGCGCTCCTGCACCGCGAAAACTCTGATTGTCAAGCTTACCCCGAATGTCCGCGACATCAAAGAAACCGCGCTCGCCGCCGAAAAAAACGGCGCCGATGCGGTATCCCTAATCAACACCCTGCTCGGCATGGCAATCGACATCGACAAAAAACGCCCACTGCTCGCCAATAATTATGGCGGCTTATCCGGCGCCGCCGTCAAACCGGTCGCGCTACGGATGGTTCACGAAGTGGCAAGTTGTGTCAATATTCCGGTCATCGGCATGGGCGGTATCAGCTGTTGGCAGGACGCAATCGAATTTTTGCTAGCCGGAGCAAGCGCCGTGATGGTCGGCACCGCAAACTTTACCAACCCGACAGTGACGGCAGAAATAGCAGTCGGCATTGCCGCTTATATGGAAAAGAATGATTTCCGACAAATAGCCGACATCCATAAAGCCTTTAGCGTTAATAATTAACAACTACACTAATAATTTTTCGAAAGTTATCCAACTAACTCAACTAAGCCGCTATTTCCATCTACCCGAATAATTTGCCCTTCCCGAATTAGTGTCGTAGCGTTTTCTACACAAGTTACTGCCGGCAATCCATATTCCCGGGCAATTACCGTTCCGTGAGTCATAAGACCGCCGATTTCGGTTACCAAGGCGCTTGCCGACATAAATAATGGCGTCCAGCCCGGGTCTGTATAAGGCGCAACCAGAATATCACCAGTTTCTAATTGCACCAAATTTGGATCGAACACAATCCGGGCTCGTCCGGTTACCACCCCGCTCGATACCGCCGTACCCGACAAAATATTAGCCGCTGTCTGGTTATTATTTTTGCTCGGAGCCATGACGATTTCGCCGCTCTCGGTCATGACCCGGGGCGGTCGGATGCGTTCGAAGTTTTGCTGCCCGGCTTTTCGAGTTGCGATGGTGTTTGCCAACCGCTCATTGTCGTTGGTTTTAAGAGCGACCGCTAACTCAGCGAGCGACAGCAAAAAAACGTCGGTCTTATTCTGAATTACATTTGTCGCTGCCAAATTTTCACCGACCGTTAATAGTTTTTTACGATAAATATCAAACAACGTCATCATCAGATATTTCGGATACTCGCGCAACCCAAAGGTATTCCTATATATTTCCAATAAATGCTGCAACGCTTTGGCTTTTAACCGGCCAAAGCGTTTTTGTTTTAATCCCGTTATCAATTCGGCAATATAGTTTTCCGCATTGAATTTGCCTTCACGAAAACGAGTTTGATGCTGATTGACCGAGTTACAACGAATGTGATTGCAAATCGGCGCGGCGATAATCAGTGAATGTTCCCGCCAGCGCGGGTTGGCAATGTCGACCTCGCCTGAACAGCGCATGCCGTATTTTTCCAGAAACAGGTTGAGCGCTGCCACAAACTTACCGTCTTGCACAACCAACCGGCGAATAATTGCTGCGACTGTTTCCGGTTCCAAATCCATACCTGATTTAATATTTTCCCGCACCATTTCCGCTAAATCAGCCAGCGCCAGCCCCATCTCGACCGAAACATCATTCGGCACAGCCTTGGTTAATACATTGAAATCTACTTTAACAGCGCTCCACCGCCGCATCAGAAAACTGATGCATTTTTCCGACACTACGCCTAAAGTCACTAAATACGCCAAATTAATAGCTTCAAACCGCCCCGCTGATTGCTGGATCAACTCGATAGCGTGTGCGTCATTAGTCGCCATTGCCAACTCTTTGGACAATAACGCCGAAACTTGCTTTCGATAGCAATCAGCACGTCCAAAAATCGATCCCGAATTGGATTGCAAAATACTCAACCCAGCACGACCGGCTATCGGCAACACAACTTTAGCCCAACGCAACACTATCGACAACTTCGAACGCCCTGATTGCAAGAACCGTTCCCGCACACAAGCTGCAGCTACCGCCGCGCCCATTCGGGAATCTAGCAAGGTAATTACTTTCGGCAACAGTTTACGCAATCGCTTAAAATACAGCACCTCGGTGCCGTCAATATATAATCGCCCGGCTAAAGGCAGCATATAAGCGCTCTCGGAAGTCAGGCTGTTTTTTCCAATCGGAAACATCGTCCGCCATACTGAACAGCCCAGCGGCGAAATCGGCTTGGTCATCATTTGCCAGTGCGCGTAGGAAAACAAAATACGCGGGCGGTCGTCAGCGAACTGCCCGATTGGAAACAAAGTAGTTATCGGACGACTTTGCACAATGTAAAATTCACCTTGGCGCCAGCACCATTCAATATCCTGCTCGTTTGAAAAAACTTCGCGTATAGATATTCCGAGCGTCGCCAGTTTAACAATTTCGCAATCTGGCAACACTTGACTGCTCTGTTTTTCCAAAATAACTTCTTCATAGTCAACCCCGCCATCGTCACGAACATTGGCGAAAACATGTTTTGCGACTATCCGCTTATCGCAGAGTTCACCGCGTACCACCCGATAATGATCGGCGTTGCCAATCCCGGACACTATCGATTCGCCCAACCCAAAATTAGCGTCAATGCAGATAGCTTCGTGATCATTATTCACCGGATCGGCCGTAAACATCACTCCTGACGCATCGGCTAACACCAGTTTTTGCACCACCACGGCGATTGCCGTTTGCGCGTGATCAAACCGGTTGTTTATCCGATACGTAATCGCCCGTTCTGAAAATAACGATAACCAACAATCACGCAACGCCTTGAGCAACCCTGCTTCGCCGGTGACGTTTAGATAGGTTTCATAAATTCCGGCAAACGAGGCATCGGCAGAATCTTCATCAGCAGCGCTCGAACGAACTGCATAAGCATCATTTACGCCATGTTTTCCGAGTTTGGCAAGTATCTGTGTGACCAAAATATTCGGCAATGGCAGCGTTTGTAAGTACGCGCATATTTCTAAACTTAGAGCCGCGATTAGCGCTTGATCAGCGCTGCTAATTTTCGCCAAAACAGCAAAGTATTCGGTCATTTTTTCGGCGGAGCTAATGAATTCACGAAACGCTGTTGTAGTTATGCAAAAACCCGGCGGCACATTGAAGCCGGCCGCAATCAGCGCGTGCAAATTGGCTGCCTTGCCGCCAACATTGGCGACGTCGCTACAAGCAGCGTCCTTCAGCGCCAATGCGTATCTTTTCATTGTTCCACATCAGCGCCGGTGATTTCGACGAGCATCAGCGCTTCGAAGGGACGCAGTTGAAGCTTGCCATTAGCAAATATTGGCTCAGCATAATTTGCCGCCAAAATACTCTTGCCATAAATATCCAGGGCTAATTCCACCGAAGGTTGATAAAAATTGCAGATAACCGTCAGCTTAGTGGGTCCGTGTGTCCGTTCGTAGGCAAAAACCGCCGGATGATCGGGAAATATCAGCTTATAATCACCATTGACAATTACCTCGTGTTCACGGCGTAATTTTATCAACTTTTGATAATAGTGAAAGACGCTGTTGGCCTCGACAATGCTCTCGGCAACATTAATCTCCGGATAATTCGGATTGACCGCCAGCCACGGCGTACCGGTCGAAAATCCGGCGTTAGCTGTGGCATCCCACTGCATCGGCGTACGGGCATTGTCCCGTCCCTTGGCATAGATTCCGGCCATTATTTTCGCCATCGACCAACCGGCAGCTTGCTTTTCTTTGACCATATTTTTGGTTTCGATATCCGCGTATTCATCTAGCTCAAATTTCACATTGGTCATACCAAGCTCCTCGCCCTGATAGATATACGGTGTGCCTTGCAAACCATGCAATAGTGTTGCCAGCATTTTGGCGCTGACCACCCGGTATTCGTTGTCATCGCCAAATCGCGACACAATCCGCGGCTGATCATGATTTGACCAAAACAGCGAGTTCCAACCATTATTGTGCAATGCAATCTGCCACTTGGAAAAGACAGCTTTCAATTCGCTCAGTTGCAATTGGCACAGTTCCCACTTACCTTCACCTGCAACTTCGTCTAATGCCACAAACTCAAAACCAAACACCATCGACAATTCCCGGCGCGACGCTGCTGAAAACAACCAAGCGCTGTCGGCGGTAGCCAGCGGTGTCTCACCGACGGTCAAAACATCCCGTCCGGCGAAACAAGCGCTATTCATTTCCTGCAAGAATCGATGAGTTTTGGCTAAATCTACCCGTTCTTCTAATGGCAGCTTACCAACTAAATCAATAACATCCAGTCGAAAACCGTCTAAGCCTTTATCCAGCCACCAGTTTATCATCGCGTAAATTTCTCCACGCATTTTTGCATTATCCCAGTTCAAATCCGGCTGACGTTTGGAAAATTGGTGAAAATAGTATTGTTGTGCTTGAGTACTGTATTCCCAAGCGCTACCGCTAAAAAAGCTTTGTTGCGCGGTTGCGATTGTATCTGAAAAAATGTAATAATCGCGATATGGCGAATTCACGTCACTGACCGCACTCTTAAACCAGACGTGTTCATCGCTGGTATGATTGACTACCAAATCCATAATCAATTTCATACCACGAACATGAACCTCACGCAATAATTCTTCCAAATCCGCCAAAGTGCCAAACTGCGGGTTGACAGCATAGTAATCGGAAATATCATAGCCGTTATCGTCTAGCGGCGACGCGTATACAGGTGTCAGCCAAATCACATCGATTCCCAGTAACTTCAAATAATCTAACTTGTTAATAATGCCGCGAATATCGCCCATACCATCATTATTGCTATCGCAAAAAGACATCGGATACACCTGATAGGCAACCGATCGTTTCCACCATTCCATATTTCACACTCCGAAAAGTTTTTTATTCACTGCATTTTCAGCTCTTACCAAATTTCACTACTGCGCCCTTGTACTACAACAATTTTTCACTACAACAACATTTCACCATTCGCTATTAACTTTTCACCACTTCGCCCTCCTAATATTCGACAAAAAGCCAGGTAATTCCTGCTCAATTTTCGGAAACAATATTTGTTTTTTAGTTCATACAATGTTAAAATGCCTATACAATAATTTTTAGCAATAGCGTATTTTTTTCGGAGGCAACCATGATTCCTGTTTTACTGCTGGCGCTAGGTATCGTTCTGAGCATGTTACATTTTTTCTTGGCCAAATCCAATAAATCGCGTCAGCGCAAACCCTGTTTTACAGTTTTTTTCTACAAATACTGGCTGGTTTTCGCAGTCGGCAGCGCCGGAATCTACTATGGCCTTGAGCGAATGTACTACGCATATCAGTTGGCAACGGCCTTTCATACGCCGCTATCAGCTTCGCTACAAAATGAACTTGGACTATACTGCCTCGTTCTGGGAATTATCGGACTATTAGCACCGTTTACCAGCCGTAGTTTTCGCCTCGCCATCATTATCAATTATTCATTAATTACGCTGAGCATCGCGGTCTTGCAACTAGTCGAACTTATTCCCAACGAAAATTATTCAATCACGACCCTTTTGCCCGTTTCTTACAGTTTTATCGCGCCGCTAGTTTTGATTGCCCTGTTCTTTATTGCTGACAAAAAACAACAAAAAGGCTCCTTCAAATTTTGAAGGAGCCTCGTTTTTTTTAGAACCGGTAAGATATTCCAATCGTCGGTTGGGTTGAAGTAATAGAACCGTTTAAGTTGCTGTTAATCGAGTTGAGGTTGAAACTTCGATAGTCTAAACCAATGTTAAAATCAAACTGCGGCGCTAATACAAAGCCCACACCCACTCCTAGTCCCCAATGCGAGGTGCCAAGGTCGCCGTTCGCGTAAAAATTCGTGGTATCGTTAATCGGCGTGACTAGTTGTAGTCCACCTACAAACCCGCCGCCAATCAAACTGAATTGCGCAATATTGCCACTAGAGTAATTGCCATAGTAATTATCCCAGTTATTGCTACTAAAAATTGTCCCCAATACTGGAACATCAAAGCCAATTAGCACGGTTAGCGACACCGGACTTCTGTCTAGCGTCAGCGCTTGATACATAAAATCGAATTCGGTATCGGACACATAGCCCGTTGCCGTAAAGCCGCTTCCATCTGGCAATTGCGGACTATTGTAAGTGCTACCATTAAACATAAGCGTTTTCAAACGCAAGGCCATATTGCTACTCAGACCGACAGTAACACCGAGATTGCCGACACCGCCACTGCCACTGCCAAACTGTTGGTTGATGGCCCACTCAACTGGATGGGCATCAATATCGCCATTTACGCCGCTGGTACCGTCACTAGCCCAGCCTAAACTTAAATCAATCTGCGTTTTTCCTAATGAGTAATCGGTAAGCGGTGTTGCCGATGCCACCCCGGCAACTGCGAAACACAGGCATAGTACTAACAAGATTTTTTTCATATTTCTTCTCCTCGATAAAATTTCCCTAGCATAGATTACCATCATTGCCCCGTTCTGTAAAGCAAATTAGCGTTTTGGTAGCACAAAGCTATTTACAAATAGCAGCATTAACGCGATACAAACCGATGCCGCGCAAATTGCAATCAGCGAATATACACCGTAAAATTCTACGACCAAGCCGCCGAAAATGCCGCCGATAATTACCGCGAGGTTTAAGTAAATCGCCTCGCCGACAGTGAACGCCATCGTCTTGAGATGGGTTGGCGCGACAAGAAAAATATAATTGCGCACCGAGGTCAGCAACAATCCAAATGCCAACCCCTGCAAAATCGAGCTGAACATTACTACCGTCGCCGTTCTAAAGTAGAAAATCAACGCGAACCTCAACAGATATAGCGCCATCGCGACCATTATTATCCGCTTTTGTGGAAACCGCTTCAACAACCAAACCGACAGAAACATCGACGGCAATTCGCTGCCGGCATCGAGTAGATAGGTCCAGCCTAGGTTGATAACATCGCCGCCGGCAGTTTTCATAATCAAGCCCAGATAATTATAGGCGGTCTGCAACCCGAAAAATTGAAAAAACAATACTAACACGATGAAGAGATAGGCGCGGTCGTTTAGCAATTCGCGCGCCGCCCTCCACGGCGTTATCTTATCTTGCGCTGTTTCAGGAATAATCGCCGACCGTAACGACACGTCATCGATAAATATCACGGTGACCATCATCAACAGCGCCGCTGCTACCCCCTCGTAATACATAATATTCCAGCCGAACCAACTAATCAGATAGGCAGTCGCACACGCCGTAAGCGACCAACCAAGCGAGCCAAATGCCCGCACTGTGCCAAACTTTGTCTCCTGACCGGACTTGCTTAAGTGTTTTAACAGCCATGAATCGACCATCGGCGACATCGGCGGTAGCAAAAATCCCAGCGCCGCCATCGCAATATACAACGTTACCACGCTGTTGTTATAGGGAAAGGTACCGACTACCGCGCAGGCCAGAATCGCTGCCAGCAAAAACGCTTTTTTTATCGAATCAAACTTGTCGCACAAGTAACCCCAAAAGGACTGTCCGAACATCGTAGCAATAGTGAACAACGACATCATAACACCAATAGTTGAAGGGGAAATATGTTTGCCGCTTTCAAAAAACAACACATAATAACAATTGAACGATGCCGAAAACGTCCAATACAAAAACACCGCTACCCGGAACTTGTTCAGGAGTGCTTTGAGTGGCTGCATATAATATCCGCCTCTAAATAATCTTGTTTTCACGCTAATGAAAAAAACTCCGGTTCCCCAGAGCCTCTATCAATTCATTATGCCAACAACTAATGTCGCTTAGATAACTTGTAATAATTTTTTGATAACCAAGTGTACGACAACCGCTACTATAAGCAACACCATCGCAACCCGATGCAACATTCGAAAATTTTTATTACGCGGATTGAGCTTTATGCCAAACCCAATAACCGACATGCCGGCTAATATTGCCAAAGCCGCGTAGCCGCTGTAGGCGCGAGCTGACAAAACCGGATATTTATACAGCAACGCGTGACCAATTCCAGCGCATAGCGCCAAAATGCCGGCGTAATGATGATATTTTCTAAGAACCACCAGATACGGCACCACTCGATTGTCCCGGCGCGCATAGCTGCGCACAACATAATAACCGCCACTCACGATCAACAATCCGAGTGTCAGCGAACCTAAAAAACTCATGTTTTACTCCTGCAATTATTCAACGATAAATTTTGACCCGTTCATTCAACGGCAAAAATGTTTTTTCACCGGCGGGTGCTGTCGGCTTGCCAAACGGCATCTGCGCGGTCAATTTCCAACTGCGCGGCACATCCCAACGACTATACATTCCCTCGTCGACAAGCGGCGAGTAATGTTGCAACGACGCACCCAAGCCCTCGGCTTCCAATGCTGCCCAAACAACAAACTGTAACATCCCCGAAGCCTGCCCGGACCAGATTGGAAAGTTAACTGCATAGCCGGGAAATTGCGTTTGCAAGTTTTCGACCACTGACATATCTTCAAAGAAGAGCACGGTGCCATACCCGGCAGCAAAAGAGTTTATTTTCTCCTCGGTCGGAGCAAATTTCTCCGCCGGCACGATTGCTCGCAACGCCGCCATCGCGATTGACCAAAAAGCATCATGCTCAGCACCAAACAACACCAGAACACGCGAATTTTGCGAATTAAACGCCGACGGGGTATGTTTGAGCGCCGATTCAACAATTTCAACAACCATCGGCTCGGGAACTATTTTTTCATTGCTTATCCCATAATAAGTCCGGCGGTTGGCTACCGCCTGCAAAAACGATTTTGACATATGTCCTCCCTACTTTTTGGTCATTGGTTGACCGCAACAAACCAATTCGGGACTACCACCGGCCACTGTAATAACTGCTTCATTACCACACAGTTCGCATTTAAAAACTTGACCAACTTTTGCCATAGCAACCTCCATAAATTAAATATAACTACATTGTAGCACTTTGCACAGTTTTGTTAAACAATAATGTAGAATTTGATTTTCCTCCAACTGCAGGCTATAATTTGTTGCAGACAAAGTAGCGCTGGGTATCGGTAACTGTGGGTAATCATATGCAAACTAAAGTACATCCTAGAAGCTCGGCAGGTTTTTCTTTTATTGAACTGATGGTAGTATTGGGGATTATTGCCATTTTGGCAATAATCGTATTTCCACTGTTCAAAAACATGCGTGAGGAATCGACGAGAAATTCCTGCTTAGCCAACCAACGAATTGTTGATGAGTCATATTCGATATATTTGACCAAGGGCGGAACTTATAACCCGGTCAACACCGCCGACGTGAATTTTCTCGTGCAAGCCGGCTTACTAGTCAACGCCCCCATCTGCAAGGACAACGGAATCTACAGCTGGTCGTTAGATGCCAATAACTATCCGCGAATAAATTGTAGCGTTCACGGCAGCGACTCCCCGGTAATCGTAGCGCCGCTAACACCGCTCGGTTCAACTCTACCAGAGATTTCCGGAGCGATGGTACAACTAATTGATTCTTACTATACCGCCAACGGGCGATATCCGCGCACTTGGGCGCCGTACACATATACGGATATCGGGCTAAACGCAGCCGACTGGCAGGCTCCGGTCAATCATATTATTTTCAGCCCCGGCGGCAACAGAATTAATATTAAGCCGGAAAGCGGTTATCAATTTTTGGTCACCGACATCAACGGCAATAGCAAAAAGCTCACTGACACTTCGAATTGGAGTTTAGTTTATAGCATCACCGACCGCAATTGGTATTACAAGGCCATTCCTCCCTCCGTTGACCCAACTGCTACGCAGTTAGAAATATCTACGCTCCAAATCCAAAAAAGATGATTTGAATCGGCTCGGGTTGAGCATCTACGAGTGTTTTTTTACAATTATATCCATTGCATGCTATAATTGATATTGAATTTGTGACTACTCTATTGCAGGTGAATTTATGTTTTTTTTGAACAAGCGACAAACGCGCGACGGTTTTTCTTTTATCGAACTGATGGTTGTCCTTGGGATTATTGCGATTTTGGCAATAATCGTTTTTCCATTTTTCAAAAATATGCGACAAGACTCAACCACCAACGCCTGCTATACCAATCAAAATATCGTCTCGCAAACTTATTCAATCTACCTGGCTAAAGGCGGAAACTACAATCCGGTCAATACCTCCGGAGTAGGTTTTCTCATAACGGCCGGTTTGTTGGTAAACCCACCAATCTGCAAAGATGGTGGCACCTATAGCTGGTGGGCGGATGTTAACAATTACCCGCAAATTAAGTGTAGCATTCACGGCAGCAATGTCGTTGTAGCCGCCCCGGTCAACTCTAATCTACTATACCAGCAGACAGCATTCGATTCCAGCAAAACCTTGGCTACGCAAGGAGTCGTCCCGATTATGGGAACTTGGTCAACTGCTAACGGCGGATTAATTCCAAGGTCTGGTACTGAGGCGCGTGCGATATTTGCTAATAGTAGTGGTACCAATTACACCATTTCAGCAACGGTTAACTTTACCAGCGGCAATGGCTATGGGATTTATTACCACGCTACTAACACCGCGCAAATTTCCGGTTACGTTTTCCAATTTGACCCCGGCTTGGGTAACAGATTCGCAGTCCGCAAAGTAGTCAACGGCTCTGAGCAACCGCAGTTTCAGAGCGTCTCAATGGCCAGTGTCATGCCCGACGGATTTTCAGTATATGGTTCGCATAATGTATCAATTAGTACTTCCGGCGCCAATCAAGTTATCAAGGTCGACGGAGTAGAAGTTCTTAATTTCAGCGATTCAACCTTTGCTTCCGGCTACGTTGGCGCCCGTTCTTGGGATTCTACAGTAGCCTCGATTAACAACATGAGTGTAGTCAGCAATTAGCAACTTGACAGCGCAAAAAAACACAGGTGTCCGATAATGACAAACCTGTGTTTTTTCTATATGTTTACTACAACTATTCTCGTTCGGTATCAAATTCGTTACGAGGATTGCGATCCGATTCCCGGGTACCGTTATAGCCATCATAGCGAGGCCGCACCGTAACAACCTGCTTAAGCGAAATCGCCAATATTCCCATAACATCTATCGCAATCAAAAAACCAATCAACATATCCGCGAGCCGGTTAATCATAAACGCTTCGCAACCAACAAAAAAAATCTCGTATATTGCAAACAACGGAAGAATTGCGAAAAAGAATATTTTGTGAAAACAAGCATTACAGAAGAACTTCATATCAGCCTCCAACAACTACACATTTATTATAGCATGTTTTTTAGTCGTGACAATGAAAAAAGTCCGCGTTCATTTTCTAGTTTTGCTTCACTGCTGCCAAACCGGTTGTTTTTATTTTGTTCCCGGATACCTTGCCGCTATAGCGTAACGATGCCACGCCGTTTAACGAACCGGACAACTCGCCGCCGTCCATACGCTCGATTTCAACATTAGAAGCGCCGCTGACATTGACAACCGCGGCAGTTATCAGACAACTGCGAAACACGATACTTGACGCCCCTTGGCATTCGACATCAACATTGGCAAAGGTCGAGTTGTCGGCGCGAAAACTGGTTGCGCCTTCGACAGTCAGAGCAAACGGGTGCTTTTCGCCGTTGAAATTGCTGACGCGGATTTCCGAAGCTCCGAAGACATGGATACTTTCCAGTGTCGGCATAATGATTTCAATTCGCGGTGTCGGGGTAATATCCCCGGTGTATTTATTGATAATTAACTCACCATTTTCCACAGAACAACTTTTAGCAACAAGCTCGGCCGGAGCCTGGACTTTCACCGAGTACTCAGTTCCCTGACTAATCCGCACCGACCACGATCCCGCGACCGCAATTTTATCAAATTTCTTGATATCCAACTCCTTCCAATTGCTCGGCGTATCTGCCTGCACATTAGTGAGCGTCAACTGATCTTTGAAAAAATACGGCACCGCCACCGCGGTCATCATAAACAGCGTAATGACCGCCAAAACGCCAATGATTATCCTATTAGTTCGCTTTTTCATCTTTTCCATGCTCCTTTGCATTTTCAAACAGCTTTTTGAGTTCGCTCCAGTCAATTCCCAACAACTCCATCGCTCTAAACATTTGCGGCAGTTGATCTTTGATAAATTCGTCGCGCCGGGTTGCTTTCGAGATATAAGCGGCATTTGTAGTTGTGAAAAATCCAATACCGCGCTGTTGTTCAACAATTCCTTTTTCTTGCAAGGCGGTGTACGCCCGCTGCACGGTGTTCGGATTAACCAACATCTTTTCGCCCATGTCGCGCACCGACAGCATTCGCTCGTTATTTTGCAATTCGCCACTCAACAGCTTGTCGATAATAACATCGTAGATTTGCAAAAATATCGGTTTGTTGCCGTTAAATTCCATTTCAGGCCTCCGTCTCGCGCAGCCGCAACCAAGTAAGCGCCCACAAGAACGGAATTGCCACGGCTTTTATCGCCACCGACACAATTTCACCGACAACATCAAAACCACCGGTAATAGATTTTAGTAACGCGCCGCCTTGCGCCGAGAGGTTGATGTTCATATTGCTCCAGCCGTGATATAGCGCGACCACTTCGGTCAATAGCACAATGCTGATTACCAACGTAATCACACCGCCACTCACCACCAGTTTCAGCAACGCCAACCGCCGGAAATAGACACTGGCAAACGCCGCCACCGCCATAAGTAAAACATAAGCATACCAATCAGCCAGCAGATTCAAGCTAATTGCGTAAGCCGTCGCAATAAACTGCCCAAAGCCGATCTGCGCTCCGCCGCTATTCAGCGCCAAGAATGCTGCCAACAGCGCGATTTTCAGACAGACAATATAAAATATTGCATTTACCAACGTGTAGATAATTGTCTTTGCGACAACTTTTTCAGCAGTGGTCGCAGGAATGAGCAAATACTGCTGGGCGGTCTTAGCTTGTTTCAGCTCCTGATAAGAATTGGTCGCCAAGAATAACCCGCTAACAAAGAATAAGAACTGAATTATTCCCGGAGCCTCGGCTTTAGCAAAAACATTCCCGGCGGCCGTTATCACGAACAGTACCACCACGAGCGCAATGCCAAACCATACCAGCGATTTCTTGTTTTCGCGCAATTCCCGATTTAACAAATTAGCCACTATTTTTGTTCGCAACATTATTTTACTCCCCTTCCAAACAATTGCCCGATTTGTTCTGGATTTTCGACGGTCGCGTTAAACAGCAATTCCAAATCGGCTTTGCTACCATATTCGTTGCTATTTGTCTTAATAACCGCATACGACCAACCGGCAGGAACCTGCATTGAGTACAGCAACTGCTCGGTTGTTGGTTTAATTGCGCCGAGCGAAAACATAATTTTATCTTCAATACTGGCAATCGATTCATTCAAGACGATTTTGCCGCTATCGATAATAATTATCGGATCGATCAAACCGTCGAGATCCCGCACTTGGTGGCTGGAAATAACTAACGCGCTCGACTCATCCACCGCCCCGGCAATCAGTTTACGAAACACGGTTTTGGAAGGAATATCCAGCCCATTACTCGGCTCATCCATCAATATCAACCGGCAGTTTGTCGAAAGCGCAAACGCGATAAAGAACTTTTTGCGTTCGCCTTGGGATAAAGTTACTAATGATTGAGCAATGTTTATTTTCCACTCCGCGATAATTTCGCTAAACTTCGTAGGCGAAAATCGTGGATAAAACGGCGCGTAAATTTTGACATACTCACTACCGCTAATAACTGGCCCAACCGGCTCCTCCGGTAAAAAATAAATTTCTTCAAGCATTTTGGCAGTACGTTCTTCGGCGCGCTGACCAAATAATTTGCAGTCGCCGCTTTTGGGAAACAACATACCGCTAATAATTTTGAGCAAAGTAGTTTTACCAGCGCCGTTTTTCCCCAGCAATCCATAAATATTTCCGGCAGTCAGTTGTAAATTTAGTCCGTCGAATAGTTTTCGTTTAGTGCCATACCCAAATCGCAGGTTTTTAATCGTTAACATCAGTCCTCCAAATTTCTGTTAGTGTATTATTGAACTATTACACCAAGATTGTAGCGAGTGGTGAACGCGATGTCAAGGGAAAGTTGATAAAGGCGAAAGGTTAAAAATGAATAGTATATACGCGAAGGAAAGATGGCAAATTTTTATTTTAGCTCATATTCACCTTTAGCCTTTAACTTTTAACTTTTAACCTTTCGTCTATTTGACATTCACAACCCAATACAGTAAAATTATGGCGCATCGTGTATAAACGCGAAAGCACTTTTAGATAAAGGGTATTTGCACAATAATTCTCTTTATGTAAAAAAGAAATGAGAGGAAGAGTTAATGAAAAAACTAACCGTGTTACTGCTGTGCCTGGCGCTCATTATGTCGACTTGCGGCGTATTCGCAGCAACCACCGCACAACAGCAAGCCCCGGCAGCTCCGGCCGCAGCGCCAACGAGCACCACTAATAATATCGAAATCTTCAATCTGGGTCCGGCCTTTATGCCAACTTTTAGCGGCAACGTGGACATCCAGGGTATGCCCTACACATCATTTAGCAGGTGGTCCTACATTCCATCACAGCCGATTGGCGGACTAGTGGACAACTTGTTGGCGCGTCAATTCGGATTGGCGCTTAACATCAACCTAGACGGCAGCATTACCACTAATACTGCTTACCACCTTAACGGCTATGCTTATGACAACTATTACCAGCCGGCTATCCAAGACACTGATTATCAATTCCAACCAGTTCTTCAAGGTAGCGGCTATCTTTATAACATCGCGCCTTACTTAGGTTTCATTAATTATCAAGCCGGTCGCATGGCATACGCGCCCGGCGCCGGATTGCTGTTGTACAGCAATATGGACGGTGTACAACTAAACCTGGATTTTGGACAATTGCAAGTTAACGTGTACGGCGGTAACGATACCACACAGACGATGCAAACGTTTGTTGTTCCTGGCGCACCGGGCATGAGTACAGCAATACTCCAAGCACAAGATTCCGATCCATACAGCGGATGGGCTTATGGACCCGGCACAGTTGCAACTTATTCAAATTACAACTTAGGCGCACGCGTTGTAGCTATTGATGCTTCATACAATTTCAACAACCCAATCACAATTAAAGCTGGTTTTTCCGACATATTTGCCGCGAATAACGGTAGCAATACATATATGAGTGGCACAGTTGACCGCGGAGCGGTGGGCCCTATAGAATATATTACTCGCCTCACAATGGCCGATGTCGGCGTGTTTTACGATGACGGCACTTGGTCTGGTCGTGTTCGTGGTGGATACAGCCCTTCGAATGATTTAGCTCAATATAAGACAGCGCTAGGCGATAACCTTGTTATGTTAGGAATGGATGCCAAGGTTCAATATGGTCGCTATGACGTAAGCGTTCCCGGTTCATACGACGTTGCTGCAGTATTTAGCAAAGTTGGACCACTAGCCGGTTTCAGCCCGGATGCGCCAACAATTGCTAACAGCGGAACCGGTTGCCGTGTATATGGCGACTATGTATTGGATACTAACTTTAAGGCTAATGTCGGCTATACTTATATCCTCGGACTGCAACCTACGACAGTTGATCAAGCTCATGCTAAATCTGGCTATGATACTTCAAGTATAGTTAATCTCGGTCTAACTTACTCCTTCTAAAATCCAGCCACTGATTACAAAACACCCCCGTTCACGCAACAGTTAATCTGTTTTATGAGCGGGGGGTTGTTTTTTGTGCACAACAGTTTTGTCATATGTTTGAGAAAAATCGCCCCAGTACTGCCAACTGCATAATCGCCCGGACATCGGACGCCTGGTGATCTAAAACCTTTAATTCTGAATTTCGCTGAAGACAGTTTGCGAACTCGGTTTGATTAGCTAATTCGCCAATCTCGGGCAACTCCAGCGCAGACCGTGCTGCTAGCAAAACTTTGGACCAGTCGGGCGCCAATTGTTTCAGCCAATCAGTTCCCTGCAACCCCCGCGATTTACTCAACCGTTTTTCATCGGGTAGCAAGCCGACACTGCCACGGCGGATGAGCGAACGGTCGTCATAATCTAACGCCCACTGTTCCGGCGGCAGGCTACGGGCAAATTCAAACACCTTCCGGCTTTGGAGCGGGTCGCGCACCGCGCTACCAATAGCCGCCATCTGCGCCATACCGGATGATTTCTTTCCGTATATCGAAGCATAGACATACATCCGCAAATAGTCATCAAAGGCTTTATATGATTCGTCTAATCGGGCAAATCGCTCGGCAGAACCGCATAAATCACGCCATAATAGCGCGTCGTCAACTGCAGTAGTTCGTTTGGGTTTGTAATAGCGCACTAACGGCCCGACCGTGCCTTTGAATCCGCTCCAGGACAACGGACTGTGCGCAAACCGGTTGGCAACCAATCCGGTAAGCGTCAGCCAATTATGCTCTTTGATCAATTGTCCGGCAGCCCGTCCGTAATTGCCACAAGAAATAACCATATTACCCATGCTGGCATTAAGGATGACTTTTGCGCCCTCGCTGGCGGCGCGGCGGCGAATATTTAGAATCCAGCCCATGTTGCAAAAATTATACACCGGGAACTCCAGCCAGTCCAAGCAGTCATCAATAAGGGTATAGGCATTTCCTTCGCCCTGACCGCAGGCGGTCAAATCGATATTGCCGTTAAAATCAGCAATTAGTTTTGCCAGCGGATACTCATCCACCAGATGATGCGGGGAAACCGGCTTCAATCCGGTTGCGTCCGGCGGCGTTGATATATATGATTGCAACCGAACACCGCTTTTTCGCAATTCGTTCGCGGCAATACAACTGACTACGCTTGAATCAAAACCGCTGGACATCTCGCTGGCTACCGCCGTCTGTCCGCCCATCGCCGTTACTACGGCGGATTTTATACACGCCATATAGGCTTCTTCGTACTCGCGGTTGCTCCTTAATCTGAGCGGACGAATGTTATCTTCCAAATCATAATACTTCGTCAGCGACAAGCCGCCAGCCGCCATCATCGAGCTTCCAGCCGCCAGCCGCCAGCCGCCACAATACCCGGGCGGCAGCTGAAAAATGTTCTTGTGCACCGTCTTGGTATAATCCGCTTCGGGAATCCGATAAATACCCTTTTCTTTTATCAGCCGGGAAATGGCGTTAATATCTACTTGGCAAAATTTACCACCAAGCGCCTTTAGCTGCTTTTGGGTCGAGGCAAAGGCGAAAAAACCATCGGTTTGAACATAATACAGCGACCCGATTCCCGCTTGATCCCGTGCCAAAAACAACTGCTCACGGTTACTGTCCCAAACCGCGAACGCAAACATTCCGTCCAAATACTGCGCACAGCGCTCGCCCCACTGCAAATAGGCCCGGCGGATCAGCTCGCTATCAGAAATTTTAGCTAAATCCGCCCGCTTCAATCCCAACAAATCCGCGAGCCCCATCCGGTTATCGAGCATTGCTGAAGCTACTACTATTATTCCGTCCCGCTCCGGCAAATCCACTTCACTAGCCGAACCTGCCGTTTGTAAAAATTTGTGTTTAGCAAAAACCAACTGTTCATTTTTATATTGCAAAACAGGATAGTTATTTCGCTCGCTAACCGCTTGTATCAGACTTGATTTTTCAAAAACCGTCTGCCGCTCCGGACTAATTACACCAAAAAGTAATCCCATAAATTTCTCCTAATTATTGTCGTTTAACATTTCCGCAAGCTGTTCATCCCAAATCGCTCCATCAGAGTACGACCACAACCAACCATTCTCCGCCATATAGCCTTCTTTGAATAGCAATTTGATTTGCGCGCAGTTTTCGGGTTGATTTCTGCACAACACTTGCATTTCCTGAACGTCGCTGGAAAAATTAGCCATGACCAGCTGGTAGGCATCGTTATTGTAAGTAATCTTAATTGCCCCGCCGGAATCAGCCAACGACTGCCGCGCCCGCGATGCCGTGCTTTGAATATTAATCAGCGCGTTCTTTTCTTCGACATCCGGATATAGCGCTTCGCAAATTACGTGTTTTTGCGCGGATTTGCTCGGACGAGAAATTAGAAACGCGACGAACTCCTGAGCTTTTCGACTGCGCCAGCGAATCGAATTACCATTTATCAGCAACTCAAAGCGCCCAAAAAATTGCACCCGTAACGCCTGCTTTTCGATTAACGCTTGCTTGGCAGTTACTGTCTGGCGCAGTTTGATAATAGTTTTTTCCAGTCGCTGTTCTTCTACCGGTTTTAACAAATAGTCATAGGCGTTAATTTCAAAAGCTTTGATCGCGTATTCATCATAAGCGGTAATAAAGACGATTTCCATTTGTGGCTGGATTTCCAGTAATTGCTCTGCCAAAGTCAAACCGTTAATGTCTGGCATGTTGATGTCGAGAAAGGCAACATCTATTAGCGCATTTCCACGAATGTATTCTTGAGCCCAAACCGGCGAGGTAAACTGTTCAACCACCTCAATATCACCATAGGCCAAAAGCAGTTGCGCTAAATCTTTCAACAACAAGCGTTCATCGTCTACTAAAATTGCTTTCATGCGTCCTCACAATTCAAAATCGGGTTATTTGGGGGGGCAGGAGAACCCTGCCCCTACAGCGTGATAATTACTTTTAAACCGGTTGCGCTAGAGAAAAGTTCCAAATTTCCACCGGAACGTTGCAAGCGGGCAATCGTGCTGGTCAGCCCTATACCGGTACTCTTGCCGGATAGTATTTCCTGAAGTTTGTCGGCGCTAATCCCAGTCCCATTATCTTCAATCGTAATAATCGTCTTGTTGTTTTTGATCAGCCCGCAGATTTTGATTTCGACGCTGCTGTTCGAATCGACAAATCCGTGTTTAACACAGTTTTCAGCAATCGGTTGCAGAGTTAGCGGTGGCAGTTGTTGTTGCCGCACCTCATCCGGAACGTCAATAAACACATTTAGCCGGTCGCCATAACGGACTTTTTCAATATGCAGATAATACTCAGTCAGTTGCAGTTCCTCTTCTACAAGGACCTGGGAGGAGAGATTTTCTTTGCGAAACATCCCTCGCAAATAACGGCTAAAATCCGATAATGTTTTCCGAGCGGCGCCGACATCTTCGAGCATCAGTCCGGCAATTGAGCCAAGCGCATTGAAAATAAAGTGCGGTTTAATTTGCGCTCGCAGGTATTTTAGTTCAAAAGCTTCTTGCTGACGTTTTAGCAACGTCAACCGATAGCGGTCGGTTATGAACAATAATTGTGATATCAAAAACAAGCCGCTCACAGTTGCGATATACCAATTAGAATTCAAAATATTCATATAGTCAAATAACGTAGCTGCCGCCATCAACACAAACAATACCACACCAAGCGTCAAATGCTCGTAACCGTCTGTTTGCATATATATTCCATAACCGGCGAATCCGACAAGAACTGCACATACAAATATATACCACATAAACAAATACACTAAATAACTGGTGAAAATTACCAACGGCAGGCTGATAATCATTATCGACAAGATTATCGTTATTGCGGTAATAAAATAAACCGTGAACTGTTGGCGAATTTTCAAAGCCGTTCGCACATACAGCAATGCCGAAAACACCGACCAATTTACAGCAACGTAGGCTATTCTGACGAATATTTCATAAGGAAGCTCGGGTTGCAAAAATAGCAACAGCCGATTATTGGTTGTCATATACATAATCAACGTAAATAAACAAAAACTGGAAAACCATAACAATTCAAGTTCTTTGTTGCGCTGGAAATATTGACCAAAAAATATCGCCAACACCAATGCAAACAACGTGGCAGTTACAACATCGGCAATAACCGAATTGGTTCGCTCAGCGTCTATTGCCACGGCTGTGCCGAAATTTATCGGCGAAACTATTCCACCGCGCTTGCTGTTGACAAAATTGGCAACCTGAATAATTATTTCGTTTTCTAGTCGCGCCGCAAAAAAATACGTCCCTGGTCGCAACCCAGCGACTGTTGTTGTAGCAGTCTTTCCCGGAATTCCCACTTGTCCGGCGCTCTGACCATTAATAAACACCTGATATGAAGAGCGAATGACGTTAGTGGACAAGGCAAAAACTTGTCCAACCGAACGCGGTGTCATGATTTTCAGCCGATATGTGCCGCATAAATCCTCGGGATATTTGCCGCCATCAATATACTGACGGCTCCAACTTCCTGGCACGGTAATAAAGCTAGCGCTATACTTTCTACGGGCAAAGTCCTGTGGGGTGAGTAATTGATCCGGATAAAACTCCCACTCCCCGTTCAAATCAATAACTTTATCGGCTAAAACTACAGAAGCGTCATTAATTACCCCTTGCTTGACTATGTTAACCGGATCAGAAACGTTAACGGTAAAAATCAACCCGGCAACCATGGCAATGATTAACAGCCGGTATCCGATACGCTCAATAACTGTTTTTAACATGTATTCCCCTCTTTGGCGGCTCGTGGCTACTAGCGGCTGGCAGCTGGTGGCTACCGACGGCTAGCGGCTACTAGCGGCTACTAGCGGCTGGCGGCTAGCGGCTACTAGCGGCTGAGGGCTAGCGGCTGGCGGCTACTAGCTAGATAAATCAACAATATCGACACATCTGCCGGGCTGACGCCACTGATGCGGGTAGCCTGACCGATTGACAGCGGCCGAATCTGCATTAGCTTTTGGCGGGCTTCATTAGATAGATGCGGCACTAACGAGTAGTCGATATCCGTCGGTATTTTTTTGGATTCCAACTTGAGTTGCCGTTCAATTTGCTCCACTTGGCGATTGATATAGCCCTCGTATTTAACAATTATTTCCAGTTGCTGCCGTACTTCCGGTTCATAGTTCGGCGCTTCGAAATACTCCACCAACATATTGTAAACGATTTCCGGGCGCTTGAGCAATTCATACAGGCTTATTCCGGTGGTAAGTTTCGCTGTCTGCAATCGCTCTAACAGCTGCAAAGTCGCCGGTTGCGGCGCTATTTTGGTTGCTCGCAACCATTGCAAACCAGTCTCAACTAACGTCTGTTTTTCACAGAACCGCTGCCAGCGTACATCAGTTACCAAACCAAAGCGCCTACCAATCGGTGTCAGCCGGGCATCGGCATTATCCTGCCGAAGCGCCAACCGGTATTCCGAACGCGAAGTCATCATCCGATATGGTTCATTGGTACCTTTGGTTGTCAAATCGTCAATCAGCACGCCGATATACGCATCGGCGCGAGTGAGTATTAACGGTTCCGCGTTCTTAACCATTAACGCCGCGTTAATTCCGGCAATCAATCCCTGACCGGCGGCTTCTTCATAACCAGAGGTTCCGTTAAATTGTCCTGCCGAAAACAAGCCGGACACTAACTTGAATTCTAATGTCGGCAACAATTGCAGCGGATCGACACAATCATATTCAATGGCGTAGCCCGGTCGGATAATTTCCACCTGTTCCAATCCGGGAATGGTCTGTAAGAATTCTAACTGAACATCGACCGGCAAGCTGGTACTCATTCCCTGGACATACAGCTCATTAGTATGTCGCCCTTCCGGTTCGACAAACAGTTGATGGCGGTCTTTATCGGCAAACCTATTGACCTTGTCCTCAATCGATGGACAATAGCGCGGCCCTGTACCCTCGATAGTTCCTGAAAACAGCGGCGCCCGATGAAAATTGCTGCGAATAACTTCGTGGGTTCGGGCGTTGGTATAGGTTAACCAGCAGGGAATCTGGCGGCTAGCGGCTGGCGGCTGGTGGCTGGTGGCTGTCATAAAAGAAAAGTTGTGACCGTCACTATCACCCGGTTGAATGGTCATTTTACTAAAATCAACGCTACGGGCATCAACCCTGGCCGGGGTGCCGGTTTTGAAGCGCCGCAACTCAATTCCAATTTGCTTTAAGCAGGCGGCGAGTTTGACCGCTGTTCGCTGTCCGTTTGGCCCGGAATCATATATCAAATCACCGAGAATAATCCGCCCGCGCAAAAACGTTCCACTGCATATTACTACTGCCTTCGCCGAAAAATATTCACCGGTCTCGGCACGCACCCCGCGCACCACTGCTTTGCCATCGACAATTTCCGTAGCTACTTCGTCAATCAGCAGCTGTTTTACCTGCAAATTATCTTGGTTTTCCACGGTCTGCTTCATAATTTGATGATAAAGCGCCTTGTCGGCTTGCGCCCGCAGCGCGTGTACCGCCGGGCCTTTGCCGAGGTTTAACATTCGCATTTGAATACAAGCTTTGTCAGCGGCAATGCCCATTTCGCCGCCCAACGCATCGATTTCCCGGACGATATGGCTTTTCGCCGGTCCGCCGATTGCCGGATTGCAGGGCATCTGGGCAATGTTATCCATATTTAATGTTGTTAACAATGTTTTGCAGCCCAGCCGCGCCGCCGCAAGGCCAGCTTCGACACCGGCATGTCCGGCGCCAATTACTATTACATCGTAGTTATTATTCAAAATCGTCATCCTTTGTTTGTATTGACCTGCGAATAGAATAGGGCGCGGAAACCGCGCCCCTACATTCTACTATATATGCGTGAAAAACAAAAGCGCCGCTTGCTGCGACGCTTTTTAGCGGGCAACCACAGGGGGGGTTGCCCCTACCGATTAACGGTATCTTCCATATTGCTTAACCGCGTCATACATCGCCTGCATGTTCGCAAGCGGCGTTTGCGGCGCTACATTATTGGCATCGCGCATGATGAATTTTTTGGTGTTCGGCGTTACTTCGTCAATGATTCGCTTGGTCTCAGCAGTCACTGTTTCCGGCGTTCCTTGTAACAAAATATCGACATGTACCCCGCCACTAATGCGCACCTTGGGGCCAAGTTTGGCAGTCAAATCGGCAAAGTTCACCGGGTAACCGGTATCAAACTCATAAATATTCATTTCGTCACGCAGCGTCGGAAACAAGTGCGTGGCATCGCCGCACATATGAATGGCGTTAGTTTGCTCGCCGGTGCTGAGCGCCGCCGCCAACCGTTTGTGGAACGGCAGCAACAACTTCTTATACATTTTCACCGAAATCATCTGAGCGCTATCGTCAGCAAAGCCAAAGCTGGCATACTTTTCCGGCAACGAAAAATACTTGCGCCAGGCTTTTAACCGCGCGATCGTGGCCTCAGTAATATAATCCAACAATTGCAGTGCGTATTCGGGGTCGTCATAAATATCGGTGCAGAATTCGGCGGCGCCGCGCAAATTACAAGCAGTCGTGAACGGTCCATCGGTGTACATGAAACTTACGCCGACATTTCCAATTGGATGGCCCTGAAAACTATAGCCAGCCGCTTTCTGTTCGAGGAAATATTCATAGAAATCACGCCCCCTCGCCATCAGACCGGAAAACGGATCGGGAATGCCTTGTTCAAAGAGCATGCTTTTGTTGTCGTCATTCAATATTTGATGCGATGACGGAACATTGTTCTTGACATAGCGAATCGGACAACCAAACCAGCCGGCTTCAAAAAAATTCTGAAAATCTACGCCAATTTCAATGCCCTGTTCCGGAACGCCAACTTCAGCATCATAATACTTTGACAATTCAGTGCAAAACAAATGCTTGAACGCCATCTGCGAATACAACATTTTCTCCGGTTGTTCCATATACTCCTGAAATGTAATTCCGGCAGTATTATACTGCGTGTCCAGCATATAGTAACGGGTGTTAAACCCAAGAAGCACAGGCATCCGCAGCGGATCATTGGCATTATAGCTATCCCAAACTTCTTTTATTTCCTGATTATGCGCTTTTACATCAAACATCGCTCTCTCCCATTTTATATTTTTATAGCTGAAGGGTTTTAAAGTTGCAAAGTTTATAAGTTGTAAAGAAGAATAACTTTACCACTTTATAACTCGCCAACAACTACATCGTCACCACATGCTCGACTGTAAATCCGGCATCTTTTAAGGCTTCCACCAACTGGAACGGTTCTTCGATATCGGCGTGAATAATCATCCGCGCGTCACCGGTCGGCATATGATAACTGGCAATATTACCGATGCTGATTTTGTAGAATTTAAAAATCTCGGCAACATCGTGAATCACGCCAACTTGTTGCGCTGGCACCCGTAAAGTTATCCGGGTTTTGCCTTTTTGCAAGCCCATTACTTCGACAAATGATTTTAGAACTTCGTCTTTATTCAAAATCCCCACAACCACATCACTATCGTCCACAACAACCAGGCAACTTATCTTATGGTTGTACATTTTGAGCGCCGCTTCTTCCATGGTCGCTTCCGGCTTTATCGTGATGACGTTTTTTACCATAACATCGGCAATTTTTATCTTTGCCAGCAAATAATTCAACTCATATACCGACAGCGAACTGGCGCTCGACGGCGATGCCGCCTTTAGCGTTCGTTCGGTAACAATTCCGACTAATTTCCCAGCATCGACAACCGGGATTTTTTTGGCTTTCTTGTCCCGCATCGCTTCGTAAGCTTCGATTAGTAAATCCGTTGATGCCAGCGTCGCAAAATTGCGGCGCATCCGCTCATATACAAACATCTTATCCTCCCAAATAGGCTTTTTTGATTGCCTCATCATTTGCTAATTCATGCGCCGGACCTTCCAGGACGATACGTCCGGTCTCCAGAACATAGGCGCGATGGGCGATATGCAACGCCATATTGGCGTTCTGTTCGACTAAAAGTACGGTCGTACCGCTGGCGTTGATGTCTTTGATAATCGAAAAAATCTCTTTGACCAGTAACGGCGCCAATCCCATTGACGGTTCATCGAGTAGCAATAGCCGGGGGCGGCTCATCAATGCCCTCCCGATTGCCAGCATCTGTTGTTCACCGCCGGATAGCGTTCCGGCCGCCTGATTACGCCGTTCCTTTAACCGGGGAAAGCGTTCAAATATTTTATCGTAATCCGTCTTGATTTCTGCCTTGTCCTTACGAATATACGCGCCCAGTTCCAAATTTTCCATAACGGTCATGTTGGCAAACACCCGCCGGCCTTCCGGCGATTGCGACAAACCGCGTTTAACGATTTCCTGCGGCGAAACCAAATGAATCTTGTTGCCCTCAAACAGCACTTCGCCGGTTTTCGGGCGATTCAACCCGGATATCGTCCGGAGCGTGGTGCTTTTTCCGGCGCCGTTAGCGCCGATTAGCGTAACTATTTCGCCCTGATTGACCTCTAAAGACAAATCTTTGAGTGCGTGAATTCCACCATAATAAACATTTATTTTTTCTAATTTTAGCATTCTATCCCTCACCCAGATACGCGGCAATTACTCGTTCATTAGCTTTGATTTCATCCGGCGTGCCGACAGCAATCATTCTACCATATTCCAGCACATATATCTTCTCGCATAAACTCATCACCAGATGCATATCATGCTCAATCAATAATATTGTCAGATGATATTCTTCACGAATCCAGCGCAACATTTCAGTCAATTGCGCCGTCTCTTGCGGGTTCATGCCGGCTGCCGGTTCATCGAGCAACAATAGTTTGGGTTCGGTCGCCATCGCCCGGGCAATTTCCAGCCGCCGTTGCTCGCCATAAGACAGGTTTTTCGCGTAATCGTCACGCCGATGGGACAACTCAAATATATCCAAATAGTGTTCGGCGCGGGCGGTTATCCGCCGCTCGTCCTCATAATAACGCCCGACCCGCAACATCGCCTCCGGCAATGTCTGTTTACAGCTAAAATTTAACGCCACCTTGATGTTGTCTAGCGCGCTAAACTCGGAAAACAAGCGGATGTTTTGGAAAGTTCGCGCCATGCCGCGCTTGGTTATTTCATAAGGCTTCAAGCCGACAACGCTTTTACCATTGAAGATTATTTTGCCGCTGGTCGGCGTATAAACTCCGGTCAGCATATTAAACAGTGTTGTCTTACCGGCGCCGTTTGGCCCAATCAGTCCGACTAAATCGCCTTGGTTGAAGTCCATATTGACGTTGGCTGTCGCCAGCAAGCCGCCAAATGATTTACTGAGTTTCTCTACTTGAAGTAGCGGCATTAGCGTTTACCCCCTTTCAAGCGATTCAATATCCGTTCGGTCAAGTCTTTATCGCCTAGCAGTCCTTGCGGTCGGAAAATCATTACCACTATCAACAATACCGCGTAGATTATCATCCGCCACTCGGCATAAGATGCCAAAACTGCCGACACGAAAGTCAATACAATCGCGCCGATAATCGAACCGGCCATACTGCCCAATCCACCCAGTACCACAATGGTTAGGATGTCAATTGATTTCATGAACGTAAACGATGACGGATGCACGAGATAAAAATAATGCGCGAACAGTACCCCGGCAATACCGGCAAATACCGCGCCGACTGTAAATGCCATGACCTTATATTTTGTAGTATTTACGCCCATCGCCTCGGCAGCAATTTCGTTTTCGCGAACGGCAATACAGGCTCGTCCGGCGCTGCTGTTAATTAAGTTTTTGATAATGAACACCGTCAAAATCATCAACCAAAACACCCAGGCAAACGTCGTCAATCGGGGAATACCGGTCAATCCAGATGCACCACCGATATAGGGGATGTTGAGCACTGTCAACCGGATTATTTCTCCAAAGCCCAGTGTGGCGATCGCCAGATAATCGCCCTTTAACCGTAAGGTCGGCAACCCGATGAGCAGCCCGACGAATCCCGCGAACAGCGCTCCGGCTATCAACGCCACCACTAGGGGCAACGCCAGCTTTACAGTGCAGATCGCGCCAACGTAAGCGCCAATTGCCATAAACCCGGCGTGACCGAGCGAAAACTGTCCGGTATAGCCATTAATCAAGTTTAAGCTGACTGCCAAAATAATATTGATACAGACCAAAATAATATTTAGTTGCCAAAAGGAACCGATAATTTTAAAAGTAAAACCCAATTGGAACAGCGCAAACAATACCGCGCAAATTCCCAGTACAAACATATCTCTTTTTAACATTTTATTCATAATCGTTACACCTTCTCGCCGCGGTATTTGCCAAGCAAGCCTGCCGGTTTGACAATCAAAATAATTATCAAAATGGCAAACGCCACCACGTCACGGTAGGTTGACGACCAAAAACCGCTGACAAATGATTCCACAACCCCAAGAATAACACCGCCGAGCATCGCGCCCGGCATAATACCGATGCCGCCTAGCACCGCTGCCACAAACGCCTTGATTCCCGGCATGACTCCCATCAGCGGGTCAATCGAGTTGTAGTAAGCGCCAATCAATCCGCCGGCGGCCGCCGCCAACGCTGAACCGATAGCGAAAGTCGCGGAAATAATCCGATTCGGATTGATTCCCATCAACGATGCCGCTTCGGCATCAAACGATACCGCGCGCATTGCTTTGCCGACGGTAGTGAATTTAATAACATAAGTTAACGCGATCATCAACACTACCGATACCGCCAAAATAATGATTTGCGGTCCATTAATAATTATTCCGCCAATGTCGAAAATCACTTCGCCAAGCGCCGGCGGGAAAAATCGCGGTTGCGCGGTCAACAATGCCACCCCGCCATATTCAAGCAATAGTGACACCCCGATTGCCGATATCAGCACCGCGATTCGCGGCGCATTGCGGAGCGGCTTGTAGGCGATTTTTTCGATTAGCACCCCAAGCGCCGCCGAAAGAATCATAGCTACAATCAACGCCGCGAAAAACGGTAAATGAAATGTGGTTATCGCAAAAAAACAAACATAGGCGCCAACCATAAAAATATCGCCGTGAGCAAAGTTTATCAAGCGGATTATTCCATAAACCATGGTGTAGCCGAGCGCCAACAGCGCGTAGATACTGCCGAGCATGATACCATTGACGCACTGCTGCACAATCTGCATTACAATTGAATTACTTTCCATATTAAGCCTCGAAAGACCGGCAGCTGTTGCTACCGGTCAGTTAATTTAGCGAATATTTTCGCTGTTTAGTTTGGTTGAATTTTGGTCTTCATGCTTTGTTTGCCGTCTTTGTACTCGATGATGACCGCGCTTTTCAGCGGATTGTGATTAGCGTCCATCGACAGCTTACCCATCATCAACTGTAAGTCTTTGGTGTTGGCTAAGGCAGCAGTGATTTTTTCAGGATCAGCGCTACCGGCGCGTTTGATCGCGTCAAACAACAGGTATGCGCCATCATAGCTGATTGCCGCTGCAAAACTCGGCTCTTTGCCGTTGTATTCGGCTTTGAAGTCTTCAACGAATTTTCGAACTGCCGGATCAGGATCTTGAGATGAATAATGGTTAGTGAAATAAGTATTGTTCATGTTTTTAGCGCCGGCCACTTCGACTAATATCGGGCTGTCCCAGCCATCAGCGCCAACAATCGGACATGTTATGCCCAGTTCCCGAGCCTGTTTTACAATTTTAGCTGCTTCTTCGGCGTAGCCCGGCACTACCAGCGCCTGAGGGTTTTTCGCTTTTATCTTGGTAAGCGTTGCCTTGAAGTCCTGGTCTTTTTGTAAATAGGCTTCATTAGCGACGACAGTTACTCCGGATTTCGCTAAGTCTTCGGTAATTACAGCCGCGATGCCTTTGCTATAGTCGGAACTGTTATCCACCAGCATTGCCACGTTTTTTACAGCTAGGTCTTTTTTCAAGAACTCAGCCAGTACTTTTCCCTGAAACGGGTCGATAAAGCAAGCCCGGAAAGCAAACGGTCGAACCGCGCCTTTATCAACCGTAACAATAGCGCCGGTTGCCAGCGGCGCCAAAATTGGCACCTTATTATCTTCGCTTACTTGAATTTCGGCTAACACCGCCGAGGTCGTCGCCGGTCCGAAAACCGCGCAGACTTTGTCATCAGTGATTAATTTGGTAATGGCATTCGTGGACTCAGCCGCGTCGGATTTGTTATCGACGATGACTAGTTCAACTTTTTTACCATTGATACCACCTTTGGCGTTAACTTCTTTTACTGCCAATTTTAGCCCGTCGACCGCTGCTGTTCCGTATGTCGCCGCGCCGCCGGTCATTTCCATGTTCACGCCGATTTTTATGACATTAGAGTCATTTGCCGACTGTTGACCACAGCCACTCAGTAACGATGTCAGCATTGCCACAACGGCAACGAGACAAATCAGTTTTTTTGATTTCATTTTTCCTCCGATATTTTTGACAATTTAATATTCGCAGTAAATAAAATGAGCGAAAGGCATGTCGAACAACTTCGACCGGACCTTCCGCTCGGGCATTTTTTACCCACGGTGTAAGGAGCCAAGCTCCCCGGCGCAACTCGGACCTACGCGAACTAATTCGCCGGAACCCTATGCGCCCTCCGCAATATTAAATTGTGCGTATTATAATTAATCTTTGGCTATTTGTCAAGTTATTAAACACGGGAATAAAAAGTATGTCGGGTTTTGGACGGTGCGCAGGTCAAAGATTACGGATTGACATAATTATAGAATTTCGGATCCGAGTTCTTTACCGTTTTGGCTTTGGCAGTATCATCGGAATATACTCCTTGAGTGTACAACGGTATCGACGCTACCGCCTTATTGGCTTTGAGCGCCTGTTTGACATCGACATATCGCCAATTCATATCATTGTAATTGCGATAATATAACCGCATCCGGCTAAAGTCAACTATATCCACCCATAGACAACGGTCCATTACCACTTTACCGGTTTGGGTCACCGCAGCAGCAAACGGAGTTTTAACGTTACCGTCGGTGTTAACGGCCGGGGCACCTTCGACACCGCGCACCGCGCCGACCGGAATGTCAATATTATTGATAATGTTCATCGCCAAAATTAAGCCAGCATCCGCGCCGGTAACTGGTATCGCCGAAGCGGTCAAAGCCGCCAACCGCACCAACCGGCTCGGCGGGGTGTAATCACCCGGCAATCCGATCATTCCGGTCCCCTGTCCAAATCCAGACACTTGATAATTCTCAACTATCAGCGTATCCGCATTGGTAGCGCGGAGATTGGCATAGTTTTTTAGATTTGTCATGTGCCAGTCAAAACTCGGTGCATTGGTCAACACTCCAAGCGGATTGTCAAACACATTCAATTTTCCCTTAGTATATTCGATAACTATACTATCGCCTGTCTTATCATGAACAGTGAAATGAACCGGCATATCTCCGGCATGGTCGGTAGCGCCCTTGCATACCTGAATACTTGCTATTTTGGCTCGTACTTCGGCAACTGAACCGCAATTGGTAAGAATCCAGGTCGGCACTTCGACATTTGATATAGTATTCGTCCGGGTTTTAGCATCATACTGGAAATATTCAGCATAACCGGGATATAACAACATTCCCACGGCCAACCCGGCTTCATTTACGCCATCGCAAATCACCGGCAACCCCAGTGCGTTGATGCCGACAACACCATATTTGGAAGTCCAAACCGCTCCGTTTTGACTGCCGTCGGGTAGTAAACCAGTGTACTTGGTTCCCGCCGGAATAATTGAAATAGTTTCACCCATCGGATAAGGGTCTTCCATCGTCCGCGCATAGAACACACAACCATCGGTAGTGCTAATGCGAAAACTCGAACAAGCCAAAACCACCGTAGACAGTAGCAGACACAAAACCACTAGTAAGGCAATTTTTTTCATAGCTTCCTCCATTTTTCTATAAAATATCGAGAACACATATTTTTTTACGAGAGCGGGCGCACGCAAGGTGCGCCCCTACGGTTTTAAAACATACTTTCTGGCAATACGAAGAACAGTTGTAGCCGCAATTGCGACTCTGGGGCGTTATCCGGTCGAATAACATTGTAGTAGCCGCCGACTGACAATCCGATCGGCAGTTTTCCATCTACCAAAAATACTTTGCCGACGTTTAATCCGATCGGAAATAGTACTTGCTGACCGGGTGCCGCCTTCCAGTTGATGTTAATCAACGGCATATAACTGAGCGAGTAACCATAATCGAAATTGTAGCTGGAAAAACCTTGTATGGTCAACTGGTTTATCGGCGCCGGTCCGGCAAATGACCACATCTGATTTAGCAGCACGCCCCCGACAAATGGTCCGTTTTTATAAACACCGACCACCGCTGGCCCCGCCGCCCAAGCATTCATGCCGGTTGGTGTTTGCGTGTTGGTATAGTTAGCATAACTCTGCGTTGGCGTGAACAACCCGGCTCCTGCGCCAAAGGTGAACGCGCTCGTAGAATTCTTGGTAACCAGTGTCGTAAGCATCACATTCCCCAACCCGGTATCAGTGCTTCCGCTCGCGGTCGGCACGCTGTTGACCGGAATAACAATGTGATTTAGCAGCTTCCAATCTTCGTTAATATTAATCGGGAAAGTCGGTTCGACCATCAGGTTAAAAAAACCTTTGTTGTTCTGCGGTCCGGCATTAAAGTTTAAATTGTTTTGGATCGGAATCATTATCAATCCGCCCAATGGGTCTTGAGATTTTTTCGCGATTGCCGTTTCTTCAGCTCCCCGTTCGGCGCTGGTTAATTGGGGTTGCGAGCCGTCAGACAGCTGGCAGGGGTCACACGGTTCAGTTGCGGCAAAAACCGGGCAACTTAACAAAAACAATAGGATAATTAGTAAATTTAGCATTCTTTTCATAGTCAATCCTCCTGATGAACTTATTATAACAGAATATTATCACAAAACTCTCGCAAAATTTAATTATTCCAACATAACTATAAATGTTCAACAGTCCCCGCACTACGCTATTGAAAGGCATAATAGTGATTTTTCCACCGCGCCGGAACTTTAACTTTACTGAATTGTCAAATACTCATAACGGTCATAAAAATCCTGTAGTGCCATTGTGAATACACCATCAGTGCGATATTGGTTGGTGTCACCCCAAGGATTCCAGATCGTCACAGACATGTTAGGCGCATCATACGCCAATATCGCATACCAATGGTCACCGGGCAAATACGGCGAACCACCGTGACCGGGTGTCATCGCCTGAACCATGCGCAAGTTATTGGGGTTGCCTAATGCGCTATTCATCGCCTCACCCCAACCGCTGGCCGTAGAATTCTTATGATTATAGCCGCGCGACCGCGAACCGGTGAATATCTTTTGAATATTTGCGGCCGACGTGACCTTTAGCTCCAGATTGTATAGCACTTCGTTGTCGTCGTCGCCTTGATAATAGTCCAACAACGTTTGGGCAACCGCCTTTTGAATTACCGGTTCCCACATTCCGTCCGCAACAGTGGTGATTTTAGAGAAAAATGCCACCTCCGCCTGCGTTAGTGTTACATTACCGCGATTGTTGTTTTTCATACCCGGCAAATTGACATGATACCGATAGGGAATTTCCGTACCACTTGCTGTAGTAATTTTGGACAGCTTAATCATTCCCGGAATTGCTGCCGGTCGGTTATGCACTAGCCAACCGATTGCCGACATCAAATAGCAATCGCCGATTTTATTCTGTTGAATATTGGCAAACGTCGGTTGGCCGGACGTATACAACGGAAAACCTTTGCCCGCCAATTGGTTAAGCTCGGCAACCATTGGTTGAAAACAAACGCTGTTGATTTTACTGCCGGTTTCTGTGTACTGTGAATTATTGCTGGCATCAGTGGTCATAATGCTATTTAGGGTAATCGCCGGATTGCGATTGAGTTTTCCATCCGCCAGTTTTTCCGGCGCAACCAAACTATAATAAAAGGCAATTGCCGCCAACGCCGCGGCATCATTACTCGTAGCCGCCATCGCCGGGTCGCCTAACTTATCGATCAGACTTCGCGTTTGCAGCGAAGTATCGGTCGTCGCGTTAGCTGTTCCAGACCAAACACTCCAGTTCCGCGCCACCGCCAGCATAAACGGATCAGCCACCGCCAAACAACTACCCGAAATAAACACGCAAATCGTCATTGCCATTAGTAATATTCGCTTCATCAATCCCTCCACCGTTAACTTTTCACCATTCGTTAATAACTATTAACCATTCGCCATTCATAATTAACGATTCACGCAGAGGGCAACCACAGGGGGTTGCCCCTACCTGCCCGTAATTTTCCCATATCCCATGCCCTATCCCCCAGTCCCCATTCCCTATTCCCTACAACCAATTATATCACGCGCCGCTCACAATATTCTCACAAAAAAGCCACCGGCAACTTTATGTCGTCGGTGGCTTGATTTCGAGTGTAATTAGCCTTGTGCTAACTTTTTGTAACCCGCTAACCGTTCTTTGGCATCGCGTTCGGTTTTTTCAAACAGTCCTTCGGCAGTTTCCGGAGATTGTTTGGCAAGCGCTGAATAGCGAACTTCGCCCATCAAGAAATCACGGAAGCTGGCAGTCGGCTCTTTGGAATCAAGGATAAAGCCGTTTTTGCCTTCTGCTTTAAGGGTCGGATTGTAGCGGTACATTCCCCAATATCCAGCTTCAACCGCGCGTTTGGTCTCCAACTGGCTGCAACCCATGCCAACTCGCAAGCCGTGATTGATACACGGTGCGTAAGCGACAATCAGGGACGGTCCCGGATAAGCTTCGGCTTCGGCGATTGCTTTGAGTGTTTGGTTTTTGTCAGCGCCCATTGCGATTTGCGCGACGTACACATAACCGTAGCTCATTGCCATCATGCCGAGGTCTTTTTTCTTAGTGTGTTTTCCGCTGGCAGCAAACTTAGCGATTGCCGCAGTCGGGGTGGATTTCGAAGCTTGACCGCCGGTATTGGAATACACTTCGGTATCAAACACCAAAACGTTTACATCTTCGCCGCTTGCCAATACATGGTCCAGACCGCCGTATCCGATGTCATACGCCCAGCCATCGCCACCAAATATCCACTGCGACCGTTTTACCAACTGATCGCGTTCAGCATACACCGCTTCCAGACATGGACGACCAGCGCGGTTGGCGTCTAACATGGCGATAACTTTATTGGACCGCTCACGCGTGCCAGCGCTTACATCTTTGTTGACCAACCACTCTTCAAGTACTGCGCGGATTTCGCCGTCAGCGTTTCCGATAGCTTTTTGCACAGTTTCTGCCAAATGGTCGCGTTGCTGAGCTGTTCCAAGAATCATTCCCAGACCAAACTCGGCATTGTCTTCGAACAACGAGTTGCCCCATGCCGGACCATTGCCATCGCTGTTTTTGCAATACGGAATGCTTGGAGCGCTCGCGCCCCAGATCGACGAACAACCAGTAGCGTTAGCAATCATCATTCGATCACCGAACAATTGGGTAACAAGCTTGGCATAAGGAGTCTCGCCGCAACCAGCGCAAGCGCCGGAGAATTCTAGTAGCGGTTGCTCAAATTGGCTACCCTTGACAGTTGCTTTGTTCATCGGGTTGGCTTTCGGGGATAATTTTACCGAATAGTTCCACAATGGAATTTCACCGTGTTGCGATTCTTGCGGTTGCATTACCAAAGCTTTTTCTTTAGCCGGGCAGATGTCGGCGCAGTTTCCGCAACCAGCGCAATCCAACGGCGAAATCGCCATCCGGAAGTTTAACCCTTTAGCGCCGGTTGCCGGTTTAACTGTAAAACCAGCCGGAGCCGCAGCAACTTCTTCGTCGCTTGCCAATACCGGGCGAATTGCCGCGTGCGGACAAACATAGGAGCATTGGTTACACTGGATACATTTATCAGCCAACCATTGCGGCACGTTCATCGCGATACCGCGCTTTTCATAAGCGGCAGTACCCAACGGGAATGTTCCATCTTCATTGGCGATAAATGCGCTAACCGGTAAGCTGTCGCCTTCTTGACGATTCATCGGAACAAGGATGTTTTTGATGAAATCCGGGCAATCACAAGCGCCGGAAACTTCATCAGCAGCTGTAGCCCAGGCTGCCGGAACTTGAACTTTTACAAAGGCGCCGCTACCTTGATCGATAGCCGCGTTATTCATATCGACGATTTTTTGACCTTTTTTGCCGTAGGATTTTACAACTGCTTCTTTTAAATGCTTCAAGGCTGTTTCCACCGGGATGATGTCGGCAATTTTGAAGAATGCTGATTGCATGACCATGTTGATCCGGCCGCCCAAACCGATACTTTGAGCAATTTTTCCGGCATCAATAATATAGAAATTGATATTGTTGTTAGCGATATAACGCTTCATTGAAGCCGGTAAATGTGAATCCAGGTCAGTAGCATCCCAAGTGCAGTTGAGCAGGAAGTTGCCGTTTGGAATCAAACCGACCAATACATCATATTTGTCAACATAGGACTGGTTATGACAAGCTACAAAATTGGCTTTGTTGATAAGATACGGCGATTTGATTGGTTTTGGACCGAAACGCAAGTGTGAGCAGGTTATCCCGCCCGATTTCTTGGAATCATAAGCAAAATAAGCTTGCGCGTACAAATCGGTATAGTCGCCGATAATTTTGATCGCGCTTTTGTTGGCGCCGACAGTTCCGTCTGAGCCAAGACCCCAGAATTTGCAAGCCTTAGTTCCGGCAGGAATCGTGTCGATATGTGAAGTTGCCGACGGCAATGACAAATTAGTTACATCATCATTGATGCTGACGGTAAAGCCATTTTTCGGCTGGGCTTGTTTCAAGTTCTCGTAAATAGCCAGCACATGATCCGGCAAGAAATCTTTTGAACCCAGACCGTAACGACCGCCTACGATAGTCGGCTGCCAATCGCTGCCATAAAATGCTGAACGAACATCAAGATATAGCGGTTCAGCCAAAGCGCCCGGCTCTTTGGTGCGATCCAAAACGCCGATAGTTTTGACAGTACGCGGAATATATTTGAGGAAATGTTTGACTGAGAACGGACGATACAGGTGAACGGTCAACAGACCGACTTTTTCGCCATTAGCGTTCATCGCGTCAATAGTTTCTTCGATAGTATCGCAAGCTGAACCCATAGCGATAACCATACGCTCGGCATCCGGAGCGCCATGATAGTTAAACAAGTGATACTCGCGACCGGTAACTTTACCGATTTCCGCCATATAGTGTTCAACGATTTCCGGTAGTGCCTCGTAATATTTGTTGCTTACTTCGCGAGTTTGGAAATAAATATCCGAATTTTGCGCAGTACCACGAACAACCGGATGGTTCGGGCTGAGCGCCTTGGCGCGGAATGCTGCCAATGCATCTTGATCGACAAGTTTTCCAAGGTCTTCATAGTCGATTACTTCGATTTTTTGAATTTCTGCCGAAGTTCGGAAACCGTCAAAGAAATGCATGAAAGGCAAGCTGCCCTTCAATGCTGACAAATGCGCGACTGCGGCAAGATCCATTACTTGCTGAACGCTGTTCGAAGCCAGCATTGCAAAGCCGGACTGAAGAGCGGCCATCACGTCATGATGGTCACCAAATATATTCAATGAGCTGGCCGCCAACGCCCGGGCGCTGACATGAAACACGCTCGGCAACAACTCGCCGGCGATTCTATACATGTTAGGGATCATCAGCAACAAACCTTGTGATGCTGTATAGGTGGTCGTTAATGCTCCGGCTTGTAACGAACCGTGTAATGCGCCGGCTGCGCCGCCCTCTGATTGCAACTCGCAAACTTTGACTGTCTGTCCAAAAAGATTTTTGCGACCCGCGGCTGCCATTTCATCGACGTATTCCGCCATTGTTGACGACGGAGTGATCGGAAAAATCGCTGCTACATCAGTGAATGCATAGGAAATATGCGCGGCTGCGCCATTTCCGTCCATGGTTTTGAATTTCTTTGCCATTTCTTCCCTCTTTCAGTTAAATTTTGTATAAAATACGAGAACATTATACCACATTTTCCGTTTTGTAAATAACTCAAATAAAATATTCTGCCGCTCAGCCAAAATATTGATGTTACTTAATCTTCACTGCGGCAATTAGTATCGTTACCGAAAACACTGCTACAATAATATAATCGATTAGCGGATTTGCTGTGAGAAACTGTACTGCACCAAAATTCGGGCCAAGAAAGTTGCTGATCGACGGAAATATCAGTATAAAAACCAATCCTGCCAATAAACCGCCGAGATAACCAAACAAAGCGTCCAGAGAACCATTGCCAAGCGCAATCAACATCGTCCCCGGACAATAACCGAGGAGCGCCGCGCCAATACCAAAAACCAATCCGCCTACCACCACTCCGGTCACCACAAACGGCTTGACATCAAAATGCGCCCACCCGGTTTGGACGAATAAAAAGAACAATGCCGTACCAATACCGAGCGCGAAAAGCAGCGTCTTATACAAAGTTTTATTGCGTCCGGTAATCATATCATTAATAGTATCAAAATCACCGATGCGGGCGTATTGGGCAACAGCTCCGAATAATATTCCGGCGAATAATGCCATCCACATAATTATTTACCCCCGCGATAGAACCAGCGACCAAAGATCCGGAAAGCAACAAAAGCGCACAACCCAAATACCAGTCCGGAAACTGCCAGTTGCATTCCTCCGGACAGGACGTGGCCACTCGAACAGCCGCCAGCCAGCCGGGCACCGAATATCAAAATAAAGCCGCCGACAAATGCGTAAATCATCCGCTGCTTAACCGAACCACCACGAGTTCGTAGCCAGCTGGCGTGCAAGATTGTCAGCTTAAAATCACCACGAATCACACTGACTGCCACTGCCCCTAGCAAACAACCGATGACAAAAACCAATTCCCAACTACCGGCCTGAGTAATTTGGCGCATATATTCCGATTGCTGCAACCCGAACAGCTCGCCGCTCAAAAATGGATAGCCGGTGGATGCGCCAATCAGCCGTCCAGCAACGGCATCTAATCCGACCAGCGCATTTAACACTCCGATAGTCGCCCCGATTAGCAACCATTTCGGAACTTTCCGTTTACGCATCGTGTCATTCCTCCAAAAACAAAATGCTACTTTAGCGAAAATTGAACGACTACTCCGCAAAATTATTTCATCAACACAATTCCGTCATAGACCATTTCCACGCCCATGCATAGAAGCAAAAACATCAACATTTTCACGGCGACTTTTGTGCCGGTCGCGCCCAGCGCCTTGCTGATAACGTCAATATAGCGATATACCAGCCAAACGCAACTCATTGCCATTATGGAAGCAATAACCATTTCGCCGTAATATAGCGCGACAGTGGCAAATTTGTGTCCCTGGTCTTCGGAACGCGCCATCAGTCCGAGCGCAACCGCGCAAGCCCCCGGCCCGACCGTAAACGGAAAAGTCAACGGCACAAAGGCTTTATCGCGAATATTACCGGTTGGTGCCGCGGTATCCGCCGGTTTAGCATCGTCGGCCATCAAAATTTTCCAGGCGCTGGCAAGGATTACCATACCGCCGCCAATTTCGATGAACTTTAGCTTCAGACCAAAGAAAGTCAAAATCGGATTGCCGGCAAAAATCACCGCCAGCAAAAATAATAACCCGTAAACCGCAATTTTCTGCGCCAACATTTGCCGCTCGGCGGCAGTAGCTTCAGCAGTATTCGCCAAAAATATCCCGGCGCTCCCCAATGGGTTAATAATCGACACCAGCGCCACAAAACAATACATAATTACTTGAATGCTCATCGTAGTTCCTTTACATTTTGTTGACCAGCGGCTGGCGGCTAGCGGCTGGAATTGTTCAAATCGCTATGCTTATAGCCGTACAGCGCGTATATTACCAACCCCAGTATCGCCCAAACCAAAAAACACTTCCAGGTAAACGATTCAAGGCTGAACATCAAAAAGCCGCAGGAAAGCACCGAAAGCGGCGCAACAACGTACGGCGCAGGGCAGCGAAAAGCCCGAGGCAAGTCCGGCTGAGTTATTCGCAATACTAACACCCCTAGCGATGCCGCGATAAAGGCAAATAAGGTGCCGATATTAACTAGCTCAGCGAGAATTTCCAATTTCACAAAACCGGTAATGCAACAAATAACAATGCCGGTTACAACCGTTATTATATGCGGAGTATGATATTTTGGATGCACATTATGAAAAACTTTTGGCAGCAATCCATCACGCCCCATCGAGTAGAATAATCGGGTCTGCGAGTAGAACAGCACCAATACCACCGAAGTCAGCCCAAAAACCACCCCGGTGCCGACTACTGCAGCGCCAAATTTGAAACCAAGCACGTCAAGCACATGCGCCACCGGTGCGCCGGTATCCAACTCCGGATAGGGCAACACTCCGGTCATGATGCCGGTGACGATGATATACAACACCGTAACGACAAACAGACAACCTAAAATTCCAATCGGGATGTCACGAGCCGGATTGCGGGTTTCCTCCGAACTGTTCGCCACCATATCAAAACCGATATAGGCAAAAAAGGCAAACGAAGCGCCTTTGAAAACACCCGCCCAGCCAAAAGGCATGAACGGTGTCCAATTGGCGGTGTTCACATAAGGTGCCGCGCAAAAAATAAAAACAAACACCGCGCACAACTTGATGATTACCAATATCCGATTAAACTTGGCGCTTTCGCGCATTCCCCGATACAGTACCCCGGTAAGAAATAGTACCAGTAAGATTGACGGTATATTTATCCAACCACCATCGGCTGGAACTGCTGTGAACGCTATCGGCAACTTAAAACCAATCGAATCGATGACCGTCACCACATAACTAGACCAACCGGAGGCTATTGCCGCAGCGCCGACCGTATATTCCAAGACCAGACTCCAACCGACCATCCAAGCGACAACTTCGCCAAGCGCCGAGTAGGCATAAGTATAGGCACTACCGCTAACCGGCACCATTGAAGCCAGCTCGGCATAGGCCAAGGCCGCGAACGCGCAGGCGATTCCTGAGAAAACAAACGACAGCATCAAAGCCGGTCCGGCGATTTTAGCCGCGCCGATGCCGGTAAACACAAAAATACCGGTGCCCACAATTACCCCAACACCCATCAAAATTAAGTCCAACGCTGTAAGCGAGCGGGTAAGCTGGGTTTTTTTGGCCGAGTCTAGTAACTGAGTAACCGTTTTGGTACGAAATAAATTCATTTGGCCTCCAGATATTACAGATACTTCCATAATAAAGCAGTCTGACGTTTTTTTCAAGATATTTACACCGGCTAAATATTTAACCGAACTTCTTTTTGTTTATTTAAAAAATGTTTCGCAAGAAGTTTATCACACCAAAAAAAACAACCTCGCGACTCCACGAGGTTGTTTTTAATCATTTAGATAATTTTTTGTAAAAAATGTGCAGGTTCAAGGCGCGACGAGTATTGTGACGCGCCGCGTACGCGGGGTACGCAAGCTAGCAAACACAGGAGCAACGCCGAAGATGCGCGGTTTTTATAAAAAATTAAGCGGCTTTCTCGAAGTTAGTTTTATCAACGCCACACAACGGGCAAACCCAATCAGCCGGAATGGCTTCAAATTTTGTGCCGGCAGCAATACTACCATCAGCATAGCCTACTTTTTCATCATACTCAAATCCACAGATAGTGCAAGTCCAAACCATAATATCCTCCAAAAGTTTAATATATCATATCGACCGTGTCGAGCTATGAATAGATTATATTATACTGCGCTGACCAGATTCTGACAATATTATATTGTGACGACCAGTCCGGGCACTGCGTAATAATCCCACCAAATCATCTGTTCGCTAATCATATTATCACTGTCGCTGGTGATTAATTGATACATAATATTCATCGGTGCATGAACATACAACAGTGAAGCGGCTTTATCCACGTCAAATTTGACAAAGTAGCTGGGTATGGCTGCGCTACGAATATAAAAATAATTAAAGTAAGTGGCCGTAGTCTTCCAAACTGTCACTCTTTTTCTTGAGTCAAATTTCAGCGAAACTGCGTTGTTCTTGGTAACGTCAATATCTTTGAACTCGGAAATGAATATTGTATCAATTCCGTGACTAAAACCTTGTTGATTCGGCACAAATGGCGCCAGCTTGGCAAAAAAATAATATTTCCCACTTATCGCTAACTTTAAGTTTTTAAAAACTGCCACACCATTTTTATCCGTGGATGCGGTTGCAACGGCATTAGGCGCATCAGGAAACATTATCTTTAGCAAAACAAATTCCAAGGGTACCTCATTTTCATCAGTCAATGTTACCGAAAGCTCAGTCACCGGAACGTTGTAACGAGTCCCGGCCTCGGCCAAACTGACTAACGCGAGCGTGGCAATCATTAGCAATATCAATAAGCGCTTGTTCACAGCTATACCTCTCTACTTCGGTAGTGTTAGTTCTGGTTGCTGGTGCGTTACCAGTTCTTCTTCGGGGATAAGCCGCACCGACAGCATCAATATCGATATTTGCCGCTGGCGATTGATAGCGTTATAAGAAAAGAAGTAACCCAGCAACGGAATATTGCCCAAAATCGGGATGTACTGCCGCGACGATTGATCAACGTCGGAGATAAACGAACCGGCCATTACCGGCATTCCGTTGGCCGGTAGCACGCGGATAGTGGTAAGGCTCTTTTGGGTAAATGCCGTCGCCGTAGTCCCTTCCATCGAAACCGTTCCGGTTGGCACGGACAGTTGAACATTCACGTCGAGCTTAACAAGGCTCTCGACTAATGAAGTTGGGTTATAGGAAATTATCGTCGGCGTTACTTGCACGGTAGTTTGAATTACTTGGTTGTTAGTAGTTATACTGCCGCCTTGTGAAATCAAAATTGGCGTGTTATCGGTGCTGGAAATGTTACAGAGCATACCGTTACCGGTAACAACGTTTGAGCCGACCAACACTTTGCCAACATCGCTGTTATTGTATAACGAAATATCCGGATAACTTATCGTGGCGCTCATCGAGCCGGAAAGCGCCGGTGTTTGTCCGGGTGTATAAGTAGCCGTGCCGCCAATTTGGGTAAGTGAAGTCGGAATTAGCGGTAGTCCCAAGTTTTCGGCCTCGTTTTCCGTAAACTCTTTTAGTGAAGCCGAAATCTCCACCAACATTTTTGGCACCGAATTTTGCTTGCCGAGTACAAACAATATTCGCTTCTTCGCATTTTGTACAGCGCCTGGGTCGCTGCCGATGAGTATTAGCATCGGTACACCAAGTTGCGAGGAAACAAATGCTTGAACACCGTTAAACTGCGGGCTCATCGTGGAAATAACGGCATTTACGCCGTCAACTTCACTTTTCTCTAACGGTATCCGCACCATAGTCCCGTCCGGGCTGAGCGCCTCTTCGAATATGGCAACTGTATTGCGGTTATCCGCCCACACCGAATCATCAGGGAGCAGTGGCGCTTGCGCGGTCACAATTGCATTCACAGTGTTAGTGGCATTGTTCGGCCCCTGCCCGGGCGTGCCTTGCGGTTTGGTCGCCACCACCGGTGGTGCCGCAGTTGTCTGCGGAAAACTGACCACTGCCGCCTGCGCCACCCCGAGATTGGCAATCAGAAGAATGTTCAGCAACACACTGACGGTTTTTTTGTTCACAAACATAGCATCACTTCCAGAGGATTATTTATTAGAGATTAGGAGGTAGGGATTGGGGATTGAGGGGTAGGGGTTAATGAGATTGGCGGGTCAACGGTAACCGCGCTTTGATTTACGGCTTGCGCCTGTGAAGTTGACTGATAATTTGTCGCGCTAACAGCTACCGTATAATTACCATAAGGAATGCTATTGAATGTAAAATTACCGTTGGGATCGGTGGTCGTATTAAAGCCAGTCTGCGAGCCGGTGATCGTCATTTTAACCGTTGCGGATGGAAGCGGGTAGCCTGTAGATTCATCGGTGATGTTTCCGATGACAGTGGCCTGTTGAATGCTGACCATGGTGAACGCCACCTGGGTCACGCCAATCGGGATTGGCGGAATGCTGGTAGTGGCATAACCGGAAACACTCGCTACTCCGCCATTATATGCGATGTCCGGAACGTTGCTTACCGTTGATACGCCGCTACTGTTTGTCGGAAAAATGGGCAACAATATGCCCGGAACATTTAACGCGACACCGGCCAGCGGTAGCGCTGAAACAGAATCAGTGACCGTGAAGGTCAGTGGCGCCGGTTTTACATTTTGTGGCGTAAGTATTACCGGGGTCGTAGTCTCACTGTTAGCTGTAGCATTGACAGTCCCCGGATTAGTAGTTACGAGATACCCTGGCGGTTGAGTAACCGTTATCGCATAGCTCTGAGCTATTGGCAAGTTAAACGTCGCGTTGCCGGCGATGTCCGATAGCGCCGTTTGGCTGGTAGGTATGGTTGCCCCCGGAGCTGATGTCAGCGTTACCTCAACTCCGGTTAGCGCCGTATCAAGATTATCCCGAACCGGCACGGTAACTGCACTCGGCATCCGCCGCTGATACTGTTCGACGGTAATATTATTATTGCGGAGCGGCATTTGCATCATCTTATAGCTCAAATCGGTCGCCGCACTCTCGTTGATGACTTCGTCCGGGTTGAACAATGACGGTCGCGGTTCGGTGCCAAGATTAAAATTAAACCCCAAGGTCATACCGCTCTGTCCGAAATCCCGCCCGATGGACACTGTCAACCGCGGCAAAACATTGAGCGTAGCGTTGACCGCGTAGTTTTTCAAGTCGCCGCCCCAATTATTTGCCACTTGGCTGCCAAAATACTGGTAACCAGTGGCGGTAAGGTTTAACCACGGGACGTTAAGATAACTAAAATCGGTTGTCAAATTATAATCATAGCCATTGGCAGCTTTTTGAAAAATATTGTTCGGATAACTCGTTCCAACAATTATTTCCGGTGACAGACCGTAATAGCCGTTCACTGTCAATTCCAGCGGTCCGTAAAACCACTCCAACCCAGCGCCTAACCGCTGGTGGCTCCCCGACGGGCTATAGCCATTGACACCATTAACAATGAATTGCTGGTCATAAAAAATGTTTGCGCCATAGAGGATGGAATGATCGGTTTCCAGCTGCCGGTATCCCAGACCGACGTTCGCAGTAGCATTATAGCTGGAGATGTTTCCCACAGCGTACCACACTTCGTGTAAGCTATGACCGATATCATTTAGCGGTTGCAAGGTTGATAGCGTGAACTGCGGCGTACCGCCAAACTGGGCAGTTATCTGCGTCCGCTTCAACCACGCCGGTCCGTTTTCCTCACTCCAAAATTCCACATAATATTCCGCCAGGCTGCTAATTGCCCGCATCGACGCCAAGCGGGCATTATAGTCTGAATAAGGCAAGGAGGAATCGCCAGTACTAGCGCTAGCGACATAAACCGTACCTCCAAAATAACACATCAGCGTTATTATTATCGCGCTAAATATTTTTTTACGCACTAAACCTGTCATCACACCTCCGTGTTGGCAAAACTAACGCTAATATAATCACACAAACACTGTATTTTGTAAAGTTATTTGAAAAAGCGGCCTTGCGAAAATCGCAAGACCGCAACTACTAATATTTCAAAGCTTGACCAACCGGGGCGCAAGTTGTGTTGATGAAATCGGCGTAGTTAGAAAACAAATGCACAGTATATGGGTTTTGCCCTGCCGGATTGGCTTGGGGGGCGGTCGGGCTTTGCAACCAGACTTGACCAAAATGATAGGACATAAACGGAATCCAGCCGGTCATTTTGGACAACTTGTCATCGAAGCGCAAGATACGATACATATTTAATTTCTTGGTACTGTTATAGTATTTGGCAAAACCTACGCCGGTTATCGGATCGTCGCCGGCTGCCAAATCGCCGATACCAACTACCGTTACTTGGTTTGGATTGACATTATATTCGCCGCTAATCAGCGCTGCTCCCAAAACTGTTGCCATCATTCCGCCATAGGAATAACCGCTAATGGATATTTGGCTGTCGGGATTGGCTTTAAGATTTTTTATTATCGCTTGCATTTTCGCGGACTGGATAAAAACACTGGTGTTTTTGTTGGCAAAGCTATTTACTTTAACCGTACTATTTGCAAAAAACGGAGTCAGTCCTTCGTAATCAGGGTTAGCAGCTGGATTTGAACCGGCTAAAACCGCTACCAACGCGGTCATATTTTGCGAGATGTCCGGAAAGGCGACGACGTAATTGGTGATCGGATTGTTTGAATTTTCCGAAATGCCCGCTGGTGCGGTATAAGTTCCGACTAACACTTTCTTGGGCAGTAAACTATTACCATAATCCAAAGGGATTTTATCAGTGGTAGTAATCCCTTGGGCGCTACTCATTGCCACGGCAGCAGCAAAACTGCTCCATCCTTGACTAAAATTCGGATCGCTTACTGTAACCGTGGCATAATTAAGATAATTGGCATAGGCAGTATAGACCATAGCGTTATAAAATAATGTTTTTTGGTGCGCGGTGAGCGCGGTCATGACGGTTTCCCGCGACAACCGGTCTTCGTACTGCGAATTCAACATTGACGGCACGCCCGGCGTCGTATCGTAGCCGTTATAAATCGTAGCAAGCCCGGCCACCGTTTCGGCATTAGGCAAAACATATACTTTTTCATAGCTGGCGGCTGTCGTGATTGTAGAAACACACAGCAACACTAGCAGCAACGTAATAATTGTTTTGTTTTTCATACTATTTCACACTCCTGGACAGTTTGGACGGCATTGGCCAGTTTGGCGACAACGCCGGTGTCAGTGTTTCTAAGTACGGCACATAAACCGGGTTGTTCAAGTGTTCCATCCACATATCGGCATCATGATAATTAGCCAATTGCGACTGAGCGTAGATTGTCACGCCGTAATGCACATAACCGGCCATTTCCGGTACGACCGGCACATAATCATCCTGACGGTTAATGTTTAGGCAGTTTACAACTTTTGTATAGTAATATTCGGCAAAATCCGGATAACCCATCGCCGGAACTGCTGTGCTGTTCACATAGACTTGGTTCATATCCAACGTCTTGGACGCGACATAAGTTGCACGGTTTTCATAAAGCATCGCGCCAAACAGCGGCGCAGCGGCAGCGCCCAGCGAAGTTCCGCCTACAATCAGTCGTTTTCCGGGGTTGGTGTCGTTGATAAATTGGACAATGAAGGCTTTAGTAGCAGGGTCGGCCTCGACTGCCTCGGCATAATAATAGAATCCGGCATGAACTGAAGTGCCGGAGTTCATGAACTTTACCGGTATCGCCAACACGTCAGTAAGTACCGGATTAGCCGGTGTTTGCTTGGTATAATCGGTTCCGCGAAAGGCAATCAGATAAATATGATTTTTGCTAGTATTGTCAATCGCTAGCAC
>JBAXTZ010000140.1:0-1232 GCA_037129925.1 Bacillota bacterium
TTGCCCGTTGTCGGCTAATGACCGCCACGCGTAAAAACGCACCGCCCATTAAAGGACGGGTACGCGTGGCTACCAAGTTTGTCAAAATTGCTGAACGCTATTTTGCCAGTCTGGGCATACAAGCCGAAATAATCAAATTGTACGGCTCTATGGAACTCGCCCCGCTAGTCGGCTTAGCCGATTGCATCGTGGATTTAGTCGATACAGGCAATACCCTAAAAGCCAACGACATGGAACCGCGTGATTTAATCATGAACATCAGCTCACGCCTAGTCGTTAACAAAGCCGCCATGAAAATGAAAAATGCCCCGATTGCTGAATTGTTAGCGCAGTTTGAGCGGACGTTGGCGAAGCGGTGAGTAATAACCCAAGCTGACACTCTCTTTAATTTTTACTGACTCGCCTAATCTAATCTTATGTCTAATTTAATTATTCAAAAACTTAACACTACCTCAGTCGATTTTGACCAACAATTAAAAAATTTGCTGGCATGGAATGAAACTGATGATTTGGATATTCATAAACGGGTATTAGATATTATTGCCGATGTCAGAAAACGCGGTGATGCGGCGGTGATTGAATACACCAATCGGTTTGATAATCGTGAAGTGATTAACGCGAGTGAGTTGGAAATATCGAAAGAAATATTGCAAACCGCTTGGGAAAACTTACCCGAAGCACAATCGCAAGCCTTACAAACCGCCGCTGATCGGGTTCGTGCGTATGCCGAACATCAAAAAATTCAACCGTGGCAATATACCGAGGCAGACGGCACGGTATTGGGACAGAAAATCACCCCGTTGGATCGCGTGGGGTTGTATGTGCCAGGCGGCAAGGCAGCGTATCCGTCGTCGGTGTTGATGAATGCTATTCCTGCGAAAGTCGCAGGTGTGGGCGAATTGATTATGGTTGTACCTACGCCTAACGGTGACAGCAATGAACTGGTATTGGCGGCGGCTTATCTGGCGGGTGTCGATAGAGTGTTCAGCATCGGCGGAGCGCAAGCGGTGGCGGCGTTGGCTTATGGCACACAATCCATTCCAGCGGTGGCAAAAATTGTCGGGCCGGGTAATATCTATGTAGCAACCGCGAAAAAATTGGTCTTCGGGCAAGTTGGTATCGACATGATTGCAGGCCCTTCGGAAATTTTGGTGATTTGTGATGGCAAAACCAACCCAGATTGGATTGCAATGGATTTATTCTCGCAAGCCGAACACGATGAAAAAGCACAG
>JBAXTZ010000141.1:0-1199 GCA_037129925.1 Bacillota bacterium
AATTCAAAATTATTCAGCGCTGCGTAATTTCAAAAACCTTGGCGAATCAAAATAAAAACGACCCCGCAAAAGGCGAGGCCGTCCGTTTCCGATTAATTCAATCAGATCAATTATTCTGCGCTGGTACTTGCAATCCAGCAATAACAACTTCAATATATTCTATAAACACAAGCGCCTTCGACACCTGTTCGTCAGTCTCTTCTCGACTAATCACAAAAAAATCGTTGTAATCAGTTTCCATCCGCATATGAAACGCTTCTGTTAAGATCAGATGATATTCACGCGGTATTTTACCGGTCGCGATGTATTCCCGGTGAAAATAACCAATTATCGTCGAATGCCGTTTAGAGTCGAATTTACCAAACGCCAACAATGCCCGCACTGCGTGAAATATCGCGTAGTATGACCGATTAGCAGCGGTAGAATATCTTTGTTCCATCAAAGCCGCTTGCGCATCGCTATAACACTCACGAGCTTTGCTGATTCGGTACGCGGCCAAGTCCTGCACCTGATCAAGCTGCTGTATCATAATAAATTCCTTCATTCTTAACATTCGCATAAAATGGCAGTGTATCAGACCAATATTCAAAATGGTCAAGGTTTTTACCGACAAGCGAAATCACCACGTCATACCTGTCCTGAATTTCGCAGGCTATTTCTGCCAATTTTCGCCGATAATGTGAAATATCAGTGTCGTCCATCTGCAATAACAACATGATGTCCATATCCGATTCATCGGTATGATCACCGCGGGCATAAGAACCGAACAACACTACTTTTTTCAGTTTTGTTCCAAAAACACCGCTTGCCTGCCTTAGTACATCCCGGACAACATCGTCCACACTTACCTGCTTCATAAAATCACATCTCCGCTTCATTTGGTATTATACCATTATTCCAGCTTCTAACGTTAATTGTACCATATGTTACATTTGAAAACACTGAGCAAAATATTCCAAACCGTCCCCCGCGAAAAGCGTGTCCGTCAAAAAAACATGTCTTTTCGCCATTACAGCGTTCCTAACCGCGCATTACGCAAGGCATTAGTTGTTCTTGACGAACTGCCCGATCAGCAAAGCGGCATGTCTGAGCCGCAGGCGAGTTTGCCGTTTGCCGGGCAGGAGTCATTAGAACAACTTTGCCTGGTAGAGTAAGGAGCAGGGATGCCTGCCCCTCCTCATCAAACCGTACATGAAGTT
>JBAXTZ010000142.1:0-1170 GCA_037129925.1 Bacillota bacterium
ATCATCTTGTAAGTCAATTCTCGGCGGCGGTGCTCATAGCTATAAAATATCTGTAGCGCCAATATCTCGTTTTTGTGTTCGGCGATATACGCCGCAAAACCGGCAGCCAGTTGCTCCGCCTTATCCTGCGCCTCGGCATCCCATTCGGCACATGTAACTTTATCGATATTGACACCGTCAATAATCTGTTCGTGCGCCCGCCGCGCATTATCCAGATATTCATTAACTTCGCCGGTAAAAATAACCGCTGCCTTGTCAGCCATTTCCTGTTGCATTTCCAGTAGCATCGGCTCAGGTAGCTCATAATTATCAGCATAGTGGTACTTGTCCCGCACCGCTTGCGCGATCTTATCCGGGTCATAAGCGTCCAGCAAACCTTTTGCGGCGCTGTTCAAGGTTTCCCCGGCAGTTATTTGCGCAAACTTCTCACGTTCAGAATCATTGAGCTGTTTTTCCAATCGGATTAAGCGATTTGCCAGCGACATAAATAAATCCTCGTCGCGCGCGCCGACAGCCACTGCTCCTAATAAATCTTTCAACGAAACGGCCGGCTTGCGCTCCAGTGGCCGGCTATCGGTCTTCAATGACCTGGTAACACCGACTGCGTCGACGATGACGAAATGATCTTTGGTATAGCGCGCCGACGGAGTGACTTTTCGCAAATCATCCAGTGATATCGTCCGGGTGCCGCGGCCTTTCATCTGCTCAAAATAGCCCTTACTCTTCACATCACGCAAAAACAGCAGACATTCCAGCGGCTTAACATCGGTTCCGGTGGCAATCATATCCACCGTCACGGCAATTCGCGGATTGTAGTCATTACGAAATTGCGCCAGCACTGATTTCGGGTCATCGGCTGCATAGGTAATTTTTTTGCAAACTCGTTGCCTTCGCCAAATTCTTCGCGTACAATCGCGATAATATCTTCGGCATGACTATCGGTCTTGGCAAATATCAGCGTCTTGGGCACTTCATCACGTTGCGGGAACATAACCGGCAATTTATCGCGAAACGCCCGGATGATCATCCTAATCGTACTTGGGTTGACGACAGCTTTGTCCAGCTCGGTCGGTTTATAACTAATTTCTTCGTCGAGCTGTTCCCAACGCGTTTTGTGCGTCAGTTTGTCGCGCTTGTCAACATACTCGCCAAACGCAATCGCGCCGCCTT
>JBAXTZ010000143.1:0-1148 GCA_037129925.1 Bacillota bacterium
AACTCCGCCAAAAACGGTTCAACTTCGCTTTCGTGAATATTCTTGGTATACATATCTGAAACTGACGATTTATCCTTGGCGATGATGTCGTAGTTTCTTATATACCTGGGAACGCTATTCACCGGACCGACTTGCAAGCTACTACCCAATACCAGACAGTAATCGTATTTACCGTTTCTGGCAGCCGTGATAGTATCATTAGCTGATTTAGGGAGCATCGAGCCAAACAGCACAATATCTTTCGGGCTGTCAGCCGAGCCGTGGGCTTCGACCACCTTCACGGCGCTACCTCGCCGCTTGGCGATAATCTTGTGTAACATATCGACATTTTGCGTCAAAATGACCGCGCCGGTTTTTTCGGCGATAATATCGATGTTTTCGTGTACTGAATCAGCTTCGTTATCGTTTACAACTTTAGCATATTGCGGCGCTTTATTGAGAATTAATTGGCTTATTTCTTCAAACTTCCGTTGATACGCCTGTTCGCCCACCCGGTCGCGATAGTCTTCTGTCATCCATTCCATAATCGAACTCTCGCCGATGTATAATCCGGTATCTTCAGAACGAAAATCAGGAACGCCTAAGTGCGTTGATGCGCCTGCGCCGGTAAGTATTAGTGGACATTGGGCGGCTTTTAGTTTGTCGGCTATTTCTTTAATATTAGTTTTGTTCATAGTGCCTCCATTCGATATTTATTTTTCTTCGGTTAGCGCGTAACTAAAACAGATCGCTTGGTTTTCGTTTTCACTAATGAATCGGCAATTCTGCACTCTTTGCGGGCAACGCATCGCCGTACCAAGTGACAACTTTCTCCGGTTCAATGTCAATCGCTGCCAGATAATCAACCCGGGCTTTAGCAAGTTCACCTAGTTTAAAGTACGCTAACCCACGTGCCATCAGTACATCAAATTCATTAAAGGTTGTGAGCACTTCGCTAAACAAAGCAATTGCATCACTGTATTGACCGTTCTTGGCAAGCAAATTACCCAGCTCATTTTTACTCTGACAAACGCCTACTTCGCTGTTTTTAGCTTTGAACAATTCTGCTGCCCGAAGAAGATCAGCTTTAGCCTGTTCCAGACAACCCAGATCCCCCAGACAAAGTCCACGCAGATAATAACTGTCAGCATCGTCAGGAGTTTCTCGGA
>JBAXTZ010000144.1:0-1129 GCA_037129925.1 Bacillota bacterium
ACGAAACTTGCATATCATTCGCAATGTTATTTCTGGGGTTGAGTAAGGCAACCTCACCCAACCGCACCCAGCACCAATTATCCGGAATATCAAACGGCATCTCGTCATCCGTTATCGGCGGTAGGAGCGCGGTTCCCGCGCCCTTCTTGCCGCCGTTCATCTTCTTATCCGCGACCAACCGCGCTTTCTCACACTTGATTGCTGCCAGCAAATCACGGGCATCGCCGTCACTGGCTAGCTGCTCGGTAAGCTTGCCTTGGATGGCGGCTTGGAGCAATGAGTTCTTAAGCTGCTGCGGAAATGTTTTCTGCAGCTCGGCTAGCTGTTTTTCGTCATGTTCTAGTGCCTCGATGCGCGGCAGTAGCGCTTCGATTGTGGCAACAATACGCCGCTGCTCGGCGAGCGGGGCAACAGGTATAATTTGCTGATAAATTCTCGCACCTGAAACAACAGGTTGCGCAGTTGCCACAGAAGTGCTTTTCAGATCTGCATTTTCTAACAATAGTTGTAAGTAGTTAATGTGAAAAATATCTTTTGTAACTTTAACTACTAAAGCGTTATCAGTAACCCAGCAATCATCACTTACTTTGTGAACGCATCCACAGTAATATCCTACTCGTCCAACAACAAGAGTATTCTTTTGAACAAACCACTCACTATGATTTCCGTTTATTCCATTTCCACCATATACAGGATATTGTCCATCAGCGTGCATTTCATTTTGAGTTAGTCCTTTGCCGGATGAAACGGCTATGACTTCCCCCAACCTCACCCAGCACCAATTTTCCGGTATATCAAACGGCAACTCGTCATCCGTTATCGGCGGTAGGGGCGCGGTTCCCGCGCCCTTCTTGCCACCGTTCATCTTCTTCTCCGCGACCAGCCGCGCTTTCTCTCGCTTGATTTCCGCCAGCAAGTCGCGGGCATCGCCGTCGCTGGGTAGCTGCTCGGTAAGCTTGCCTTGAATCGCGGCTTGGAGTATTGACTTGCGCAGTTTATCGGCTATTTGCATAGTTTACCGCCTTTTGCTTGGACATATATAGGCAGACACACAGGTTTGCCTATATCTCATGTTTTTTTCCTCATCAGTCGTGCCAGTAGCTATTTTCAGATAATTCATGTAGCTTAG
>JBAXTZ010000145.1:0-1066 GCA_037129925.1 Bacillota bacterium
GCACTTTTGAACCGATTATTGTTTTGATTTGGTTGAAAAGCGGGATTCTTTGTGGGCGGTCCTTTAATGAATTGTTGAGTTGGAGGAGATATGGCGGTGAGTTTTGCGGACAGTTGGTTGCAACGGCACGTTGGCTATCGTTTGGTGTCTGAATATTGGGAGAAGTTCACGGAGCGTTTTTTGCTGACTAGTGATGCTTTCTTGATTATCTCACCAACGATTCAATCGGATTACGGTGCTGTTGATAATTGTGAGCGATATTTGCAATTTGTGAAATTACTGAGTAGTTATGGTTTGAAGATATTCCCGCTAACAGCGGAATGGAAAAACGGCGCGGGTGAGCTTGTTTCTGATGAGCGTTTTACTGTTGCTGCCCTGGACTATAGCCGCGGGATACCGATGTCCAAAGTTGAACTGTATTGTTTGGGCAGAAGTCTTGCCAGTAAATATGGTCAAGCCGGCTTTGTTTACGGCGATATTGAGGACGGCAAACTGTATGCTTGGCAATCAGATAACCATGGTAATCTTTATGAATTATCAGCTTTTGATTATCCGAGCTTGCAGCAATGTCTGCAAAGTATCAAACTTGACTACTATAAAAATGTTTCCAGCCGATTTTCCGATACTTCTGTCAATTTGCAGCTTAACAGCATCGGTTATTTTATTCAGAGCGACGCACTAATGATGGCGCGCGGGGCGTTTGCCAATGCGCTCGGGTGGGGTGACCGCTATTCTTATGGTTACCGAATCAAATAAAACGTATCAGTTAAGTCCGAGCGACCAAACGTGTGTCCGGCTTGATTGCTACAATTTATTTAGTTGAGCTAGTGAACGATTGAGAGGTTGCTGTGAAAATATTTGCAGGTTTGTTGATTGCATTTTCGTTAATAGTGTACTGTAGCGTGGGGTTCGCCGGCGCTTCCAGTCAGGTGGAACAGCTTTATTCAAAGATACACGTTTCAGAACAGCGAATAGCAGTTTTGGACAAGCTAAAAGATGCTGCCAGCCGTGATTTATTGGCTGCTAATGAGCAGCTTGGGTTTGCTGTTGCCGATGAAAACATGGC
>JBAXTZ010000146.1:0-1042 GCA_037129925.1 Bacillota bacterium
GAAAAAAGTAAGGCGCGCGAGCGCAACCGCCTCCGAGATTTAAGGCAAACAGGAATTTTTTTGTCTGCACAATAACAATAGAAAAATTGGAGAGAGCTAAATGAAAAGAAAACTCACTGCCGTCATCGCAACCGTGTTAATCCTGACCCTGTGCCTGAGCAGCTTCGCGTTTGCCTCCGGAACCAACGAAATCCCCGGCGGCTACGTTGCGCCGCCAACCAAGCCGTCGGATAGCGTCGGCTCGTTCATGCGCAGTTTGAGCGGTATGACCGATGCTGAAATCCAGCAGGCGCTGGACGCGTTAGCGGTACCGGATGCCAACGCGCCAGACACCGTTAAAGTAAGCAGCTTTAGCATCAGCGGCGACGATCCGCTGGCGGTCGACCCGAACGTCGTCCTGGCGCAGTATCTCAACAAGCAGCTGAGCATGGATCAACTCAACAAACTGGTCGAATTGATGACCAACTACTACCGGCAACACGATTATCCGGTAGCGGTTGTGTATATGCCGCAACAGGAAATCAGTAACGGCAAAGTGAAATTTGCCTTACTTATCGGTAAATACGGCGCAATAACCTTAAATAACAGCACGGTCGTTGCCGACACCGCGGTGCTGCGCCAAGCTTATGCCGTCAAAAGCGGCGACTATATTACCACCAGCGGCCTGGAAAAAGCGCTGTTGCTGGTAAACGACATGGCAATGGCGAATGCCAAAGCCGAAATGTCCCCCGGTAAGGAAGTGGGTACCGCTGATTTGAAAATCAGCGTGGTACCGGACGACTCCAAGAAATACGGCGGGAACATCAGCCTCGACAACGTCGGTAGCCAATATACCGGTATGTACGAAGCCGGATTAGGATTATTTACCAACAACCTGACCGGAAATGCCGATAACTTTGCCATCAACGGACAGTTCGGCTACCAGCCGAACGACAACGCCGTCAACACCTGGACCGGAGCAGCCAGCTACCGGATGCCGACGGCGTTCTTAAACGGCGATTTTGGCGTGAGCGTATCCTATGTAAATTATGTACTCGGCGGA
>JBAXTZ010000015.1:0-67859 GCA_037129925.1 Bacillota bacterium
CATGCTTGGTTTCCATCCGCACATAATCCATATCCGCAGGACCAATGCCAACATCTTCCGCAGTGATATACCGGCCACCGAGACTCTGGACGTAGCGTCCAAACGATCTGAACAACGACTCGCTCTTATCTTTTTTGGAATTGCCGATAATAACAGCTTTGCCGCCGCCGAGATTCAATCCCGCGACTGCCGCTTTATAAGTCATGCCGCGTGCCAACCGCAAAACGTCGGTTAGCGCGTCTTCCTCACATTCATAATCCCACATCCGGGTACCGCCTAACGCCGGTCCGAGCGTGGTATCGTGGATACAAATGATAGCTTTTAATCCTGAAGTCGCGTCATGACAAAACATCAGTTGCTCGTAATGATACTCCTGCAGTTTTTGAAAAATTTCCATCATTTCTCCTTAGTATTGTCCGGCCTTGGCCTCGCCGGTAGTAACTAATGCAACACCGGAACTCGTTCCGAGACGGGTAGCTCCGGCTTCGACAAACGCTTCGGCATCAGCCAAATTACGCACGCCGCCGGCAGCTTTGATTCCGATTTTTCCGCCGCAATGATCATTCATAATCTTTAACGCCGCCAAAGTTGCCCCGCCGGTCGAGAAACCGGTCGAAGTTTTGATATAGTCAGCGCCGGATTCCAATACAATGTCCGCAACTTTATTTTGCTCTTCTTCGGTCAACAGGCAAACTTCAACGATAACTTTAAGAATTTTACCATGTTTATGAACGACATTGGCTACTGCAGTAATGTCTTCGAGAACATATTCCCACGCGCCGCCTTTGGCTGCGCCGATATTTATAACCATGTCGATTTCATCGGCGCCGTTCAAAATTGCATTTTCCGCTTCAAAAACTTTGGTGGCAATAGTATTCATGCCCAACGGGAAGCCGATAACTGTGCAAACTTTCACATCGCTGTCTTTCAACAGGTACGAACACATACCTACGAACGACGGATTGATGCATACTGCTGCAAAATTGTTTTCGATGGCCTCGTCGCAAAGTTTTTCAATTTTGTCGATAGTTGTTTCCGGTTTTAGCACGGTGTGGTCAATGTACTTGTTTAGTTCCATTTTTCCTCCTAAAAATTATGTTTCGGTAATTTCCAGATTTTGCTGTTATATTCTTCGATTGTACGATCACTTGAGAACCAGCCGGCATTGGCGATGTTTAAGATTGCTTTACGCCACCACAACTTCTTGTTTACGTAATCACGGGAAACTTGCGCCTGCGCTTTGACATATGGATCGAAATCAGCAAAATGATAGTACGGATCGGCATTCGGGGCTTTTAACAGACTGTAGTACAAGTCTTGGAACAGATTTTCCGCCTCGCCTTCCAAATGCGCGCCACGCCACATTTGTTCCATCAACCGTTTTAGCGGCGGATTTCCGGCAACTATCTCTTTTGGGCGGTACGCCGAGCGATTCCGGTCATAGGCTTCGACCTCGTTGGCGCGCAATCCGAAGATGTAAATGTTTTCCTCGCCGACGCAGTCGTGCATTTCAACGTTAGCGCCATCCAGTGTTCCAATAGTAAGCGCGCCGTTTAGCATAAACTTCATGTTACCGGTTCCGCTTGCCTCTTTACCGGCAGTGGAAATTTGTTCAGACAAGTCTGTTGCCGGGATGATTTTTTCCGCCAGCGACACCCGGTAATTTTCCAAAAATACCACTTTGAGTTTGTCTTTTATCGACTTGTCATTGTTGATTTTGGTTGCCAATGTATTGATTAATTTAATGATTTTCTTGGCTGCATAATAGGAAGGCGCCGCTTTTGCACCAAAAATAAACGTGCGCGGGTAAATAGGCAAATTCGGATTGTCGCGCAAGTGGTTATATAGATACATAATATGCATAGCGTTCAGTAATTGCCGCTTATATTCATGTAACCGCTTAATCTGGACATCAAAAATCGAATCCGGATCAACGACAATACCATTATGCCAGAGAATGTAATCGGCCATCTTCTTTTTGTTTTGATAGCGGATACCTGCCAACCGCCCTTGAACTTCGGTGTCATCGGCATAGCGCTCCATTTTTTTCAGCTCGGTCGCATCGGTTAACCACTTATCCGAACCAATGCACTCGGTCAGCATCGTAGCTAATTCCGGATTGGCTTTGGCCAGAAACCGGCGATGAGTTACACCGTTGGTTATGCCGATAATTTTGTTCGGATAAAAATCGTTGAAGTCTTTGAAAGTAATCGCCTTTAAGATGTCGGCGTGCAACCCGGAAACACCGTTGACCGAGAAGGCAGCGACAATCGCCATATTTGCCATTTTTATCTGTTCGTTGCTGATAATTGACATCGTTGACAACCGCTCATAATCGCCAGGGTACTGCTCCCAGATTTCATTGCAAAACCGCTCGTTTATTTCGCAAATAATCAGATAAATGCATGGCAACAGCTTTTCAAACAACTTTACCGGCCATTTTTCCAGCGCTTCGCTCATAACTGTATGATTAGTATAAGCAAATGTCTTAGTGGAAACCGTCCAAGCCTCATCCCAAGTCATTCCCTCTTCCATGAACAACCGCATCAATTCCGGCACAGCCAGCGTCGGATGGGTGTCGTTCATGTGAATGCAGGTGTGTTCATGGAACTCATACAACGACATCTCGGTAGTCTTGTATTTGCGAATCATGTTTTGCAATGCCGCTGAAACGAAGAAATACTGTTGTTTTAGCCGCAGCATTTTACCGAGCTCGTGTTCATCTGCAGGATACAGCACCCGCGAGATTACTTCCGCTAATTCTTTTTCAGCAATAGCGGTCATATAGTCGCCCTTGTTGAAGGAAGCCATATCGATTTCGTCATCATCGGAAATATCCGCGCTCCACAACCGCAGGGTATTTACCACCGATGACTTGTAGCCGACAATCGGCACATCGTGCGGCACCGCACGCACAAAATTATAGTCATAGTGCCGGAACGCCGGCCCGTTTTCAGTGTCGATACGTTCGGCATTACCGCCATAGCGAATGTTTTCTGATTCCTCCGGTTTGGCTACTTCCCAAACGAAACCGTTACGCAACCAACTGTCCGGATGTTCTACCTGATAGCCGTCGACAATCCGCTGTTTGAACAAACCGTATTCATAGAGAATACCGTGTCCGTGTCCAACATAACCAAGCGTGGCAATCGAATCCAGAAAACAAGCTGCTAGTCGTCCCAAACCGCCATTTCCAAGTCCGGGGTCAGCTTCAGCTTCGCGGACGTCTTCAAAATCGATACCCAATTCGCGACAAGCTTCACAATATTCAGCCATCAACCCAAGATTCATTACGTTATTGCCGAGCAACCGCCCGGGTAAGAATTCCATTGATAAATAGTAAACGCGTTTTCCGCCGCGATCCATTATTTCATCTTTGGAATTTGCCCACAACTCCATAATGTCCCGACGAACACAAGTTGCTACTGCTTTGAACTTTTGCAAACGCGACGCATTTTCGACATTTACGCCGTATACACCACGCAAATATTCAACGATTCGCTCCTTGAGTTGGCCGGACTTTAGTTTTGGATCAACGCTGTTGTTAAAATCTGCAATCATTTCGAATTTTTTCTCCTATATTTCGTGACAAAATTGTTTTACGCGCAGGTCCAATCGTACAACTCAACGTACTCTTTCGCGGAATGTTTCCAGGAAAAATCGCTGTTCATTGCATTTTTTTGAATCTGTTCCCAATGAGCCGGATTATGGAAGAAGCTCACAGCGCGCCTGATAGTATATAACATATCGTGAGCATTTACAAATGCAAACGAGAAACCGTTGCCTTCGCCATTTTTTTCATTATAAGCGCGAACAGTGTCACGCAGTCCGCCAGTTTCGCGCACGATTGGCACTGTACCATAGCGCATGGCCATAATCTGGCTCAATCCGCACGGCTCGTACAACGACGGCATCAAGAACAAATCGCAACCGGCGTATATTTGCTGGGCCAGTTTCGCGTCAAAATACATGTGAACCGACAATTTGTGCGGATACATGTTTTGGGCGTTGCGGAATAATTCTTCAAATTTCGGATCGCCGGTGCCAAGAATTACTAGCTGGACATTATCATACTCCATCATTTCCCACAGCACTTGCTCAACTAACCCAAACCCTTTGGCAGCAATCAAGCGGCTTACCATGCCAATAACTGGAATATCCTTATTGACTGGCAGTCCCAGTCGTTCCTGGAGCGCCAGCTTGTTCCCGACTTTTTTCTCCAGCGTGGTTACGTCATAATTGACCGCGATCATTTTATCGGTTTTAGGGTTGTACAAATCATAGTCGATACCATTGACGATACCAAACAAATCATTGCTGCGCGCCCGCAACAAGCCCTCAAGTTTTTCGCCATATTGGGCTTCCTGAATTTCGTAAGCGTAGCTGTTGCTGACGGTGCTGATTATATCCGCGTAAGTAAGCCCGCCCTTCATGAAGCTGGCATTGCCATGGAACTCAAGCTTGTCAGCGGCTAACCATTCATTGCCAAAATGGAGCAGATGGGTTGCCACTGTTGGCGCGCAAATACCTTGGTACTTCATGTTATGCACAGTGTATAAAGTACGAATATTGGCATAGAACGGATAGCGTTTGTAATGAGCGTGTAACAATGGCGGAACCATGCCGGTCTGCCAGTCGTTACAATGAATGAGATCCGGTTGAAAATCGACATGCGGTAAAAATTCCAAAATCGCCCGGCTGAAAAACGCAAACCGTTCGTAATCATCAGCATAACCATACAAATCCGGACGATCGAAATACTCCATATTGTCCAGAAAATAAAAGGTCACGCCCTCGTATTCGTATTGCTCAATACCGCAATATTTCACTTCATGACCAAGCGGAATACCAATGTTTTTCTTCCAAACCATTGCGTTACGATACTTTTCGGGAATTTTCGAGTATTTCGGAATAACTACCCGAACATCAACGCCTTGCTTAATCAGTTCTTTTGGAAGGGCGCCAATGACATCTGCCAATCCGCCGGTTTTGACAAATGGCACACATTCTGCTCCGGCTAATAGTACTTTTTTCATATATTATCCTTTCTTTCTTGAGGTAAGAAGTAGGAAGTAGGAGGTAGGATGTAAAAGGCATGACGTGGAACTCTCCCAACATCTTACTTCTTACATCTTACTTCCTACTTCTAATTTCAGATTATGTAGTTTTTCTCGATGACGATCGGCATGGTGGTTTCACCCTTCATGCTTCGACCGCTGGTTATTTGCACGTTTTTATCAAAGATTACGCGATCAATATAAGCATTTTCTTCGACGCGAACTTTTTGCATCAAAATACTGTTGCGCACCACCGCGCCGCGGGCAACGTGAACGCCACGGAACAATACGCTGTTTTCAACTGTTCCTTCGATATGGCAACCATTAGCGATAACCGAGTTAATAACTTTGGCGCTCGACGAATATTTCGCCGGAGCTTCGGAACGGGTTTTAGTGTATATCAAGCCGTTCGAAAAATACAAGTCATTGCGAACTTCGGGGTTCAAGATGTCCATGTTGTGTTTGTAATAGCTATAGACTGAGTCAACGCGGCCGATATAGCCTTCATGCTCATAGCCATATACGCGGTAAGTGTCAAGGTTACGCAAAATTCCGTCCATCGCCAAATTGTTTTGGCCCCTGGCGATACAGTTGTCGATTATTTCAATCAACACGGTGCGTTTCATGATATACATTTCCATTGCCAGACAATCATTATGAGTTTCGCGGGCGTTGTAAGCCATGTCAGTTACCCGACCGCGCTCATCAACTGCCATTGTCAGGGCGCCCTCTAACGGATAGTCATTGCCAACGTTTTTGTATATCACAGTAATTTCAGCATCTTTTTCCAAATGATACATAAACGCTTTTTTGTAATTGATATTGCAAACAGTGCCAGCCGGTGAAATCACAATATATTCATGGCGGCAATTACGCAAATAGTTAATATTGGCATGGAAATTTTCCAAATCCTTAGACAGCTGACCACGGCGTTTTGCGTTACCATCAGCCGCCGGCAAAATAAACAAACCATCTTGCTGACGGTCAAGATCCCACTCTTTCCCTGAGCGAATATGATCAATCAGCGGACCGAATTTCTCCGGCATCAAAATTCCCACGTTAATTATTCCCGAATTGACCAAGTTAGACAACGCGAAATCGATCAGCCGATAGCGGCCGCCAAACGGAATTGCGGAAACCGGACGATGTTTAGTCAATTCGTATAAATTTTCTTCGTTCTCATTTAAGTTGAGAATCGCCATTACGTTTTTCATATGTTTATATACTCCTTATCATTAACAATTCGGGCGATTCGTGAATCACCCCTCCGATTATTTAATCTAAACATTATCCTTGCCAACGGTGGCATCTTTACGAATTCTCGTTCCCGCCGGAATTTTTGTATCTTCACCAATAAGCACTACTCCGCCGTTATCGCCAAACGGACCTTCGGCTGCATCGCGCCCGATGATACAAAACTCGCCCAACTCGGTATTTTCGGCAACGATTGCTTTTTCGACATAAGCGCCTTTACGGACAATTGTTCCAGCGTATAGCACTGAATCTTTTACGACCGCGCCTTCTTCGATTACAACGTCACTAAACAAGATCGAATGATCGACCTTGCCGTAAATCCGGCAACCTTCGCCGACCATCGAACGGTGTACTTCGCCAGTCACACCGACATAATGCGGCGGACGTACCGGCGATACGGAAAAGATGCGCCATTTCGGGTCATAAAGATCAAACGCCGGAATATCTTCTAACAAGTCCATGTTTGCTTCCCATAAGCTGTCCACAGTTCCTACGTCTTTCCAATAGCCTTGGAACCGGAACGCGAACATCCGTTGAGCATCGGCTAACATATTCGGCAGGATATTTTTGCCAAAATCATGGTCGGTATCCAGAGGTGCATCGGCGATAAGATACTCGCGCAATTTGGCGTAAGAGAAAATGTACACACCCATCGAAGCCAAGTTGCTTTTCGGCTCTTTTGGCTTCTCGGCAAATTCAACGATTGCGCCAGTTTCGTCAGTCGCCATAATTCCGAAACGGGAAGCTTCAGCCCACGGCACTTCAAAAACTGCTATCGTGCAATCGGCATTTTTTTCTTTATGGGCTGCTAGCATTTCGCTATAGTCCATTTTGTAAATATGGTCGCCGGACAAAATCAATACATATTCCGGGTCCTGGATGTCCAGAAACTCGATGTTTTGATAGATTGCGTCAGCAGTGCCTTTGTACCATTCGCCGCCTTTTTCGTCAGCATACGGTGGCAAAGTGTACACGCCGCCATAAGTGCGGTCGAGATCCCAGGCCGTGCCGGTACCGATATAACTATGCAGCGCAAACGGTTTGTACTGAGTGAGCACGCCGACTGTATCCATACCGGAATTTTGGCAGTTGGATAATGGAAAATCGATAATGCGATACCGACCGCCGAAGCCGACTGCCGGCTTGGCAATTTTTTTGGTCAGCAGCTTCAACCGCGCGCCTTGACCACCTGCTAAGATCATTCCTAACCATTCTTTACGCATAAAACCCTCCTGAATTTTTGGAAATAATTATTCTTTACGGTAATTCGCTTATTTGCTTGGCATCGACCAGATCCTTGGCTTTTTTGACTTCGGCAACCTGCGGTTTCGCCACAATTAATTTTTCCGGTTTGACTCGTTTGATGTTTTTCGGTTTGAAAATAACTGTTGCCAACGGCGGCACGGTGATTTTTATTTGGAATGCGTCAGCATTGAAATCGTGTTTCTCGGTTTCGATTTTTTGAGAGTTTTTTATATCCGAACCGCCAAACTTCTCCCAATCCGAGTTGATAAGTTCTTCGTATTCGCCCGGCCCCGGCACATCAAGCTTGTAGCCTTCGCGCACTACCGGAGTGAAATTGGTTATCACTACCAAAAAGTCGCTATCGTCTTTTCCTAGTCGCAGATAACTGAGCGTACTGCCTTCGGCATCATTGGCATCCACCCACGAAAATCCATCCCAGCTTTGTTCAATTTCCCATAAACATTTATGTTCAAGATAAATATGATTGAGTTCACGCACATAATCCTGTAATTGACGATGCTTATCGTATAGACACAATTTCCATTCCAGACCTTCGGCAAAGCGCCATTCCACGAACTGTCCGAACTCGCCGCCCATGAACAATAGCTTTTTGCCAGGCAACGTCATCATATAGCCGAACATCGACCGCAAGCCGGCAAATTTACGCCAATAATCGCCGTTTTGTTTATCCACCAGCGAATATTTACCATGGACAACTTCATCATGCGACAGCGGTAAAACGAAATTCTCGGAAAAAGCATACATCATTGAAAAGGTCAATAGATTATGATGCCAGCGGCGATAGATCGGATCCATTTTGATATATTTCAAAGTGTCGTTCATCCAACCCATATTCCACTTGTAGTCAAACCCCAATCCGCCGATATAAGTCGGACGGGTGACTTGCGGCCACTCGGTAGATTCTTCCGCCATTGTCAAAATGTCCGGAAACTCCTTGTGCAGTACCTCGTTCATTTTGCGCAAAAATGCTACAGACTCAATGTTTTCCTTGCCACCATAAATATTGGGCTCCCACTCGCCTTCTTTTTTGTTGAAGCTCAAATACAGCATATTAGCCACTGCATCAACGCGCAAGCCATCGACATGGAATTTTTCCATCCAGAAAATCGCATTGGAAATCAAGAAACACTGTACTTCTGGTTTGCCGTGATCAAAATTGGCAGTACCCCATTCATTATTATCGGCACGCCATGGCACCGACCACTCATATGTAGGCGTTCCGTCAAAATAATACAGCCCGTGTGCATCCCGGCAATAATGTCCCGGCACCCAATCCATCAGCACCCCGATACCGTTTTGGTGACACTGATCCACAAAATACATGAAGTCTTTCGGATGTCCGAAACGTGCCGATGCCGCGTAATAGCCAGTGGCTTGGTAGCCCCAGGACGCGTCCAGCGGATGCTCGTTTATCGGCATGACTTCGATATGGGTATAGCCCATCTTTTTGACATATGGCACCATATCATCCGCCAGCTCGCGATAACTCAACATCAGTCCCTGTCCGTCATCATGACGTTTCCAAGATCCCATATGTACTTCGTAAATATTTATCGGACGAGTTTTACCGCGCAACGCTTTTTGGTCGGCGTACCACTGGGTATCACTCCACTCGTAGCCCTCAATATTTGCGACTTTCGATGCAGTATCCGGGCGTAGTTCGGCAAAAAAAGCATATGGATCGGCTTTTTTTAATACTACACCAGTTTTGGAATGGATTTCATATTTGTACGTTGTATCAATCGCTAATTCCGGCTTGAAAATAGTCCATACTCCGGAGTGCCCCAAACGCTTCATCTCGCAATCTGGAGTGCCCAACCACTGGTTCCACATCCCGATTAAATAAACTTTATCGGCATTAGGCGCCCACACAGTAAAGCGAACACCATCAACATCGTTTTCGCGTTTGAGATGCGCGCCAAACAAATTATATGCACGATAGTTTGTACCTTGATTAAACAGATGCACATCTTCTTGTGATACTGGCCATTTGTCTTTCTCTTTTGTTTTCTTCATAAATTGCCTCCTTTCTGAAAAAAGTATAATGATTACCTTCTTTTATTCGACAAGTTTTCCAAAACTCCTTCTTGTCGGCAAATATTTTCTCGCGAACGGTTAACCTTCTAAAATCTATTTCATATTAACTCAAGCGGAATTTTTGCGCAATACAAAAAAACTTATAAAACTACCGCAGTTGACTAAATATCGCTCATCTCTTACAATGAATAAAAAACCGAGGTGCAACCATGTCAAAATATCAACAATTCGATTTTAGCAATATCAAATCCTGTAGCATTGCCGACCGTCAAAGCAAAGTGGATATTGATAATTTTGCTTGCATACCTGCAGACAATTCAATGACAGCGTTCCTGGACAGTCTACCGGATATTTTATTTGGTAAACAGTTCAAAGAATTCGTCGCGATTTACAAAAACGCCATCACCAATAAAAAACCGATAATCTGGATGATGGGGGCGCACGTCCTCAAGAGCGGGTTGTCGCCGCTGATTATCGACCTGATGCAAAAGAAATTAATCTCGCATTTGGCGCTAAATGGCGCCGGCGCGATTCACGATGTTGAAATCGCCATGTGGGGTCAGACCAGCGAAGATGTCGCCGTCGCACTGCAAGACGGCTCGTTTGGAATGTGCCGGGAAACTGCCGCTTTTATTAACGATGAACTAAACCAGCACGCTGATGATGACCTCGGCTACGGCGAAGCGATCGGCGAGAAGTTACTGCGACTAAACCCCGCCAATATTCATCTGAGCGTTGTGGCAAACTGTGTTAAAGAAAATATTCCCCTCAGCGTCCACTCGGCAATCGGCACCGAAATCATTCAACAGCACCCGAATTTCAACGGCGCGTCCGCCGGAAAAAAAGCCGAAATTGATTTCAAAATATTTACCAATTCAGTGGCAAAACTCACTAAAGATTCTTTGGTAATCAGTTTTGGCTCGGCGGTAATTTTACCGGAAGTCTTCCTCAAAGCGCTGACCGTCGTCCGCAATCTCGGTCATGACGCGTTCGGGTTTAATACCGCGGTTTTCGACATGATCCGCCACTACCGGCCGTTTGAAAATATCGTCCATCGTCCGACAATTCCTAATGGCAAAGGCTATTATTTCATCGGTTGTCACGAATTGATGCTGCCGTTGATATATAATTTGGTTAAGGACGAAAAGTCGAGTTCAGAGTCCTGAGTCAAGAGTTCTGAGTTCAGAGTTCAGAGTTCAGAGTTCAGAGTCCTGAGTTTTGAGTTTACGTCGCGCAGAATTATTCTGCGCTTTTTTTTATTAGTTTTGCAGGAAATTGAAAATATTTGCCGAATATATTGCTTATCTTATTTTGGGAGAGAGAATATGAAAAAGCTTATTGCGCTACTCTTGATTTTGGCGCTCGCTACGACATTGCTGTCCGGCTGCGGAACCAGCGTCAAGAAGGATGATTTGAAAGATGAAGTCCACCTCATCTGGTACACGCTTGGCACCACTCCGGAAGATAATGCGCTCGTAACCGAGGAAGTCAACAAATACCTTAAAGGTAAAATCAACGCCACGATTGAATTTCGCTATATTGAATGGGGCGACTACGACCCGAAAATCAAAACCATCACCACGGCCGGCGAACCGTTTGATTTTATGTTCACCAGCACTTGGATAAACGACTTTACCCAAAACGTCGCTGCTGGAAAACTATTGCCGCTGAACGATTTAATTGACCAATATGGCAAAGAAATGAAAGCTGCCATCGACCCGGTATATCTTGAATACACTCGCATTAACGGCATTAATTACGCCATTCCGACCAATAAAGAGCAAGGCACCATCATGAACTACGCGCTCAACAAAAACATTGCCAGCAAATATAACATCGATATTACAAAAATACTAAAAACTGAGGATTGGGAGCCGGTATTTGCCAAGATAAAGCCTGACCACATTTATGGCTTCAGTATCGACAAGAACAACGGCTTTGTCATGCCGGAATACGATTTTATCATCGACTCCAAATACCCCGGCGCAGTTAGAATGGATGACCCGACTTGCAAGGTAATTAATCAATTTGAAAGTCCGGAATTTATTAACGAGTTGAAAACCTATCGAAGATTTTACCAAAAAGGCTACATCCGCCCAGATGCGTTCACAATCGATTGGGCAACAGCGATAAATGATTTTTCTACCGGTAAATCTGCCGTTATGTTTGCCGAAGATATTCATACCGCCATAGAACTTTTGCCAAACAATGTTGATTGGCTGGAAAAACAGCGCAAAGCGCCACTCGAGCTTCAACCCTGTTTCCCGAAACCGATTATCAACACCCGCTCGTTGTCAGTATCAATGATCGGAATTTCCGCGACCAGCCAGCATCCGGAGCGGGCGATGATGTTTTTGAACCTGCTAAACTCCGATAAATATCTCCGCAATCTGGTCGGCTTTGGCATTGAAAACGTGCATTATAAGAAAATCGATGCCGACACCATTGATTTGTTGCCACGTTCAACAAAGTACACCACTAACCAAGGCGCATTTGGCAACTGCTTAATTCTCTACGGCACACTGGACAGCAAAACCGGCAAGAAAACTTACGAGGGCGACTACAGCATCAAGGTTAAAGCCGTGAATGCCAACAGCATAAAATCTCCATTGTTGGGATTTTATTTCAACCCCACTCCGGTAAAAACTGAAATCGCCGCCATCGTCAACAACGCTCATGAATTCACTTCACCGCTCTATACCGGCGCCATTGATCCCGAAGAAGGCATCAAAAACTATATGGCAAAAGCCCGTGATGCCGGTATGGATAAAGTACTTGCCGAGATGCAAAAACAAATCGACGAGTGGAAAAAGACACGCAAGTAACGCTTGACAAGTTATCAAGTTATCAAGTTGTCAAGTTGTCGAGTTATCAAGTTATAAAGTTATCGAGTTGTCGAGTAGTCGAGTAGTCGAGTGGTCGATAGAATTGGAACATCCCCGACCGGTGCAAAATGCGGCGAGCGGGGATGTTTTTGTTTAAAAACTCTTGCCGAGCTGAATACCGAGACTATTCGCCGAATATGCGCCGCCGGTGTTTAGATAATCCACCTGCACTGAAAACCCGTCCGCCAGAATCAGCTTGCCGCCACCACCGGCAGTATAAATATACTGTCCGAGCGCCGCGCTTGCAGTTTCGTCAGTTACACTGATTGTTGCAGCATTGCCCAACCGGCTGGCAGCACTGGTATCCAGCCAGATACTTACGAGTTTACTGTCATTTCGATAGAAATCTTTCTGCAATTTGAGCCCGGCACCAGCCAGACCGGTGTTCCAGGTCGTGGTGTTTACCGTTGCACCAAGCCCATCTCCAAAAGCGCCGATATAATAATTATCCATCCCGGCAAACAGCTGCGGCTGCAGTAGCCAGCCGTTGCCAAAATCACAATCCAGTCCGCCCTGAATTCCGGCGACAAAATGGTTACCGGAATAATTCACCGTGAAATTCTGCGCGCTACCACCACTCCAGCTGTTAACGGTATTGGAAAAAGAATTTCGTCCAAATGCCAGTTCGGCTGACAGATACGGCGATACCACCCGCTTCAACGGCGCCTGCCAAGCCAGATAAGCGCCACCGCGCCAGTCGTTTACCACGTTGTTGATAGTACCGCTGCTGTCAGTCTGATTGATATTGCCGTAATTAAAAAACACGCCGCTAAATACCGAACTGCGTTTATCGTCTTTGCCGGCAAGCTTGGCATCCCAACCGACAGTTACACCATAATCGTTGCTGTTATAGTTGAAGTTGCCGTTATAAGTACTCTTTTGAATATAATAGTTGGTGCCGATTTTAATAACATTGCTGACTATCATCTCGTTGTTCGTGGCGTTGTCCGTGTAGGACGACTGGCTGCCATATAAAGATGCCCAGATGCCATCGGCGGTCACACCATTGCGGCGTACCGAATCAACATGTCCGCGCACAACCACTTCAACATCGTCACTCAACAGTTGTGCGGCGTTAAGCGCTGATGCATAACTCTCCAAATACGCCGGCGAGTACAGCGCATAGACCAGCCAACCGTTTATTTCCTTGCTATCGTTAAGTAACCAATACTGCGCCGGTCCGCCCGGACGCACCGTTCCGTCCGGCTCGGTGAACGCTGCGCCGGATCCGGTAATTATCAATTGTCCTGCTGGAATTTCTATCCAGTACATTCCCGTCATCGGATTATTCCATTGTTCCAGAACCGCCATATCCATACGCTGGTCGTATAGCGATTCATATTTCCCGCCATACCAGTGCCCCAATCCGTACTGCTTCGCTGCCTCATTATTTACTGACCGACGGAATACTTTCATCGAATTAGAGGTTTCCATAATTTGAATTTTCGTATCCACAAACGAAGAAAAGTCACTAAAAGCACTATCGGTGCCGTTGAAAGTAAAACCAGCCGCAACCAGCACCGCTTTCTTGGCAGCTAGCATATCGGCGTAAACAATCGTCCCGTTCTTATATTGTTGATCCAGCGTCGTCAATTGCTGATTCCAAACAGCAACCTGCGCCGGGGTGACCGGTCCGGGTTTCGCGTAGCACACGCTTGTAACAAATAGCACGAGCACAGTTATGCAAAGCCACTTTTTCATGACGTTCCCCCGTTCGCGATTTTTTCACCTGCGTTACTCAAATTATATACCCACAGTTGCAGCTTTTCCACTATTGCCACAGCAGTTGGATGCATTCCCAGAGAAATTTCAAAGCAAAAACGATTATCACCGCGCCACAGATTTTGTTAATGACACCAAAAATTCGCGCAGATATCAGATGCCGCAGTAGCGCGACCGCAATAGTCAACCCCGCAAACCACAACAGCGAGGCGCTGCACATCCCGAGGAAGAAAACATTCTTCGCCGCTTCGGGCAATCCAGCGTTAACCGTCCCGAAAAGAATCGAGCCATCGATCAGTGCGTGCGGATTGAGCCAGGTTACGACGAACAAGTCACGACAGACACTCCAGAAGGAATAGTTTTTGGTACCGGCATCAGTTTTTATAACGACTGCTGTACGAATCAGCTTGATACCGATAATCAGCAACATTATAAATCCGGCAAACAAAATCAATGATTTCAGCCAGGAAAACCGATCAATCAACGCGCCTAACCCAAGAAAACAAGCCGTCGCAAGCGAAATGTCCATAAACGAAACGATTAGTATGGTAATGATATGGCAACGCCAACCACCCCGCAGCGCCGCGTTAATCACATAAATATTCTGTAGACCAATCGGCACAACATAGGCGATGCCGAGTAAAAGACCTTGAAGAAAATACATAATTACTAAGTCCTCTATCAAAAATCGGCTACACAGGTAATTCGCGTCTCATACTTTAAACACAATCAATTATTGACGTTTGCCATATATTCTTTGTTGTTTTGCCATTATCAACTTGCGTACTCATTTTTTCATACGATCACAGGCTTGCCACGCGACACAATAGACCACTACAGGAATAATGAACAACACTAAGTGTAGAAATTTATCCAAGTCATAAACACCTAGCCTCCAAACTGCCAGATAAAAAGTGTACAAGGAAAATACCGCTGCACCTACGATCGCTATTTTACTATTTTGATAGATTCCTATAGCTGTGCTCATAAGCAAAACCAGCGTGAAATACTCCAATAATCCTGCTGTGTGTAAATTAAAGAATACCAATAATACATATCCTACTACTAGGATAACGTTATAGATAACTGCAGGAATTAACAACTGCTTGTTTTGCCAGTTTTGTTCTTCTTTCTTTTCTTCAAGCGTCAAATTAGCGAATTGTTTACGATATTCATTCATCGATTTCCCGGCAAAAACTGCACTGATTATCCCGGCACATATAAATACCTATCCCGTCACTACTCCAAAAGCCACAAACCCTGCCGCTGCACCGCAAAAGAGAAAAAAATAAGCCGGAAATATCACGACCGCAGCAATTTTGCTTTTTTCTATCAAACCAACATTAAGCATCAAAAGCAACAAAACAGAAACTATGAAAAACGCATTAACAAACTCCGTTTCCCGAAAAAACATCAAACCCGAACAAATAATCAAAATGCAATGATTTATCCAAACCGACCTTGATATTGCTAAGCGGTTTTTTAAAAAACTATCTACTGAATTAACTTGAACACCTTCAATTTCCGAAGAAACGTCCAGTTTGCTCGGTTTAATTAAAGTCGATTTTGCCTGAACCACATCTCTTACAGAAGCCATTTGCTTTTCCGTTTGAACATTATCAACTTTTAACATTTCATAAACTACTGCAAGTGTCGGTAAATAAAGCAAACAATACAAAATATGTCCCAATATCAAAGAACAATACAAAAGTACTTTCAGCAGAATTTTCTCAACAGGACTTTTTTGAAAAAACAAAAATACTACTATCACGCCAATAAAAAACGCCGTACCTGCCGCAAGAACAGATGTAGCAACATAGCGTAAATTCAACAAGAATAGCTTCCACTTATACCCTTTCACGAGCCTGCGGCTTTCTTGCATACAATCATCGGACGACATTTCTGGACAATCATTCATAATAAAAACCGATAAAGAGTATTCAAGATACGCAACAATTCCCGGCACAACGAATAATACCGTCCAAAATGCCGTCTTGATAAACGTCGAAAAAACTATCAAAAAGGATTTACGAAAATCTTTTATTCCGACAAATAATACGCTATAAATTGGCAAGCTATCTTTCGCAATTTTACTAAGTAAAATGGCATAGCCCTTACTACTGACTATAATAAAAAATAATGAGCACAAGAGCGAAATTAAAAATAGCGGAAACAACCAACCATAAGGCAATTTGTCGCGAAATGTTGATGAAAAAAACAAAAGATAAATCACCGGCAAAAAAACAAACACTGATTGCAAGATGAAAATTGAAACCAATCCTTTAAAATGCGATTTTGCCGCAAGCATCCCATTTTTTCGAATTTCCAAATTGTCTTTGTTTATCCAAACAGCACTACGCTTTGTTTGCAACACCACCTGTGAATCTAGCATTTCCAATGTTTCAATGCAATGTTTACTCTGCCGGGGTTCGATTTCACTCACGCCAATTTCGACAGCTTTCACGCCCTCTTTCAACAGTCTATGATATTCCCATGCTGCAATAATAGACCGATAATACAGAAAAGCCGAAGCAATTATCAAGACACTTGAACCAATCAAGACTGTCCATTTGCTGACGGCAACTAACGCTGCAAGTAGCAAAATATACATTAACGAGGAGATCAATACGCAAATTCGATTACCCCGGAATATCCCAAATCCAATTAAAGCAACACCAACGGAGACTAATAACCCGCCGAGATATGCTCCCATGCTAATAATTGCATATCCGGCTATCCCCCAGTGCATGATGGCCAATATTTGGAAGGAATTTTTTACAGCTCTAATGCGCACTTTGTACTCAGATCCCATGATGCTGGTTTCCGAAAAATCTACAGATTTACCGCAACGCACGCAGAACAATGCCGTCTGATCCGAGGTGTCTTTTGTTTGAATTATCTCAATAACGTAATAACAAACCAGAAGGCACACCGATGCTGAAAGAACAAACTGCCCTTGTCCGATACAAACTAGCAACATAAAGATCGCTAAAACGCAAAAATATACAAATATCTTGAAGAAATTTGCGCCTTTAGCTAGCTGACCAGCTAAGCGTAATTGTTTTTCACTGGTTTGTACACTATGTCTTGCAAAATCATCTTCAACGCAGTCTCGACAAAACAACAAGAATACCTGCTTCCTGTTCTTGAACAGGGAGTAAATACATAAGCCAAGCATGATGAACAGCAATAATACGTTCAAATACTCGTTCTTGGCTCCGATTGCTAACACAACCATAAGCATTGGCATCAGTACAAACGCCAACGCCAAAAATGAACTCCTGCGATGTTCCTTGACCAATATATCAACGCCGTTGTTTTCTGCCATTATGCTAAAATCGCTGCTGGCAGTCAGGTCATTACCGCATTTCATACAACACGTTGGATTATCGTCGATACCCGCACCGCATTTTATACAATACATTTTTCTCTCCATGATAGTTTTCATTTCCTCGTCGGCTATTTGCCCAATTTCGCCACTGAATTCACCAACGCCTGCACTGATTTTGTTTCAATTACTACGCTGCAATTCAATTCCGAACTTAACGCTAGAAATTTTCGTAAATCAATCTCGCCCTCGAAAAATTCCAAATGGCATTTTTCGCCGATAGCATCGTGCAAATGGAAATGAGTGATTTTGTCAGAATACTTTTCAAACACTGCGCTATCAGAATAACCAGCCGCATGATCATGTCCGACATCCCAAGTCAAAAATACATTGTCGTATTCCAGCAATAATTCCAACGCTTTGCGAATGTGCGGCATAGAAAAATTCCCGGTGTTTTCAACGCAGATTTTCGCCCGTTTTTCACGGGCAACCGGCAGAATGATTTCCAGCGATTGCTGCAAGTTACGAATAAAATCATCGCAATATTCATCGTACAGCCATACTTTCTTGTCCGGCAACTTAAAATGAACCCCATTATTCAAATGAATATTCAAAATATCAATCATCCCGGTCGGAACAGCGTTCAAAGTATTATTTAGCAAATTGACGAAGCCATTACGAATGTCATCGTGAAACGATGCCAGATCAAGTTCTTCCGGCGCATGGATATTAAACCGCACCCCCTGCTCAGCAAAATTACGATAGTCAATTTTCGCAAGGTTGGCAACCGAATAATCCGGCAGATTCATGTTCAGTTCAACAAAACTCAGCCCAAGCTGCTTGCATAAAGCCACCTGCTGTTGCAGGGTTTTTAACTCGATTAATGTTGGCATACCGAAGTGTTGCATAAATTAACTCCTTGTTTAGTCAATAGTTCACTGATTACAATCAATTGCTCGTTTCAAATTCCGGGAGTGCGTAATCCGGTCCAACAGCCAACCGTCTGAGTGGCGGATGAAGCGCCACTCTTCTTCAAACCGCGTCGGTGCGGATTTGTTGCCGTCGACAACTTCGTTCGTCTCTGTGTCAACGGTGTAGTCAATCATCTCGCCGAGGATGTACGCAGTAAAAGCGCTAATACCGTATTTCGGATTGGACACCTTGATAATTTCGCACTTTAGCAGCCTGATATCTTTGAGAATGTTGTGCTCATGCTGATTGTCCATATCGCGGTATGAATCCTGCCATTCTTCCTGCAGCCGCTCCGTCATGCAATCACGCAGACAACGGTTATCATGTTTCGCCCAGGCATCCTGCGCTTTAAAATAAGTATCGGTCACAACCTCAATCAGATATTGTTTGTCCCAGTTGATATCGGCTGCTGCATGACGTTGCAGCCGAAAATGACTCCACCTGCTTTGCAGTGGCCGGAGCATTTTGGCAACCGTCTGGCTAGTGCGGGTTTTGTACCAGATATAAAACGCAACCATCAGAAAAAAGATAATTATGAGCAGATAATCAAATGGCGTCCACGGTCCTGTCGAGCCTCCTGCGCCACCAGCATGTCCGCCAACAAAACCGCCGCCAAAACCGTGCGACCCACCACCGCCGCCATGTCCACCGCCCCCGCCACCGTGACCACCGCCACCGCCGCGGGCGAAGACAGACGAAGAACTTATTTTTAAAAAACCCAACAGAACCCAAGCATTAACATAGTATCTGATTGTTTTCATTATTTTCACCATTACATAATTCTATAGCCCGTAGCGAAGAACGACCAGTAACTGCCATATGCCATCCAACGCTACAAAATTTCTCGACCAATTATCTACTTCCACGCCTATCCCCTCAAAAACCATTTTGCTGGCTTTGTTCTTGTCAGTATCCATTTTCCAAACCACTCCAACAGATTTTGGATAGAAGAACCCGCAACCGCTGTTGGATGTAATCCAGCCATTGTTGTTTTGCATGCCGGATGCGGCAAAGCCACCGAGACCAAAGCCAAAATAGGCATCAACATCTCCGATATGTATACCAGCCAACCCCTCAACTGCTAATGTGCCCAACACCAAATCTGTAGTTATTTCATTATTGCGAGTTGATGCAATTGTATTAGGGAATAATCCATAAAAAAGTGTCGTATAAAATCCTGCTGTAGCGCGGGCACCAGCATAAAAACCGGGAGCGAGTTCAGTTTCATGGACCAAACCAACACGCACTCCCGCAGGCAAAGGATCAAAACCAACCTCAAGATAGTTGACGGATGCTTTGCTTTTCGGATCGGTTTTTGCTATTACTTTCTTGTCATCAGTCGACAAAATAGATTCTACTACAGCCAGTTTGGTTTGAGCTTCTGTTGATTCAGGATTTATTTTCAACACCGACTTATAATCAGCACTGGCTTTTTCGTATTCCCACAGACCATATTCGGCATTGGCTTTTTCCAGCAACGCACCTGGCGCGCGCGGGTCTATTTTCAGCGCATCTTCGCAATCTGTCAATGCTTCCGAATACTGCAATAGCAGATTATGTAACCGGGCAAGTTTGATATAGGCTTGAGCGTTGGTTTTATCAGCAGCGACAATGACATAAAAGTCTCCCAGCGCAACATAATATTTTTTCATTTCCATATAAGTACAACCGCGATAATAGCGTGCGTCGTTATTTGCGCCATCTTTCGCAAGCAACATAGAAAAATCTTTTATTGCTGAATCATATTCGCCCAACCAGTAATAAGCTTGTCCGCGGATGTTCAGCGCTTGAATATTACTAGCATCAATTGCCAAAATGCGATCAGCGAAATTTATCGCGTGACGATAGTTTCCTGCCACTATATTGTCGCGTGCATTTTCGCAATATTGTGCAATTTTGTTCTGTTGCTCCACAGCATCAATCGTATTGCCGTTTTCGGACACAAAAGCATGATTGGAAAATATTATCAAACATAATGCCAGTAATATACATGTTCGCAACATACTACCTCCAGAGCCGTCTATCTTCATGATATTGCCAACCATTTATTTTTTGTTAGCTTCCGAAGCTACATTTCGTCCCGGTTATTCGCGTCCCGACAAAGATACTTCTTCCACACCGCAAAAACGAGTAAAACCGATGCTACCATCACTAAATCGCTACGCCAACCAGAAACATCCAGAAAGTATTCCTTTGTTTGTGTTCTGTCCAAAATCGCGAGCGCTTGCGAAAAATTCCAGCCAAACGCTATTCCGATAGCAGCCGCTAGATGCTTGGTCTTAAATACAGCAAGCACAATAAACATTGCAAATAAATACTGACCAATCCAATCTAATACAGTGTAATAATCAGAGAAGCAAACATTTAAAATCATAAAAAATGACGCTACTATGAATGCCGCGCCGTACTTACTAAAGCCTTTTCGCTGAATGCTTGCAACGAAAGAAAACATCCCAATGCCTACAAGAATCGAAGCGGACAAATAATAAATAAACGAAAGGCCAAAATATTTCCAGAAATTCACGCCGCTGTAATCAGGAAGATGCGTACTGCTAACAAACGCTAATCTTCCAAGAAAACTAAGTGCAAAGACGGCAAATCCTAATAACGTGTATATCAGTAATATTCTCCACGCCCTTTTATTGTCGAAAAACACATAGCTTGGGCTACCGTTCTGACGGTGCTCAAACCACATTACACAAATAACGCCACCAGCTATCGCAAACCAGTTCTCACCTAACATCCTAAACAAAGCCAAATATTCCACAGAAGTTTTGCTGAATTTCAGAACGTCAAAAGTGACTTTTTTTAATCCGAACAGTGAAAAGATCAGACTCACTGCAATACTTATAACAGAAAAAATGACGATAAATAACAGACTTTTGCCAATCGCTTTTAATGCAGCCCGGTTATTCTTTTCTGGAACTGCAACCAGCTCATCCTTTGTTGACACTTCAACAGTGTTTTTGCTTATTGCAGTTTGAACCGAGTTGTTTTGTTCTTCTTCAAATGCTATTTGATTTTTGATTTCTTTTGCCAGTCTGTCATAGACTAAACTAGCCTTTATTCCCTTATAATAGCAGTAGACAATAAAAAAGATAATAGTAATCTGAATCCAAATTAGTCCGGAGGTCGCGGCAGTTAATCCGGCCAACAACACAATGAACACCAATAACGACAGGAACAATGCGGTTTGATATTTGCGATATATACCCCACCCCAGTATCAAAAAAATCAACCCAACCACTATATCGAACATTTGTCCATCACAGTCGTAAACAAACCACCAGGCAAGAAACCAATTCATCCAAGCTAAACTCTTCAACTTTGCAATCGCTTCTTTGAGCTGCGCTTTCTTATTCGAACCAAGAATTCGCGCTTCGGAGTAATCAATCTCCTGACCGCAGCGAACACAGTATATCGCTTGCTGATTTTTTGGTTTTCTGGTTCTTCTATACTCAGAATAAGCAAAAGCAAAATAAATCAATGCCGTCACGGCGGCAAAATAATAGCCAGTCACTATGTCCACAATAATTATTCCGACGGCAAACATTGAAAACAGAACGCAGGCCTCAGAATATTGAATTTTTTATGAAATGCTCCGGCTTTTCGAAACAGCCGTTCACTGACCACCACATTATGATGCTGCAAATCTGCAGTCACACAGTCTTTGCAATACATCAGTAACTCATGCTCAGGATGTTTAAACCTCGAATTAATAAGTATTCCTAGCAAATATACTACACATAGTGTGGTAGCAATGATATTTTTAAATATTATCGGTGCGATCACAGCAAACATCGCCAATAGCTCCAACATAATGGTCAACAGCCAATGTTCGGAACTGCAGCTGATTATTTTTAATACACCGTTCGTCGCCACCGCATTGCAAAAATCATGGCTGGCTGTCATATCGTTGCCGCATTTCTCACAATATAGTGAATTAGAATCAACAACACAGCCGCATTTTATGCAATACACGCTTCTCTCCTTTAGCTTGTCATACGATTATTTCTTTTCATCTACAACCGGCGCAGCAATTTCCTTCACGCCCGATTTCTTATCCATCAACGTCGAAATATACGCCGTCAGCATACCAATGCCACCGTTGTCGTGCTCCTAAATCTTCCTTAAATTCCGGATTTAAGTACCTTGAGAGAAAACTTCTGGCAATTCTCCGCTATCGCTTTGGCCGCATCAGAATCATAAAGTTCGTTATTAATTTCATTTAACCAAAAAATCATACCAATTTTTGCGATCAATACATACTACATTCGCATTTTCGTAAGCATCCAGAAACTCTTGCGGCGCACGGAACGCCCGCGATGGTGCGCTCCACTTGAATTCATAGCCGTGTAGTTGCCCGTCACGTTCTTCGATATAATCAATCTCTTTGCCGGCATGGGTGCGCCAGAAATAACTGTTAACCAAATAATTACAGTTGATGTTGCGTTTCATCCGCTCGGCGATACAGAAATTTTCCCATAGCGCGCCTTTATCATTGCGCAGTTCCGGCGGCGCAAAATTCTGAATCAGGCTGTTTCGCACGCCGATATCATAGAAGTAAATTTTCTTTTTGCGACTCAGTTCATTGCGCAGATTTCTTGAAAACGGCGACAAGCGGAAAATCACAAAACACTTTTCCAACAAATCGATATAGTTTTCAACAATAGTCTTGGAAACTCCCAGCAAACCGCAAAGCTCATTGACCGAAACCTCGCTGCCAATTTGCAGTGCTAGCGCTTGTAATAATTTTAACAGGATTTCCGGCCGCCTGACCCGTTCGTGTTCCAATACATCTTTGTATAAATAACCGCCGGTCAATTCATCCAACTCCTGCCGCGCTTCATCATCGCTGCTGGTAAATATTTGCGGATAAAAGCCAAAGCGCATTATTTTGTCACTCACAGCTTCAAACGGTAATATTTGCACCTGACTCTCAATTTCAGCCAGAGCCAGCGGCGGCAACAAAAAGTGTCGCGCCCTGCCGGTAAGCGGTTCGCCGGTTTTATTCGCCAGGTCGAAGCTGGACGAACCAGTTGCAATAACCTGAATATCTGGCAGTTCATCCGCGATGATCTTCAAAATCATCCCGATGTTTTCTACCCGCTGCGCTTCATCAAGAACAATCAGCCGGTAGTTCCCCAAATAATCCCGCAGTGTTTCTTTATTCTGATTAGCAAGCGCAATCTGGTTCGGCAATAGGTCACAGTTGATATAACGGCTGGTGCCTGGATGTTTGGCGAGAATCGACTTGACAAGTGTGGTTTTCCCCACGCGCCGCGCACCAAACAGCACTACAACGCGGCCTTTGAATAATTGTTTCTCAATCTGAACGCCAAGCAATCTTTCAAAAAACATTTGTCTTTCTCCGATATTATGTCAAATTTGGGATTTATACATCCCGAATTCATTATAATTTAGATCGTTTGATTGTTCAAACAAAATCGCCTGACGGATTACCACCACCGTCGCATTGCAAAAATCACGGCTGGCGGCTGGTCATTGCCGCATTTCAAGCAATACATACAATCTCCATAATTTGATTTGCGTCGCCAACACTTATTTCAAGCTTTCTTCAGGTAGAACCATAAATTTCCCGCCCGCTTCAAGGTGGTTTTCCAGAAACCATCAAATCTCTTTATCGATAATTATTTTTCGATAGACATCTCGCTTTAGATTTTTGTATCGAGCATAAGACTTTAATCCTCGCACATAGGTCAAAACAATAACTGCCTTTAGAAAGATTACACTATTAAAAATATAAACAATGCCGGTCGCTTTGACCATTACCCAAGCATAAAAAATAACCATAACCAACGAAACTATCATTGCTATTCGGGAAAACTTGGATATTCTCCAAGCTAGCAAACCGAAAAGTAACGCAGTCACTAATTCAACGACTCTCAGCTGCTCCCCTGATATTAACGCGTAAAACATGAATGCCACATTGAATAGAGCTAAAATCTTCATGTTCCACGCTTCATACATACTACTATCCAGTTTGTCTGGATCAATGTATTCAAGACCTTCAAGCGTCACAAATCGACCGCAGGCACAACAATGAGTCGCAACCGCATCCTTTTGTATCCGTTGTAATTTTTGACGCTCCAGAGCTTTGAAAGTGGTCAGCATGTTCTTATTATCAAATACCAAATACATCATCAGTAATAAACATGGTGCATACAATGATAAACTTTGCAAGCTGAAAAGGCTGTCGTAACGCCAGCCATATTTCAAGTTTTCATAAAAAAAATCAAACATTACGACAAAGACTATCACCAAATATTCTAAATTGCTTTTGTATGAATATAAATTGTCGTAATACCATTCAACATATTTTTTCTCAACATTAATAATATTTTTTGCCACAGCCCCGCTCAATTTGCTTTTAAAACAATCCGGGCAGACCATCAGCGGCTCTTGAAACCTTAGTTTTCCACGCGATACAACCGCCAGCAATATCACCAAATACACGGTTAGGAGTATCGAAAGATAAACATTGATATAACACCAATTCAGAATCAATGCGCCAATTGCGCTGAAAATAATCCATTTCTTTTCAGCACTCTTATGCTTTACAGTAGTGTACATTTCACTTGGCGTTGAAATCAGAAATTTTTCCAGGCATCGCTTAGCGACTCGCAAATCGGTTCCGCACTGAACACAATTAATTGCTTCAACTGAATTTTCACTTCCACATTCAGGACAATACATACCGCACCTCATCAAACTTGTCAACTCTGGCTGTCCATAACATTACCCGTTCTCTGACGCATTGATCTTTTTAATCCGCCCAGCTGCCTGCCATGCAACCGAGTACACCGTAATCGGAATAAGAAACAGCGCCAACTCCAGATAATATTCTGGATGATGTATTATTATTCCGATGTCGAAATAATCACGGACAAACGTGTACGCAAGGAAGGCAGCCGAAGCTACAACACAAATCCTCATTCTGCGACAGATTCCAAACGCCGCCACTAAAAACAACGCTGCAACCAGATAATAGAAGTCGAATATTCCCACACGCTCATAGACTGCCGCAACAATATACCACGTCGCATATACCACGTTGAACAGTATCGCCGGTATCAGCAACTGTTTGTTTTGCCGGAATTGCAGTTCATGTTGCTCTGATTCGGTTAATTGCGGAAACAACAGCTTATATTCTAGTAGTGCCTTGATGGCAGCTATCCCCGCGACCGCTCCTATCGCCGTGAATGCAACACCGAAGATTAAAGCTTTTGGATGAAAGACCTGAATCGATCCAACAAGCAGGATTAAATAAGTTGGTAATAGCGCGTATGCGCTTAATTTGCTTTTCTGCAACAAGCCAATATTTGTAATCATCAACAAACTTACAGCAAAGAAAAATAAGGTGTCCGAAAACTGCCTGCTCCAGAAATACATCAAGCAGGCGCAAACGGTGAGAATGAAATAATTTATCCGGACAGTTTTTTCGACATCCCTTGAACAACGAGTTGCTTTACTGTAAACACTGTCAATGGCGTTTTCTCTAGTGCTTCCCATGGCGCTCTTTGCGTTCCCGCTATACCATAACGCTTTGATCGCCCGATAGTAGCCAACAGCCATAGCAACTGTCAACGATAGTTCCAATGGCAGGTTTCCTTTTATTGCAAAACTTACCGCCATCAATAAAAATATAATCAAGAATACAACCGCGGAAATAGCAACACAAACCCGCTTACGGCGATAAATACCAAAACCGCAAGCGGCGATTATTGCAGCAATACCAATTTCCAGAATATCAACCTTTACGAAGACCGACAGTAATATCCATACAGCTATGCCCCAGTGTGCATAAGCCAAAAATCGCGTCTCGTTGCCTTTTTCGGAATCATCCGTTTCGCTCGCACCATCAACTTCTGTTTCCTCTGTTTCTTGAATGTCGTCAATTCCTGATTCTTTCTTTTTGCGCTCGATGCTGCTTTCCAAATCGTTCAGTTTGCAAAGACTACCCGCTTCCGAATAATCTGCTGGCATACCGCACTTCATACAGTATAGCGCGAGCATCTCTTCATATCTTTTGGAGTTTTTCCGATATAAATACAGATACGCAAAAAACAACAGCCCCGGCAACGCGTCTAAAAAGTATTCTTCTATAAAAAGTGTTATGATTGGCAAGTGATTATAAAAATATGTGGTTACAATAATCACAAATACTATTGGCAGAATAATTCCCAAAATTGACACATTGCCGCTGCACTTCGAATACAAATTGCGCCAGTCGCTCAGGTTTGATGCGATGTCGCTATTCGCGACACCGCATCTTTTCAATTCGACCACAGCACAGTTCGGACATAATAGAAGCGGATAGTATCCCGGCAATTTGTTCAAAACGGCGAGAAACGCCAAAACCAACATGCCAAGACAATAGCACAACGACACAATTTCGTTGTGTGCTAACCAGGGAACGATTACCGCCGAGGCTGCGATTGCCACCACCACTAATCTTGTTGTGCAGTTTTTTTTGTTTACGCGCAACATATCTGCAACATTAACTGAATCCGCTGTCTCATAGTATGTACGCTGTTCAGCCAATGCATAGCCGCACTTCGAACAACTAAGACTCATATAGCTGGTGCTAGCGCCGCATTTTATGCAATACATTTTTCCTCACACCATCCGAATCAGATTATTTCTTTTCGTCCATAACCGGCGCAACAATTTCCGTCGCGCCCGATTTCTTATCCATCAGCGTCGAAATATACGCCGTCAGCATCCCCATGCCACCCTCTTGTCCTTGCACGAGAATGTCCGGCACGATTTTTATATTACTGTCGGAGATGCGTTTGAACACTTCGATTACGGTAACATTTTCCGGCGATATTGCTTCGCACTGTTTGCGGTAGGCTTCGGCGGTCGAGTTACCGATGGCGAGGATTTTCTGGGCCTCGGCGTCACCGATGGCTTTGATTCCGGCGGCTTCACCTTCGGCGGTTAGTTTTCTGGATTCCTTGGCGCCCTCGGCTTTTTTGATCGACGACAGTTTTTCCTGTTCGGCTATTTTCACGCCGATTTCGGCTTGCATAAGATTCTTTTGCTGATCAGCTTCGGCGCGGGATTTCTCAGTCGCAATCCGGGTTTGCTCGGCGAGTTGCTGTTCCTTGTACATTTCCTTGCGCTGCTCGGCGATAATCCGCATGGTCTGGGTTTCCATCAATTCCTGCGGCAACTGAATCTGACAGATCAGCACCGAAACACACTCCACATGATAATCGGTCAACTCCTGACGCGCATGTAATTCGGCTTTTTTCTGTTCCTCCTGCCGGTCTTGCAGGAAGCTCATGGCTTTGGTCGATGACGCCTGGTTACGGAACGACGAGTCAATCATCGGATGAATAACATGGTCGATGAGATTTTCTACCGAGCCGATTTTTGCCACCATGTACGGCGCCTGATCCGGACGCACCCGGATAATTACTTTCACCGATACCATAATCAGGAAGCCGTCTTTAGATGTAACTTGCAACGAATTGAATTTGGTGTCCTTATCGTTGTCGTTCCAGTCGATTGTGATATTGGTAGTGTTTACAACGTATGGAATAAATGCCAGCGGATTGAGATAGTATATTCCCGGCCCGACTACTTCGCGCTGAATACCGCGATAGCCCTGCGGCACTACATAGCGCTCGATACCCGGCAACAACTGAACTTCCGGCTTGCCTGCTTCCGTTCCCATTTCGGTTTGATCCGGTTCCCGGCCGACATTGGAAACGATTACTGCGACCTCGCCGCGTTCAACCTTGGCAACATTATGCAACTGAACGGAAAACATGTAGGGATTGATATAGTAAGTACCGGGGCGCAGAACTTCCAATTGCGGTCCACGCTGACCGCCTGCGTTCAGAAAAGCCGAAGCATTCTGGAAATTATCATGTTCACAGACACTGGCAGCAACATATTCGTTGGGCGGCAATTCCTTACCGTCCAGCGCTGTAACCAAACCGACCTTTTCCGAAGGCACGATCAGCGCATCAGCTACCGCTACCACAAACAATGAAGTGTTCACCCGATAGGTTCCGGGAAACATGATGTTAATTTGCGGGCCTTTTTGGCCGCCCGCTGCCAGGAAAGTTTCGCCGTCCTGAAAGGACTTGTGTCCTTCCACGCTCTTGGCCAATAACCGGCCGCTGTCAATCGGCAATCCGTCCATCGCCGTCACAATTCCGATTTTACCTTTGGGGATATGCAGCGAATTAATCTTGTTTACGCGAAACAACACCGGGTTTATCCGATATTGTCCCGGTGTCAGATATTCAATCTGTGGACCTTTCTGACCACCGTTGTTGAGAAACGCCTCGGCATCTTGAAACGAATTGTGACCGCTGATAACCTTGGCAAATATTCGGTCCGGCGGTAGTGATTCGCCGTCAATTGCTTCGACCAAACCGACTTCGTCTTCGGCAATTTCTACGAAACCACTTTTATTGGTTACGTACAAAAACGGTATCAGAAAATGCAAGCCCGGTCCCAAAGTTTTCGCGCGTACGCCGACCTCACTGTTACGGGCTACAACCTGACCGCTGGGCATTTTTTTACCGAACCAACGGCGCTCAATGATTGCAATCTGACGGCCGTTGACCACCACGATAGAATTTCTTATGATGATCAACAGCACAATCAACGCTACAACCACCCAGATAATCGTGAAGATTGTTGACAATGAGAGTGTTCCATTAAGTAGTGATGACATTTTTTCCTCCTCGAATTTTATTAATCCTTCCATAGCCAAAATATTAAGGTTTTTATCTATAGTTCACAAAGCGCCAGCAACCATAGCGGTACGACTGAAACGGCGCCAGCCAGCCGAAATTCCCGCTTGCTGACCATAAGTGCTTCGGGCGCGGCAAATTCGGTGGCGAATGCATTCAACCCGCGCAGGTCTTTGGTAGTCACTTCATTGCGATATTTTGTTTCTACCGGAACCAGCCGGTTGCGTTTGCAAATCACCGCATCCACCTCGTATGTCTTTTCGCGCCAATAATATGTCTTGAAGAATTTCTTCTCGGCATAGTCCACTGCCATCCGGGCAACAACGGTTTCAGCGAGCATTCCCTCGCGAACGGAGTCGAATTCCGTCTCCCGCACAATGGCATTCCGCAATCCATTGTCAATCACAAATATTTTTCGGTTTTTCCGGATGACTTTTCCGGTATTTGGCGAATAATTTTCCAAAGAGCACAGCAAACAGGCGCGTTCTAAATAACCGGCATAATTCATCGCAGTTATTGTTTCTACACCGACGGTTTGCCCAATCGATGCCCAGGAAAACGCCTGACCGTTGTTTGCTGCAACATAAGCTATAATTCTTTCGAGTACCAACGGGCTTTTTACATCAAAGAAACTTACAATATCCCGATACAGACCCGATGCCAAAATATCCACAGCCAGACGGTTTTGCCATAGGTCGATATTCTTGTGTTCAAAGTATTCCGGATATCCGCCTGCCAATAAATATTCCTGCAACAAATTAGTTGTCTGGTTTTCAAATAATGATAATTTGAGATAATCAGGCGCGATCGTCTGATAGAAAGCCGCCGGGCTGTCGAAACAGCAGGGAGCGACTACTTCTGGCAGCGCTTCGGACTGCTTATACCGGCTGTGAAAACGTGCGAACTGCCGGAAATTCAGCGGAAATATATGCAAGTAATCGATTCTGCCCAAAAGCGATTCTTTAGCGCCTTCGAACAAGTGTGCTGCCGAAGAACCACTAACTACAAATTTTATATCGAACTGTTTGTCGTAATAACTCTTGATATAGGTTTGCCAGCCAGTAAGTTGATGCACTTCATCAATAAACACGTAGATCTTGGCGCTCAACATCCGGACATCTTCACCAACTATTTCGCGTAAAAACAGCTCAATTACAGTTGCCAAATCGTTCTTGGCATTGAAAATCAGCGGATCGTCACCGCTAAACAGCAAAATCCGTCGCGGTTCAATACCGGACGCAATGAGTTTTTGGATCGCCTGAAAAATCAGCGTCGATTTACCAACCCGGCGCGGCCCGCTGATTGCCAGGATCCGCCGCTCGCTAAAATGCGTTTGAATATCTTGCAGTTCGGAGCGTTCAATTTTGTCAGCCAACTCTTTGTTTGGCGGTAACCCAACCCACCACGGATTGCTGCGCGCTAAAAATTCCAACATCTCAATACCGCCTTTTTGTCTAGTGTACTACACATATTTTACGTTTTTTGTGTAGCGCAGTCAACATAATCGCGAATTTGGTCGTAACAGTCAGTCTGAACTGTGCAATTCATACTCAATTCCAATCTGAACTTCTTGTAATATTGAATTGCGATATGCCTCATTATTCACTTAATTTTGCATCGCCATATGGCTGACTGGCCGGTGAATTTTCAATCAAAATCAAATACTGTCCAACTGTGCTTGCCGCTGGATTGCTGGTACGTTCAGCATAATCAAAATCCCGAATCACCGTATATGCCGGAATTTCGAAAAACGGAGAGTGAGCTGAGTTTAACTTAAACAGTGTCAATTTTCCGAGACTGTTGTTTGTGAAAGGATCAATATATGTTGATTCCTCTTTCCCACTGTAATATTTGCCATTGACGGAATACATTCCATAACTATCCTTCGACAAAGAGTTGCAGACGATAACTTTTCCCTTCACAGGTGACAGCGGCTCATCAGCAATCATTTCTGCGAATCGGGCGCTATTCGGAGTTTTTAGAATTGTATGATAACTGCCGAACTGTCCACACCATTTTTCGCCCGGATATTTGGCAATATTGCGCATAAAGCTAGTAAACATAAAATTATCGCGTAAATCGCTGACGTCCTGTTCCCGGGCATAAAAATCATAGGCTTGCTTGCAAGCGTCCACAATCAGGGAAGTCTCAAACCATTTATCACCCAGCATAGTTCGATACAACCCAGCGTGTTCTGAATTCATGTCGGCCTGTAATATTTCGATCGCTTCCCGGCCATTGTTATCATCTGTGACGCTGCGAACCGTAGCGACATTCTGGGCAATCGGCGCCGGAATACTATCACAAGCCAGCAATTCATTGAGACAAGCAAATCCGGTAGAAAGCTGATGCTGGACATCGAGACCGGCTATACACAGCTTGCTGTTCGGCGGCAGGTTGTCATTATAAATTTTCAGTTTTAACCAGAATTCATAGTTGTCCTTGTTATACGCCGATGTTTCACAATAATTTGCGAACACCAGCTTGAGCGCAGCCGTATCCCCAGTGCGCAGAAATTTATTATAGTAGTAACTGTCTGCCGGTCCCATCTCCATAAGTATTCGCTGAATTCCGGCTTTCTCATTGAAATATTTGATCGCAGCTAATTCCAGCTCATAGGCTTCGCGTGTACCGTGAAATTCACCCAACAGAAACACGCGGTTCGTAACAATATCGCTATCCATCAACTTAAACCCGCTCTGAGCGATGCTATCCGACGCGCCGATCTTCCCACGATTCTTTGACAGATACTCACTAACAAGTTCTTGCTGATTATTCCACCAGCTATTTTCACTAACTGCTTTCTTAATGATATTATTGTCTTTGCGCGATGACTGATAAAATTGTTTCGTTTGTGCGTCAAATACAATCCAGTTCATATCCTGATAAGGATCGCTGCTTACAAATCCCTGATCGAAATTCAACTTGTAAAATTCGCCAGTAGTGTCAGCCTGGTGATAGCGGACATTTTTATAATCGACATACTTAAGCAGATGATATTCACCGGGCGAGGTTATTAATAGCCGGGCTATTCCCTGCGCGTCGGCGACATAGCTTTTGGTGACTCCGTCAGGAAATTGAAGATACCAGGTAATTCCGGCAATCGGTTGATTATCCGCCGGAGACAACGCATACAAATCCAGTTCACCGGCACTAACCATAGCGGTACCGATGCTGATTGCAAATATTAGTAACATTGACGCTAACAGTTTTTTCATAACGGCTCCTTTAATTATTTGCGCGGGCGATTCGCGAATCGCCCCGTGTCAAATACAAATTTATTTTACTGTTTATATTTTATTGTGTCAATTTATACTTTCGCAACATATTTTTACAAGAGCCACGATGTTTAGCCCGCCATATACAATAAGGCTGCACCTGACCTGTACAGGAGACAAAAAAAATACCGCCGGCATTGCAAATTTTGCAAAACCGACGGCACCGTTTTTGGTGTCCATTTACTGGACTATATCAATTTTACCTTTACCACTCACAATTAGCACCAACGTTTTAACGATTTTGCCGTTATGATATTTTTCAACATACGCTGCGCGGTAATTTTCGGCTTGAATTTCTGCTTCGGCAACCACCCGTTCGTATTCCTTAAGCGTTTTTTTCTTGAGATATTTCAGTTCGATAACCCACTCATAGTTCGAGCTGCCAGGATTCGCCGGATTTTCTTGCAAAAGGATATCGGCGTAGCCACCGCCCAGTTCACGCTCACTGTCTACGAGATAATCTCCGATTGTAAATAGCAGCGCCAACAGTGCCATTTTGATATGTTTTTCGTCAATCGCGATAAGATCGCGAAACGACAGCGCCTTGGTAAGCAGTTTGCCAAACGCTCCGATAAACTCGGCCGCGTCACCTGTCAACCGCATCTTGCGCATTGAATCATAATATTCCGCCGGGCGGAGAATTTTCTTGTCCGCGCTCATCCGCATCGCGAAGTTTTCCCAAAACATCGACTTTATGGCATAATTCGGCACAGCTAACTCAACTTTAGCAATATCAGCGCTTTTTATCGTTAGCAACCCCAAATAATACATCAACGACCAGTAGTTTTCCTGACTTTCATAGATGGTATTCAAGTCAAAGCGGTCTACCAGCCGGGTCATTATCGTACCGCCACTAGCGATTTGCTGCAAACTTTCGTAAGCGTCAAACTTCCGGGCGAGCATTTCGGTCTTGCGATAATCGGTCACGACATTGCGGTCCAGAATATATTGCGGATAGATACCGTGCTGTCTAACGGCTTCGAGAAAATATATCACCATATTAGTGTTATATACTCGTTCGCTAGCACGCGTTGAAAACTTGTAACCGTTAAAATATTCCCGAAGATCGTCCTGCAACTTTTGCAAGCCCATGCTCGCGGCACATACCTCGGCGGCCAGCGCTTGCACTTCTGTTTCGGTTAATCCCAACATCGCATTCAATGCCGGTTCCAAGGTAAGATTGCTGGTGATATTAAAACCACTGGTCAAGTCGTCCAGCATGACCGGACTGACCCCGGTCATGAACAGCCGCTCAATACTCGAAGAAGTTCCTTCTTTAATAGCCTTGTAGAACGCTTTTACATATCCCTCGCCACTGATAAGATCATAATACATAGCTTTGTCGTCGCTGGCGATTAACTCGTTGGCAAAATTATCGTATTCGTCGATAATCAGATAGATATTCTTTGAAAGTGTCCGTGTCAAATCAAAACACATCCGGAGCGACTGAATCGCCGACAGTTTTCCAACTTCCCGGTCAGGTGAATACCTGTCGAAAAAATCTCGCGCCCCCTCGCGCACCGCACCGTCGAAATCGCTAACCAGCACGTCTTGGCCTTTATCTGTCGTAATTCCGGCGAAACTAAGCCGCAATATCAGAAAACTGTTTTTCAAAGCCGTTGGCTGCTTGCCGATATATAAATCACCGAATAGTGCGTCAAACTTATCTGCCCTGTTAATATCATAATAATTTTCCAGCACCGACAGCCACAGCGTTTTTCCAAACCGCCGCGGGCGAATAAAAAACTGAAACTTTGGTTGTTGTTCCAACTCCGCGATATATTTAGTTTTATCGACAAAAACCGACCCTTCGGCTCTAATGATCTCGAAATTCGTCTCGCCATAAGGAAATCTGCGCATCGCACACCTCAACAAAAAATAGCAACAACTTTAGTTGCTGCTATTTTAGCATAATCAAAATTATTTAGCTATCGTCGTGATTGCAAACGAAGTTGCAACGAAGAAAATGCGCGTTTTTCAGCGGTTTATCAAGTCTTTTACGACTTCGCCGGCCAAAATCAACCCACACACCGCCGGTACAAAAGATATACTGCCAGGTATCTTCCGCCTAGTAGTACATTTCCGGGTCGTACCCGGCGGGCAGACACAATTAATCGCGCAACTGGTTTCATCTGATTCCTGCGGTTCGAGCGGCAGTTCTTCGGAGTAGACGACTTTTAACGCTTTGATGCCCCGCTTACGTAATTCTTGGCGCATTATCCGCGCCAACGGGCAACTGGTAGTTTTGTAGATATCGGTAACCTTGAAGCCGCTAGCCTCGATTTTGTTCCCGGCGCCCATGCTGCTGATGATCGGAATCCCCAGTTCCTGGGCGGTCACGACCAGCGAGATTTTCCCGGTCATCGTGTCGATAGCATCGACAATGTAATCATAATCGCTGCGAATAAGTTGCCGGGGATTATCCGGCAGGTAAAATTCTTGAAATATCTCCACTTCGGCCTTGGGATTAATTTCCAAAATCCGCTCACGCATCGCTTCAACTTTTGGCTGGCCAATAGTTTTGCGGGTGGCGTGCAACTGGCGGTTGATATTGGTCAGGCAGATGCAATCATCGTCTATCAACACCAACTTGCCGACACCGGCACGCACCAAGCCCTCGACGACATAAGTGCCGACACCGCCGATTCCGAATACCGCCACCCGGCTGTGCTTTAACTTTTCTAAAGCAAGTTTTCCAATCAATAGTTCCGTCCGTGAAAATTCATGTAACATTTCTACCTCATTATTTTTGCCAGTTTTCAATAGCTTTTGCGTACAGCCGCAAAAAGAATTCCGTAGCCGTCAATAACACCCGCTCGTCAAAATCAAACAATTTGTTGTGATGACCGCCACTTGTCGCTGTGGCAAACACCGCAAATAACGCTTGTCCGCCCCGGGCCTTGGTCTGTTCCATAAAATATGTCGCATCTTCTGAACCTTCGAACGTTGCCAGTCTGACGGCGTGTTCTGCGCCAATGGTTTCGACCGCCACGCCGAACGCCAGTTCAACGAGTTCCGGCGAATTTGTTGATGTAACCAACTCAGCCTCGGGTCTGATTTCACATTCCAGCTCATACATCACCGCAGCAGACTTAATAACTATTAGCGCCCGCTCTGCCATATATTCACAAACTTCCTTAGTCGCGCCGCGCACCTCTACCGTGAAATAGGCCTGCTCAGCAACCACGTTCCACTCACTGCCGGCTTGCAGTTTCCCAATATTTAGCTGCGTCGAGCCATTACCATGCCGGGAAATAGCGTAGATATTTTGTGTGGCGACACAGGCGGCCAGTAACGCGTTCCGTCCGAAATGCGGATTGTTAGCAGCATGTGCCGCGCGGCCGGTATAACGGACTTCATAGCGTTTGACGGCCATGATGCCGCGCGGATCAACGACAATAACATCATCAACTGTCGGTACAATCCCGATATGACCGCAGAAAAAAAAGTTGGCATCGTCCACCAGCCCGGCAGAAGTCATCGTACCGGCGCCAACGCCGCCTTCTTCGCCCGGTTGGAAAATCAACCGCACAGTACCGGTAATATCATTGCGATGCTCGGCAAACCATTTAGCCAGCAATAAACCATAAGCCATGTGACCGTCATGCCCGCAAGCGTGCATATAGCCGGGAATTAACGAGCCAAAACCCTCACGAACCGGCAAATGTTCCGCGCTGTCACTCTCAGTTATTGTCAACCCGTCAATGTCAAAGCGAAAGACCACAACCGGACCGGGCTGAGCGCCTGTCAGTTCAGCGACCAAACCAGTGTAGCCGCCCCGTCCCGGTCCAATAAACCGTTCCTCGATACCAGCCGCCAATGCTCGTTGATATTCGTCCTCGATTATTTCTGCGGCTGGCAACTTGAACCGTTTTGCCGCGCCATGAATAGTCTCCCCTAATTTGATATTGTAACCCCATTTTTCCAGCAACTGTGCAATGTAGCCAGTGGCATAGAACTCAGTCCAGGCTACTTGCGGGAATTTGTGCAAATCGCGTCGCCAACTGACCATCTCGTTTTTGTTTGTCACCAGCCATGTTTCCAAATTCATATCAACCTCCAAAACAGCACAGCTCTCCAAATGCGCAATCGCGATTGAAGAGCTGTTCAATTATATTCGATTAATCACCATACCATCCCGCAACTTCGGTTCGAACCAAGTTGACTTTGGCGGCATGATTTCATTATTGTCGGCAATTGCCAGTAATTCATCCATTGATGGCGGAAACAACGAAAATGCCACCGCGTAGTCGCCGCTATCGACCAGTTTTTCTAGTTCGCTCATGCCGCGGATACCACCGACAAAATCGATGCGCTTGGCAGTGCGCGGGTCGTCGATCGCTAACAGCGGTTGTAAAATGTTACGTTGGAGAATATTGACATCCAACCGCGCCTGACAATCATTTTCATCGACGATATCACTGTTAGCACGCAATACGTACCACTCGTTATCAATATACATTCCGAATACATGTCGGGTCTGTGGTTTTCCGGATACATCGCTACCCTTACCAATGTTGCTCACCCGGAAATTTTCCGCTACGGCCGCCATAAATTCAGCCTTGGTCAGACCGTTTAAGTCCTTGACCACCCGGTTATAGTCCATGATTGCCAATTGGTCATGAGGAAAGGCTACCGCCAAAAACACTTGCGCGGCAGCATTTTCTGGTTGCTGACCGGCCAGCAATACGGCAGCCGCTGAGCGATGATGCCCGTCGGCGATATATAAGTCCGGAATGTTGGCAAACGCCGTTTTAATATTGCTGCAGTCTTCCGGCGCATCAACCACCCACATAGTGTGGCGAACGCCGTCTTCGGCAACAAAATCATACTCGGGTATACGGCAGGTAAACCCGGCAACCAGGTCGTCTAGTTTCGCTTCGGCGCGATACGCCAAAAATACCGGTCCGGTCTGGGCCCGGGTAATGCGGATATGCATGGCCCGGTCATTTTCTTTGTCGGGGCGGGTCAACTCGTGTTTCTTGATTTTATTGCCGCGATATTCAGCAGCCGAATAAGCGGCGGCAATGCCCGTCTGGCGGTGCGCCCCCTTGGTCAACCGGTAGATGTAGTATGCCGGTTGAGCTTCTTCAAACAACAGCTCCGCTTCAACCATCGCTTGCAGACGGTCGGCCGCGCATTTATATATCTCCGGCGCGTACGGGTCAACATTTGGATGTTCAGCCTCAGCTTTGGTCACCCGCAATAAACTACTCGGGTTAACGGCGATTTTCGCCGCCGCCTCAAGGCTGTTCATAACATCATAGGGCGGCGCCGAAACCTCAGCGACTTTATCTTTTGCCGAGCGCAATGCCCGAAACGGTAATACTTGTGCCATTAAAATATAATCACTTTCGGCTGAGCCACACCGTCAATCGCGGCAATCATTTGCAACACTTCCTCGCCTGGTTCAACTTCCAGAGCGATCAGCATGATATTATTCCCCGGTATCGCCATCTGCTCCAGCTGCATCCCGCCAATGTTGATTTTGTTCTGACCAAGAACAGTAGCTACTTTACCAATCATTCCCGGACGGTTGACGTGCGGGCAGATCAGCAATATGCCTTTGGGCGCAATATCCACCCGGTAGTTATCCAGACGGACAATTCGCGCATCGCGTTCACCCAACAGCGTCCCTGCCACAACATGGCGGTTTTCCGCTGAACCGACGGCTACGGTGATTAAATTGGCAAATTCCTTTTTGTCTTCGCTCTTAATTTCACGGACATGGATGCCGCGGTCTTTTGCCAAATGATAGGCGTTTACAAAATTCACACTATCCTCGGTCATCGGCGCTAACACACCTTTGATAACCGCTGCCGTCAGCAATCGCAAATCATAGCCGCCGACTTCGCCATTATACTCAACTTGAATTTCTTCAACGCCGCCTTCGAGTAATTGAACTGCTAACGTTCCCATTTTCTCAGCCAGTGTAAAATACGGTTTAATAGCATCAAGCGTGGCGCTCGAAACCATTGCCATGTTGACGGCGGTCTGCGCGGTTTTGCCTTTGAGCACCTGAATAATGCCGTGCGCTACATCTACCGAAACACCCACTTGCGCCTCTTCAGTCGATGCGCCGAGGTGCGGGGTGAACAAAATCCGTTCCGCTGTTAACAACGGGTTGTCGGCCAAGATTGGCTCTTTGGAAAAAACGTCGACTGCCGCTCCGGCGATTTGGCCGCTATTCAATGCCGCAGCCAAATCGGCTTCATTTACTACGCCACCCCGGGCGCAATTGACGATTCGCGCCGTCGGTTTCATTTTGGCAAATGCTGCCTTGTTCAACATTCCTTTAGTATCCGGGGTCTGCGGGAGATGCAACGTAATAAAGTCCGCTTCGGCGAAAATTTCCGCCAATTGGGCTTTTTTGATTCCGGCAATCCGCGCTTGTTCTTCGGTTACGTAAGGATCATAGCCAAGAATCTTCATTTCCATCGCCGCAGCGCGTTTGGCAACACCCCGTCCGATGCGTCCCAGTCCGAGGATACCAATCGTCTTACCACGCAATTCCACGCCGACAAATTTAGCCCGTTCCCACTTGCCTTCTTTCATCGACATATACGCTTGGGGAATGTTGCGGGCAAGCGCCAGCATCATCGCCATCGTGTGTTCTGTCGCAGCGATCGTATTCCCTTCCGGCGCGTTCAGAACGACAATTCCTTTTTGAGTAGCAGCTTCAACATCAATATTATCGATACCAACACCGGCACGGCCAATGGCTTTGAGCTTATCGGCTTTGGCGATAATATTCTTTGTAACTTTCGTTTCACTGCGGACGACCAACGCGTCATATTGACCAATAATTTCGATTAGTTGTTCTTCGGTTTGCTTGATGATAATATCCACCTGATGGTCAATTTTCAGGATATCAATCCCCTCTTGAGCCACCGGATCAGCGATTAAAATTCTCATGGTCAGTCTCCTTATCATTGTAAAAATTGTACCTATTATCTCTGAAAAAGCCAATTAACGCAAGTCCAAGCCGGTCGGCCAATTCTACTGCGGCATAACTCGGAGCGCTTACGGCGCACACCAGTCCCACTGGTACACGGCGAATTTTTTCCAGCAGTTCGACACTGACGCGCGACGATAACAACAGGATTTTCGCCTCCTGAACAACATCGTTGATAACCAAAGCACCGATTGCCTTATCGAGCGCGTTATGCCGGCCGATATCTTCAAAAAAACTTAACAAATTCCCCTTATCGTCAAAAAAACCAGCGGCGTGGGCAGCGCCGGTACGGCGAAAAATCACTTGCTGCTCAAAAAACTTTTGTTGAAGTTGTTGCATAAAAGAAATTTCCGGACGGATAAATTCACGAGGACGTTCCAACAGCTCCTGCTCGTTACGAAATAACGCCTGATATTCGCAGTTGTTATTCCGTTCCAAGTGCATTATATCTTTCATATCCGCCAACCGCCCTGTTGAATAACCCCAGCCAATCAGCAGTTCGCGGACATTTACCGGCGTACATAAAAACCGCTGTTCGTCCGGTGTGTGGAGTACTACCGTTTGTTCGACAATCAATTCATCCTGCGCAACCGTTGTTATGCCGTTCCGGTAGCGACTGATTTTGCGGGCGACAACCGCTGACGGTTCAGCTTGACAAAAGTTGTTGTAATCAGCTGGCGTATTAATATTTTCGATACTGCGCCCGTTTTGCAAGACAACACGCTTGACCAAGCCGCTGTCAGCAAGCGCCTTCGCCCGGCGAATGTTGTTCTGCATCAATTCATTGATAACCACTAGCGACCGTTTGCTATATAGCGCATATAACGGTTCCAAACGACCATTGTTTTCCGGCATAACCGCGATACAATCGCAGGTATTTGCCGCTAACAGCTGTTTGAACAAACTCACGTCGATTTTCGGCGAGTCCACGGCTACGACAAACACCGTTTCGTGCTTTGCCGCCCGCAATCCAGCGCTCATTCCTGCAAGTGGTCCAAAATCAACCCGCTCATCAACCACCATTCGACAACCTGCAACCACGAAATTCTGGTTTTGATTGATACTTATTATAATGTCCGTAAACAAGCTTTTTAATTGCTCGCTCAGGTATTCTACCGCAATTTTACCATCGTATTCCAACAGCGCTTTGTCGCTCCCCATCCGTGAGCTTCGCCCGCCAGCGAGAATGACTACTGAGCAATTATCGAAAGCTAACATTTTGCACGCTCCAATAAAATAATAAAGCAACGCCAATGATCTACAGCATCAGCGTTGCAATTACTAGCTTCTTATACTTGCAGTTCTTTAACCAGTCTCTTGCGTTTCTGCTTTCAACTTTTACATATCAGCTTTTATCATGCTTTCAGTATTATTATGCTTGCAGCCATTCTATCTGCGCTGCCCGCACACCGGCACCCAGTTCAATTTTTTCGCCCAATTCCAGCAAGGTCATTTCTAACATCGTAATCGTCACCATCACATCACTGATAGCGCAAAAACCCATATGCCCGATGCGGAAAATTTTGCCTTCCAAGGCCTTTTGACCGCCCGCCATCGTCACGCCATAAGTTTCCCGCATGATTTTTTGGATTTTTTTGGCTTCGATACCTACCGGCGGATAGATGCCGGTAACAGCGTTCGACGCGCAATAATCTTCGGCGAGCAATCGCAACCCGAGCGCTTTGGCAGCGGCGCGGATACAGTTGCGCAATTTACGATGACGCAAGAAAATCGTTGTCAGCCCTTCTTCTTCAATCATTTTTAAGGCTTCTTGCAAACCAAACAGCAAACTGACCGGCGGCGTGTAGGGGTTTTGCCATTTTTCCAGCGCCTTACGCGCCGCTTTGGCATCCCAATAAAATTTAGGATTGTCCGTGGCATCAGCCTTAGTCCAAGCTTTGGCGCTGACCGCCATAACACCAATACCCGGAGGAATCATCAACGATTTCTGACTGCCGGCTACCACAACATCCAAGTTCCAATCATCCATTTTTAACTCAATCGCGCCCAGACCGCTCACCGAATCGACCATAAACAGCGCCGGATGCTGACCGCGTGCCGCGCTAATCGCTTGGACATCATTAGTAACCGATGCCGAAGTTTCGTTATGTGTAACCAAAATTACTTTGATTTCATGGTTGGTATCCGCTGCCAAGCGAGCGGCAACCGCCTTGGGGTCAATCGCCTGACCGACTTCGACCGACATTACTTCGACATCCGCGCCATAGCGCCGGGCAATTTCCGCCCAGCGGTCACCAAATACACCGACCGTTAACGCCAGCACTTTTTCATTCTTGCCGACAAAATTAGCAATCGCCGCTTCCATCACGCCGGTGCCGCTTGACGGAAACAATATTACATCGTTATTCGTCTGATAAACCGCCTTCAGGCGCGTGGTGCAGTCTTTGAGCAACCCTTCAAATAAAACACCGCGATGGTTAATAACCGGACGGGTCATTGCCTGAATCACTCGTTCCGGAACCATCGTCGGACCGGGAATCATCAAAAATTGTTTTTTTAGCACTTAATTCTTCAGCTCCTATCATTAATTTTTACCCGCGCATTATATCATTCAAGAAGATTTTTTGCAAACCAAGCAATAGCTTGCAGGAATAACCGCTCTTGATATAGAATATAACTATGACAAAATTTTCGAGAGGAGTTTAGTAATGAATTATTCACACGAAGTTGAACAAATGATTTGTGTTGCCAAAGGCTGCAAACACGATTCAGCGCCAATTCCCCAAGAAGGAAAATGGACGGTATCCCGGGAAATCAAAGACATCAACGGTCTGACCCACGGTGTGGGCTGGTGCGCTCCCCAACAAGGCGCATGTAAGTTAACCTTAAACGTAAAAGAAGGCATCATTCAGGAAGCGCTTATTGAAACCTTAGGTTGTTCAGGCATGACCCACTCCGCGGCAATGGCAGCGGAAATTATGCCCGGTAAAACTATTTTGGAAGCATTAAATACTGACTTGGTCTGTGATGCCATCAATACCGCTATGCGCGAATTGTTTTTGCAAATCGCTTATGGTCGCACGCAAACTGCTTTTTCGGATGACGGACTGCCAATCGGCGCCGGCTTGGAAGATTTAGGCAAAGGCTTGCGCAGCCAAATTGGCACTACCTATGGGACTATCGCCAAAGGTCCGCGCTATTTGGAATTAGCTGAAGGCTACATTACCGAAATCGGACTAGATGAAGAAGATCAAATCATCGGTTATCGGTTCGTCAATCTGGGCAAAATGATGGAAAGCATCCATAAAGGCGTTGACGCCAACGAAGCTTTGACTAAGGCATCCGGAAAATACGGCCGCATTGATGAAGCTGTTAAGACTATCGACCCGAGACATAAATAATTCGAAAGTGAAGGAGTGAAATATAATGGCATTGTTCGAAAGTTATGACCGCCGCATTGCGACCATCCAAAAAACTTTGGATAAGTATGGCATTGCCTCATTAGAAGAAGCCCGACAAATTTGCACTGATAAAGGTATGGACGTTTACAATATCGTCAAAAACATTCAGCCAATCTGCTTTGAAAACGCCTGCTGGGCATACATTCTCGGCGCAGCAATCGCAGTAAAAAAAGGCTGTACCAAAGCCGCTGATGCCGCTGTTGCACTCGGCGAAGGTTTGCAAGCATTCTGTATCCCCGGTTCAGTAGCCGATAGCCGCAAAGTCGGTATCGGACATGGTAATCTTGCCGCGATGTTGTTGCGCGAAGAAACCCTCTGTTTTGCTTTCCTTGCCGGTCACGAATCATTCGCTGCCGCTGAAGGCGCGATTGGTATCGCCCGCTCGGCAAACAAAGTTCGCACCGCGCCGCTCAAAGTTATTTTGAACGGTCTTGGCAAAGATGCCGCGATGGTTATCGCCCGCATCAATGGTTTCACCTATGTACAAACTAAATTCGATTATTATACCAGCACCCTGAACATCGTTCGTGAAATCAGCTATTCCAAAGGCGAACGCGCATTAGTCCGTTGCTACGGCGCCGACGACGTTATGGAAGGCGTTGCCATCATGACCCTGGAAGATGTCGACGTATCCATCACCGGTAACTCCACTAACCCAACCCGCTTCCAGCATCCGGTCGCTGGTACCTACAAAAAAGAATCCAACGAGCGCGGCAAAAAATATTTCTCAGTAGCTTCCGGCGGCGGTACCGGTCGCACTCTGCACCCAGATAACATGGCAGCTGGTCCGGCATCCTACGGTATGACCGACACCATGGGTCGGATGCACTCAGATGCCCAATTTGCCGGTTCATCTTCAGTACCGGCACACGTTGAAATGATGGGACTGATCGGCATGGGTAACAACCCGATGGTCGGCGCCAGTGTTTCCGTAGCCGTGGCAATTGAAGAGGCTTCACGCTAACAGCCAAAAGGCTTCAAACCACAATTTGCAAAACATTATTCTACAGAGTATAATTCTCTGTAGAATAATGTTTTTTTGTTGGAGGCTGTATGAAATTCATAAACCGCGAGCGCGAACTGGCTTTTTTGGAAAGTGAATTCCACCGCGAAGGTTCCTCGCTGGTAATAATCTATGGACGGCGGCGGTTGGGAAAGACTACGCTTATCAAGGAGTTTTTGCGTGGCAAACGCGCCGGTTTTTTTCTGGCAACTGAGGAACTAGAGAACGATAACCGCGCATCGTTCCGGCAGATAATCGCCGATTTGACCGGCAACGATTTGTTGCGTAACAGCATTGCCAGCTGGGAAGATATATTCAAGGTGATTTCCGACAGTTCGCCGGACGAAAAACTGATTGTAGTAATCGATGAGTTTCAAAATCTTGGCAAATCCAATCCGGCATTTCCGTCGATAATGCAAAAAGTCTGGGATAATTTGCTGATAAATTCGAACATCATGCTGATACTATGCGGTTCGTTAATCAGCATGATGGAAAGTCAGACGTTAAACTATACCAGTCCACTCTACGGGCGGCGCACCGGACAAATAAAACTAAAACAAATTGAATATCGTTTTTTCCATAAATTCTTCGAGAAAAAAACCAATCAAGAATTACTCGATATTTACGCCGTCACCGGCGGCGTGCCAAAATATGCCGAAATGTTCCCGATGCGCGCGGGCGTTGATTTGTTTACCACGCTGCGGCAGGCGGTGCTGTCGCCGGATGCGATGCTGTATGACGAACCGGTGTTTTTGCTCAGCCAAGAGCTGACCGACAGCCGAACCTACTTCTCGATCCTCAAAGCGCTGGCGGCCGGAAATCGCAAAATAAGTTCGTTAGCGACAATATTGGAAATAAAGCAGACCAGTCTTCCAAAATACCTGAAAACGTTAATCGAGCTGGATGTGTTAGAACGACGCACGCCGGTCACCGAAGTATCTCCGGAAAAGAGCAAGCGTGGTTTGTACTATTTCAAGGACAATTTCCTGGAGTTTTGGTTCAAATTCGTGTTCCCGCGCAAAAGTGACCTCGAAGCCGGTTATGTGGACGATGTCGAAAACGGCATCAAGCAGCGTTTTGCAGAAAACCACGTTGCATTTGTTTTCGAAGAAATTTGTCGGAAATATGCGCAGCAGTTGAGCGCTTGCGGAAAGCTGCCATTCAAATTAGCGAAAGTCGGTGCATGGTGGAACAATAACGCCGAGATTGACATCGTCGGTTTTGACGAGACTCGTTCGGCTTGGTTGTTCGGTGAATGTAAATACACGAACGAGCCAGTCAGCGAACGAGTGTTATATGCGCTGATCGACAAGTGTGCGCTACAGTCAATCTGCCCCGACACTGCAGAAAAAGTTTACGTTCTGTTTGCCAAAACCGGTTTTACCAAAAAACTGGCGTCATTGGCTAAAGAGCGCAAAGATGTGCTTCTGATAGCACTTGAAACTATGGATTTTGAGCGGGCGGTTTAACGCAGCAAACTCTACCGCCGGATGAATATATGAGTCATCAACAATAACGCCGCCTGAACGATTAATTTCGTCCGAGCGGCGTTTTTACGCTTACAATACCTATTCGTTACCGTTCACCAATTTAAAACAATACTTTTCCAATTCTTCTGCAACCTTTTCCAGCGGTGTGTCCCAGTCTCCCGGCGTCGGCTGGCGGAATATCCGCATTATCGGGTACCAGTAGCTTTTATCAGTGTTTAATCCCCAGCGCCATTCCGACTCATAAAACAACAACAGCCAGACCGGTTTACCCATTGCTCCGGCCAAATGTGCAATCGCCGTATCAACAGTGATTATCAGATCACAGGCATCGACTAGCGCTGCAGTATCGTTGAAATTCTGAGATAATCCGATCTCGTTGACTACATTCGGACCGAAGTCACGCTCTTTCAAATTCATGTTGAGGTTGACCCAGCAGTAACCTTCTTTGCCGATAAGTTTCAGGGAATATTCTAGAGGACAATCTCGCCATAGGGTATCCTGCTTCGTAGGCCTTCCGCTGGAACAAAAACCGATTTTCGGTTTATCGATCAATATCAATCTTGCAACAACTGTAGCAATTTCCGGACAAATTTCTTCTTCGCCAACTGCGAGATATTTGTCAATCGAATAATCTTCAAAAGGTACGTTCATTTTGAATGGCAAACTCATTATTGCTACCGCATAATCATATCTGCAGATATTCCGAAATTCCACGCCAGCGCGGAGTTCCATGATTTCATCCTCCTTCACCAATTGCTTGAGTAGCGAAACTAGGGGCTTTTTCACCACCAGAATTATCCTGCCGCCAAACATTTTTTTTACCAGTGGCACAAATCGAGCAAACTGAATTACATCACCCATACCCTGCTCATGATAAATTATCAATGTTTTAACGTGTGAATTTTCCCCCTGCCACTGAGGCAAATGCTTAGGACATAGTTGTATTGCCTTTTCGTAATCTAACCGCGCTTCGTACAATTTGCGGCCTTCAACATTTTCTCCCAACAGACACAGAAATACACTGTACTCCCATAACAATTGAGCTTCATCCGAGGATCCTTTTACCAGCGCGATTGCGCTTCTAAAAGCTGACATAGCATCCGAAATAAAACCATTATTCAAGAGCGCTCTCGCGGCCTCCGCAAGAAATAAATAATTCCTTGGCATCATGTCAAGCACCCGCTGATATGCTCTCGCTGCAGCAGATATGTTCCTGGCGTTTGCATAACACACGGCGATATCTCGTTGTAAATCAACATTATCCGGAAATAATTTATCCAGAGCAACCAAAAACTCACCGGCCATAATCCATTCACCTGCCTTTGCAGCTTCTATTGCCTGACTTTTCAGCTTTTCGCTTTGTTCAATTGGCTTCTCTGTTACGCAAAATATCATTCATGCACCATCACAGATAACAACATGAAAAAGTATTGCATCTATCCACCTATTATCCTACATAAATTTGCAAATGTTTTGATTGTTTCCTAGTTTTCAATTACTGTACTAAACTACTGCCGCTTATCGTCGCATTACTAACCGTAGCATCGCTGAGTAATTTGAAATCGCGTATTATTTGCACAAACTTCTTTTTGTTCATTTAAATAATGTTTCATGTGAAACATTATTTAAATATCTTGTCATTAGTTTGCCCGCAAAATTTTCATGTTGCCGTGCAACTGAACTGCACCGACTGCCGCCGGGATTAGTATTGTTTCGCCTTTAGTCAGGTTTTCAGTTTCACCGACATTCCAGGAAATAGTACCGCAACCATCCAGAACTATATAGATCAGGTAACCGCCGTTGGTGTTGTCGCTATGCTCACCATCTACTACAATTTCTCCCATCGAAAAAAACGGTGTCAGAATGGATCGCTTAGAAAAATCAACCGCTGGTTGCTCGCCGAAATCAATAACTCGTAGCGCTGCATCAACGTGTAGTTCGCGGCCTTTGCCGTCCGTGCCAACGCGGTTATAATCATAGATGCGGTAAGTAGTGTCCGAATTCTGTTGAACTTCGGCGACAACCACGCCGCTGGTCAGCGCATGTACGATGCCCGCCGGAACTGAGATAATATCACCAGTTTTCACTGGCACCTGACGTAACGCCTGTTCAACCGAGCCAGTAGCCACCAACGCAGCAAACTGCTCTTTGGTCGTGCCGTCGATTAGACCAAAAATCAACTTCGCGCCCGGCTCCGCTGCCAAAATATACCAAGCCTCGGTTTTACCATTCTCGCCTTTGGCGCGGTCGGCATTATCATCGTTAGGATGAACCTGTACCGACAAATTATCGTTCGCATCAATCAATTTTACCAGTAGCGGAAACTGCTTGGGCTGGGCACCGCTGCCAAATATTTCTTGCGGGTACTCGGCCAGTAATTGCTCCAGCGTCTTACCGGCCAATGCGCCGTTGCTGACAACACTCATGCCGCTGCGGTGACAGCTCAAGTCCCAGCTTTCGCCGGTATCGGCGCCGGGAATTTCCCGATTATATAACGACTGAAATTTGCTTCCACCCCAGAGCATTTGTTTGTAGATCGGTTGAAATTTTAATGGATACATCTTGCCTCCAAAATCGATATTTGTGAATAGTTAAATTGTGGGTAGTGAAAGTTTGCAGTAGTAAACTAAAGCGAATCCTACAGCTTCGTCGCGACATACATTCCCAAAAGCGTCAGCCCAAACCCGACGACCATATTAAAGCCGATATTCAGCCCGCCCAGCCAAAATTCGCCGCTTTGAATTAATCGCAACGACTCGTAGCTAAATGACGAAAACGTTGTCAGTCCGCCGCAAAACCCAGTCACTACTAACAGTCGCCAATAGGGACTGATTTCCAAACGCTCTAGCACCAGCGTCATGAACAAACCGATAATAAAACAGCCGACGAAGTTCGCTACCATCGTACCATAGGGAAACATTGCCCCCCAGCGCCCGACAGCCAGCAGTCCGATCAAGTAGCGACTGACAGCTCCGAGCGCGCCGCCGATTGCTACTACTGCCAGCTCAGACATGTTTATCCAGGAAACTGTGCGCGCCATAGCGAATGACTTGCACTTGGTCGATAGTCACCAGCCCCTGGGTGACCGCCTCGTTCACAAATGGAACGATCTTGGCAATATGCTCGGGATTATCAATGATTTCAATCACTATCGGTAAATCGGCTATCACATCGGCAAGGATATTTGTCTGCATCCGTTCTTCATGCGCAAATCCCGCGACACCGCGAAATACTGAGCATCCCGCCAAGTCGAGCTCTTTCGCCTTTTGCATAATATACTTATACACTATTTTGCCTTGATATTTGTCGCGTTCGCCGACGTATATCCGCAACCGCTCGCAGTGCATCGCAATTTTCGACATCCACTCCCCCTGTCTTAAAGAACTTTAGCTACGCTTCAATTTGCTTAACCATTCTCACAAAAACGATTCCATTTTCGACAGACCGCTCCCCCATTCGGACAAAACCCAAATGTTCATAGGCCGCAATGGCATATAACGAGGAATTGACCGAAATTTCACTACAACCTTTTTTGCGGGCGCGTTTGACCACAAAATCCAGCAACTGGCGGGCGACACCCTGTTTTTGCATATGCAACGTTACATATAACAGCGAAATGTGATTTACATTTCTGGCATTTATCAAACCGACGATTTTGCCTTTGTTGATAGCAACATAAGTATAGTTGTCACACAACCGCGCATGAAACTGCTCCGGTGTAGTGTATTTCATAAACTCTTCGCGTCCGAGCGGTTTAAGTGACGGAGCAATGAACATTCGGAACACTCCGCGAACGAATATTGATGCTTCTTCAGTTTCAGTTTTCTTCAAAACCCGATAGCGAATGTAATCAGCCGCCTCGACTTCAACAGCAGGCTCCGTTTCAATTTGATTATCTTCAATTTCAAGTGCCTCCATCTCAGCTTCATCAACCGCTATTTCTAGTAGCTCGACCGCTGCCGCTTTTTCCCTGCGGGGCGGCTTGAAATATACTGTTTTCATTATCGGTTCACGTGGATCTCTCATTCACTTTACCCCAATTCAAACGTTGTTACGCCAAAAATTTTTTCAATAGCCAACGCCGGTTCGCCATTATTATACATTCGCGCAGTCGCAAATACCGGTTGCAACTGGTGCTGCTCCGCCAATTTTACCGCTGCCGCGTTGGTTTCCGGTACATCGAGAAATATCTGTTCCCCGGACCTGTCTTTGGTCAGCGCCAAAAACAACTGTTCGGCAATATCCGCATTATCGGCGAATAGCGGTCCGATTTTATAGCCACTGCGGCACCGGCGAATAACGCCATAACCGCAAATGCCGTCATCTATATACACAACAGTCTGTGTTCCCGGTTGGCAAAACCACTTATCGAGAAAACTCTCCCGCCCTGCCGGAAAACACTGGCGATCGTAAGCACAAATATCAGCAAAGTTTTCTTGCCCGATTACCCGAACTGCCGGGTTTTGAAAGCTGGTAGAATTACCCGCCAGCCCGCCATAACGAAAATTGCTATAAGCCAATTTGAAACCGGCGGTAGCATAGTTTTTCACCTTCGCCAGCACTCCGTCTTGACCGATATTATAGCCGTGCAAATATTTTAACGCCACTTCGGCTAACGCCGGACCAACCGTTCCGCCGCGCTTATCACTTACGACAATAAAAAAACCAACGAAACCAAATTTTTCCGGGCCATAGCGCACCGCCGAAATCGCCCCGATTGGCCGCTCGTCTTCCCACGCCATGAAAAATCCGTTCGGGTCGGTCGCAAAAAATACTTCCGCGTCAGATAGTCCGGGATTCCAGCCCTCAGTTGCCGCCCAATCAATGGCAACATCCATGTCGGCTCTGGTCATGTTTTTAATAGTAAAGCTCATGTTAACCTCGAATTTTCCTTTTCATTATAGCATTATCCACCCCGAACGACTTCTTTTTTTTACAGTAATGCTATATAATGATGGAGAAATAATTTGAAGTGAGGAAAAATGAAAAAAATAATTGCACTTATCCTGTTTTGTTTATTCGCTTTTTCAACAACAGCAGTATTCGCCGAAAGCCCGACCATAGGCTATATGAATCGCGAAACCATTATTTCCCAAAGCAAACGAATCAGTGCAGGCGCTCAAGAACTAATTAACTTTAGTAATCAAATGGTAGCTGATTTTGAACGTGAGAAAGTCGGTTTATCCAATAGTGACTTGCAAGTAAAAGCTCAAGCCTATCAAGCTCAAATCGATATGCATGTTCAAGCCGCTGAAGAGCAACTAAACATCAACCTGCGCATGGCTTCGAGAACAGTTGCCAAGAAACTTGGTTTAAGCGTAGTTACCGTAGCGAGCGTCATGGTATATGGTGGACGCGATATTACTCAGGATATAATCGACACGATTGATGCCGTACAGGATTAATGCCAAAATAAATCCCGCTTTGAAAAAATCAAAGCGGGTATTTTTTTTTGTTGCACAAGTACGGGTATTTATTTCGGGGTATATAGCACCTCGTTTACCAAAGGTCGGCCATCGATATAACAGCGGATATTCTCCATCGTAGTATCGGCGATGTTCGTTAACGCTTCCTGGGTGAAGAAGGCTTGATGCGCGGTTACGATAACATTTGGAAAGGTCATCAGCCGCGACAACACGTCGTCGGTGATAACGTCATCCGAGCAGTCTTCAAAAAAATAATCGCTCTCTTCTTCATAAACATCCAATCCGGCAGCGCCGATTGCGCCGCTTTTCAAACCTTCGACAAAATCTTTCGTATTGACTAATTGGCCGCGACTGGTATTGATGAGCATAACGCCCGGTTTCATCTTGCTGATGCTTTCAGCGCTGACCAGATATTCCGTTTCTTTAGTCAGTGGGCAGTGCAGACTGATAATGTCCGAATCGCGATATAGCTCCGGCAACGTAACATACTCAAAGCCAATAGCTTTGGCGGCTTGCTCATCCGGATAAACATCATAGCCCAGCACTTTCACGCCTAAGCCGACCAAACTCTTAATCAACACTTTGGCAATCTTGCCGGTGCCGATAATCCCGCAGGTTTTGCCATTCATATCAAACCCCAGCAACCCACCCAACGCAAAGTTCCCTTCCCGGGTACGGTTGTAGGCGCGATGGATGTGGCGGTTGAGCGCCAACATCAAACAAAGCGCGTGTTCGGCAACCGCATACGGCGAGTATGCCGGCACTCGCACGATTTTTAGTTTATTTTGCGCCGCCCGTAAGCTAACATTGTTAAAACCGGCGCAGCGCAGCGCCAAAATCCGCACGCCATTCGCATAAAGCGCATCGACTATCTCACGGTCCACCCGGTCGTTTACAAACACGCACACCGCGTCACTGCCTTTAGCTAACGATACGTTGTCCAGACTCAAACGACCTTCGAAAAACTTAAAGGAAAACCCATAGCTGGCATTTTCTGGCGCATCCAACTGCTTCTTGAAAAACTCAATATCATACTGTTTACTGCTGAAAAATGTTACCTTAAACATATCGGCCCCCCCAAAATTATTTCACGTAGCTTTTGTAGATTTTAGTGTATGTACCGTCACTTTTAATTTTCAATAACGCCTCGTCAATTTTATCAATCAACTCCTGATCTGCTTTGGCACTTTTCTTGGAAAAAGCGATGAAAAATTTAACAGCTGGACTTGCCGACGGGGTCAGTTTTTTTAACGTATTGACCGGTTTATCCATTGCCTGAATTTCAAATTCGTAAGCCATGTCATATTCCAATAGCATATCGGCTTGTTTATCAACCACTTTTTGGATGTTTTCGCGCAGCGAGTTGCTTTGTTCTACATGAATAATACCATCATCGATGGCGCTGTCGCAAGCCCCGTTGCCAAAACAATAGCCCTTAATCGTAGCCACTTTGTTATTTCCCAGTTTCGTAAAATCGCCGCTGAAACTGATTTTCGAATCTGGAAGTACAAAGAAACTGGCATTATCTTCGGCCAAAGCGGTTTTAGTATAAGTCATAAACGTAGCGCGCTCATCGGTATATACCGGACTTAACAAACCGTCGATTTCACCAGCCTGCGCCATCCGCATCAAGTCAGCCCATGGGTAGAGTTTGAAGTTAACTTCCACACCGACACGCTTACAAGCTTCGGTTACTGTTTCCACAAATACGCCTTTCGCCACGCCGTCTGTTGTATAGGTAAACGGCTTGGAATCTTCAATTCCTACAAGCAGCGTTACCGGTTTTGACGTAACATCCGGCACCGTGCCGCAGCCCGCCAGTATTGCAACGCAACAACAAACAGCCATCAATCCCAGCCATAACGAATATGGTTTTTTAGTCACGATAATCTTCCTCCATTTCCGCAATCTATTTGATTCATGATTGGATTTTTTCGATACGCACTGCGCAGACCTTGTATTCGGGAATTTTGGCGATTGGATCAATTGTTGAATTGGTCAGCACATTCGCGCTACCTTGGGCAAAATGAAATGGCATAAACACAATGTCTTGTTCAATAATATCCGTAACTCGTACAGTTGTTTCAATCTGCCCGCGCCGGGACAGTACCCGCACCAATTCACCGTCAATCAAGCCCATTTTGCCGGCTGTCGCCGGATTGATTTCAATATAGGAAGCTGGCGACAACTCGTTCAATCCGGCAACTCTGCCAGTCATCGAGCGGGTATGGTAGTGGTAGAGATTTCTTCCGGTTGTCAATAGAAGCGGATATTCAGCGTCCGGCAATTCTTTACTTGGAACATATTCAGCCGGAACAAATACGCCTTTACCACGCGAAAAACTACCGACATGCAAAACCTTTGTCCCCTTGTGCTGTTTGTCCGGGCAGGGCCACTGTAAACCCTTTTGCTCCAACCGGTGATAGTTTATGCCGCCGTAAATTGGCGTGAGCGCGGCAATTTCATCCATGATTTCCGAGGCATCGGCGTATTCCGTCGGATAGCCGAGCGCGTTCATCAATTCAATAAGAATCCGATAATCAGTTTTCGCGGTGCCGGGCGGCAACACTGCCGGGCGTATTTTCTGCACCCGCCGTTCAGTGTTGGTAAATGTTCCGTCTTTTTCCGCCCAAACCGCTGCCGGCAATACCACATCGGCTAACTTTGCGGTCTCGGTCAGGAAGATGTCTTGTACTACCAGAAGCTCCAAAGCTCCCAGTGCCTTCGCCACATGGTTAGTGTCCGGATCGGATACCATCGGATTTTCACCCATGATATATAACAATTTAATCTCACCCTGTACCGCAGCCGTCAACATTTCCGTTAAGGTCAATCCGGGGACGCCAGATAAGTTCACACTCCAGGCTTGTGCGAATTTTGCCAGAACTTCCGGATTCGCCACTTTTTGATAACCCGGAAAATCACCCGGTAACGCGCCCATATCGCATGACCCTTGCACGTTATTCTGTCCCCGTAATGGATTAACACCAGAATATTCTTTGCCGATCTGCCCGCAGAGCAGCGCCAGATTAGAAGTCGACATTACCCCCTGGGTACCGGTAGAATGTTGAGTTATGCCCATAGCATAATAGATTGCAGCATTGTTAGCAGTGGCATACATAATCGCCGCTTCACGCAACTTGGCTTCATCGATCCCGCAAATTTCCGCGACAAGTTCCGGCGGGTAGTTCTTGACAATCGCCTCAAGTTCAGAAAAATTTTCGGTTCGCTCGGCGATAAATTGCCGGTTGTGCAAGTTTTCTGCGATGATAATATTCATCAGACCATTAAATAGCGCAACATTTGTTCCCGGCCTGATTTGCAAAAACACATCGGCATTTTCCGCCAGTTCGATTTTTCGCGGTTCAGCGACGATTAATTTTGCGCCGCGTTTCTTGGCTTGTTTTATCTTGGCGCCAATTACCGGATGAGTTTCGGTCGTATTCGAGCCGCAGACAAAAATCACATCCGCGCCGGTAACTTCCTCGATGCTGTTAGTCATTGCGCCGCTGCCCAGAGTAGTTGCCAGACCGGCTACGGTCGACGCGTGGCACAACCGGGCGCAATGATCGACGTTGTTTGTACCAATGACCGCGCGAAATAATTTCTGGAACAAATAGTTTTCTTCATTAGTAACCCGCGCCGAAGACAATCCGGCACAGGCATCCGCGCCATTCGCCTGCTTAATACTACGGATTTTTTTTACCACCAGTTCCAGCGCTTCTTCCCAGCTACTTTCTTCGAGAACGCCATTTTTCCGAATCAGCGGCTGTGTCAGCCGATCCGGATGGTTGATAAATTCATAGCCAAACTTGCCTTTGACACACAACATTCCATTGTTCGCCGGGCCATTCGCCGGAACAACATCGACCACCGTATTGCCTTTTACCCGCAGATACAGTTCACAACCGACACCGCAGTATGGGCAAATTGTCCGGGTTGATTTCACTTCCCATTCGCGAAACTTGGTTTTTTTCTTGGGACTGAGCGCCCCGACCGGGCAATTGGAGACACAGTTACCACAGGATACGCAAGTAGATTGTTCAATATTTTTATCATTATCGGCGCCGACAAAGGTGTCGAAGCCGCGGTTCACCAAACCAATGGCATTAGAGCATTGCAACGACGAGCAGACAGCGACACAGCGCTGGCAGAGTATGCATTTGTTGTTGTCGCGAAAATAAAACGGATTACTGCTGTCTATAGCATACTCAATATTTTTGCCGGAATAAACAACGGTATCTACCTCGTACTCATAACAGTAATCCTGCAATTTGCAATTACCGGCTTTTTCACAGGTCAAACAGTCGATTTTATGAGTGGACATAATCAGTTGCAACACATTTTTGCGGGCGTTCCGCACCGCCACAGTGTCGGTATGCACAACCATATTAGCGCTCACCGGATAAACGCAAGCCGTTTGGAAGCCGCGCACCCCCTCAACTTCTACGATACACATCCGGCAGGCGCCGATTTCGTTAATATCTTTTAAGTAACACAAAGTCGGAATACCGATACCGGCGCTACCGGCGGCACGCAGTACTGTATAGTCCGCTGGTACCGAAAGCATCCTTCCGTCTATTTCTATTGATACTTTATTCATCTTCGCCTCCGTCAATTTATCTCGATAGCTTTCGGCGGGCATTTGCCGATACATACACCGCACTTCACACACTTATGGGTATCAATTAAATAACCGCGCTCGCGGTCACCGCTGATCGCGCCGACTGGACAGAACTTGGCGCACAGACCGCATTTTTTGCATGTTTCGGCAATTATCCGGTAATTGATCAACTGCTTGCATACTTTAGCAACGCACTTCCGGTCGTTGATGTGCTGCTCATATTCATCGCGAAAAAATCGCAGGGTACTCAACACCGGATTTGGCGCTGTTTGTCCAAGTCCGCACAACGAGGTTGATTTGATAACTTCGGCAAGTTCTTGCAAACTCTCAATGTCACCGGCTTTACCTTCGCCGTTGGTAATTCGCTCCAGTATTTCCAGCATCCGCTTAATCCCAATCCGGCACGGCGGACACTTCCCGCAGGATTCCTCGACAGTAAACTCCAAAAAGAATTTGGCGATATCCACCATACAGGTATCTTCGTCCATAACTATCAAGCCGCCCGAACCCATCATCGAACCGATAGCTATAAGCGAATCATAATCCATCGGCGTGTCCAGCAATGCCGCTGGAATACAACCGCCGGACGGGCCGCCGGTTTGCGCCGCTTTAAATTGCTTACCATTCGGAATGCCGCCGCCGATATCAAAAATAATTTCCCGCAAGGTCGTACCCATGGGTATTTCTACCAAACCGGTATTATTTATTTTACCACCGACTGCAAAAACTTTGGTTCCTTTGCTTGTTTCTGTCCCAAAAGCGCTGTACCACTGGCTGCCCCGCAGGATAATACTGGCAATATTGGCATAAGTTTCGACGTTGTTAATCAACGTCGGCTTTTGCCATAACCCCTTAATCGCCGGGAAAGGCGGGCGCGGGCGCGGCGTTCCCCGCTGGCCTTCAATCGAAGCAATGAGCGCCGTTTCTTCACCACAGACGAATGCTCCAGCGCCCAATCGGATGCCCAGATTAAAAGCAAAGCCTGAACCCATAATATTATCGCCCAGTAAGCCATAGTTTTTGGCTTGAAGAATGGCAAGACTTAAGCGCTCCAGTGCAATCGGATACTCAATCCGCACATAAACATAACCCTGATGCGCCCCAATTGCATAACCGGCAAGAATCATTGCCTCAATCAACGCGTGCGGGTCGCCTTCAAGTACGCTGCGATCCATGAATGCACCCGGGTCGCCCTCGTCAGCGTTGCAAAGCACAAACTTCTCACTTGCACTGCTATTTGCGGCAAATTGCCATTTTCGGCCGGTCGGAAAACCACCGCCGCCCCGACCGCGCAGCCCGGATGCTGATATTTCCTCAATAACCGCAGCCGGAGTCATGGCAAATAGCGCTTTTGCCAGCGCCTTGTAACCGTCAAAAGCAATATATTCATCGATATTTTCCGGATTTATCAGTCCGCAGTTTTTCAACGCCACGCGCATTTGGTTACTGAAAAATTTGGTGATTTCTGTAGGGTGCTCTGTTTCATCGAGATGCCCGCCGAAGATTCGCTGTACCGGCTGACCGTTTAGCAAATGTTTTTCAACGATCTCAGCGACATCGGCAACTTGAACCATTTTATACAGGCAATTTTCCGGATAGATAATAACTACCGGCCCTTGGGCGCACAGCCCCAGACAGCCGCATTTTACGATCGCGATACGGTCAGCCAACCCGTGTTTTACAATCTGTTGATTAAATTCATCGATGATTGCCGCCGAATTAGATGAGGCGCAACCAGTACCGGCGCAAACCATGATATGCGACAAACCATTTGCGGCGATCGTACCGGTTGTACCATCAATAATCGCTTGCGCTCGTCTCAGACCGATTACGGCAAGTGTTTCACGGCGAATGGTCTCTAATTGTTGTTGTGTTTTCATCTGTTCCCCCTGTTTCTCACAAACGCTATCCGGATCATTCATAAAGAGCGAGTATTCGGTCGACATCTTTGGGTTCCAACCGTCCATGCACATCTTTGTTTATCGTCAAAACCGGCGCCAAACCACAGGCGCCGATGCACCGGCAAGCTTCGAGCGAAAACTTTTTGTCCGGCGTGCAATCGCCAACGTTGATACCGAGTTTCTCTTTGAATTTATCCAGCAACGGACCGGAGCCTTTTACATAACAAGCCGTTCCCATACAAACCGAAATTCGATACTTACCTTTTTCTTTCAATGAAAACTGGCCATAGAAAGTTATGACCCCATATATCTCCGTCATCGGCACGCCATAATGCTCCGAGATTATTTCCTGCGCCTCAACCGGCAAATAGCCATACAGCTCTTGCGCCTCGTGTAACACCGCAATCAAGGAGCCTTTGGTGCTTTTGTAGTTTTTGGCAATTTCAATCAGTCTTGCCTTTCGTTCATCATAAGTATTTTTACAACAGCAACTCATTTGTTCACCTTCACATTAATTTTGTTCGGTAGCTACTAGTTTTTTACCCCGCCCGACTAGTAACGGGAAGACCATGGCAATGATCAGCGATACACCAGTGATCACGAAAGCTGTCGAATAACCATAAGAACCATGCATACTCGAATAAAGAATCGGACCGACAATTGAGCCAACACTCCAAGCAGTCAGGATAAACCCGTAAATTGTACCAAGATATTTGCTGCCGAAGGAATCGGCGACAAATGCCGGCATCGTCGAAAAACCACCACCATAGCAAGAGTAAATGTAGCAAGCCACGACCATAAAGACCGCGAGATTGGAAATATAGGGCAGCACCAAGAACAGTAGCGCTTGTGATGCAAAGAAAATCAAAAACACATTTCTACGCCCAATCGCATCCGACATCCACGACCAGAACAAGCGTCCCAGTCCGTTAAATACTGAGAATACGCCGATGATGATGCCGGCTTGAGTGGGCGTTTGTTTGAATATCTCCTGAACCATCGGTGATGCTTGTGAGATTAAAGCAATTCCCGCCGAGATATTCAAAAACAATGTTATCCAAAACAACCAAAAATCTTTGGATGCGACTGCAACAGCTGGTTTGACCGAGGCTGCGGTCGCTATTTTCTTTTTCCCAGCCGGTGCCGCTACCGCATAGCCTTCCGGTGGATTAACCATGAATTGCGCGGCAATCAATGTCAGCACAACGAAGATTGCACCGAGCAAGTAAAAAGTCGCGCTCATCCCGATAACTTTCAGTACCATCGGCACCAAAGTTGTCATAATAAAAGCGCCGATCCCAAAACCCATGACCGCGATACCGGTAATCATCCCGCGCTTATCCGGGAACCACTTGACCAAGACCGATATCGGTGTGATGTAACAAAGTCCGTTACCTAAACCGGCCAGTACACCGTAGGCAATATAAATCGTCCAAATCGAAACATTGGTAACGCCCCAACCAGTTAGCAGCGTACCCAATCCAAACAGCAGCGCGCCGATTGTTGCCACAAACCGCGGCCCTTTTCTGTCGACAACCATTCCGCCAAGTGCGGCAGCTATTCCCAAACTTCCGATAGCGATTGTAAAAACTATCGTAACCTCAGTCAGCGACCAGTGTCCCAACTGTTGCAACGGCTTGGTGAAAATGCTCCAACCATATACCGTACCGAGACAAATTTGCATTATCACTCCGAATGTTGCTATCAGCCAGCGATTGGGGTAGCTTTTGTTGTTTTTATCCACGTCATTTTCTCCTTTGTTTATGGATTGTTAATCCTTTGTCCAAATTGTAGCACAAGCCACTCAACAAATTCTCAACAACAACAAAACTCACATAAATCAGCAGTATTAATGAGAACGCTTTCATTTACTGAAGATTTTCTGTGAGTTTTCGGTATCGGTATAACTGCGAACAACCGCCCGTCAAGCTAAAAAAATTCAGCTTCGACTTTCTTCAGGTGCTTTTCCGTTAATAATTTAATCATCTTTTTAACAACAGTTTTTCTGATTTCCAGCTCGATCGGCAAATCCGGGTCAAAATGCGACATATTGAACTTGGCACCGACCAAAAACTCAATACAATCCGAATTAAGCAACAAGTTACACAGCAAACCTGCCGGATCCTCATTGTTTTCAATTCCGTTTTCCAAGTAGTCAGCAGTACGGCTCAAGGTCAGTATTCCTTCGGTAACCAAATCGATTCCGTCGATTAGCGAACAGGGCGGCAAATCGCCAACTCCGCGCACCATCCCTTTTATCGGCCGCTTCAACTCGCGGGCGATCATATTGGCGGTCGAACCGCCGCACACTGCCTTTTTGCCTTGAAAGTCAGCCAACCGTTCGGCATATTCGCTGTCCCGGCTTTCATAATACGGTAAGCCGGTAAACACCATCGCTTTACGCGGCTGGCGAAAATGCAACACCATCGCCGCGGCATCGTCTTTGAGCTTATAATCTCTTTCTTTTGTAGTAGCTGTTTCCACCATTGCTTTAGCCAGCTGATTACTGGGTACAAATGGATTCTTAATTATTTCCTCGACTAAAAACCTGATCAAACCTTCCCGCTTCCAGCCAAGTGGTAGCGCCCGGCTACCCATACCGGCTTGAGTCACGCCGTCCGAACAAAAAATCAATCGGTCGCCCGGCTGTAACTGGAGACGATAGAGTTGTAATTGGCGATTGGAAAAATTTTTAGATTCAATTATTTCGGCTTCCGGTTCAAACACCGAGGCGCCGCGCAGCCAAATAAACTGCGGATTGCCTTCCTCGATTATACGGACAGCGCCATTATCATAACAATCGATAATTGAAAAAGTGGCGTAACTAATTTTCCGCACCTGACAAATTGGCAGCGAGTTCATTATTACTTCGGATGCCCGCAAAATATCTTTACCAGCCGCGACAAATTTCAGTAACATCGTCGCGGTCATCTGCGACAAAATATTAGCCTTGATTCCCGAACCCAGACCATCGGACAAAGTTGCAATCAACCGGCCTTGTTCGGGGTATCTTTTGGACATATAGGTATCGCCAAAGGCGTTTTGCCCCCACTTTTTGAGTTGATAACAACTAATATCAATAAATAGCGGTTCTTTCATAACGGCGATTAACTCTCCTTATCAGAATCGTAGCTCTCAGCTATCGAACTAAGCAGCAGTTCGGTATCAACCATATGCTCACCTAATAAAAATGCGATATTCTGAACCACCGCGATGTTCTTGGCGATAACTTCGCGGGCTTGCTTGGCAATTTCTTCGCGGGGTTGCTCAAATTTGGTGATGTCGGTAGCTTGAATACCGACTATCCGGTTTAACTCAATGGAGAATATCTTTAAATCATATATTTTGTCGTTATAGCTATAGCGCTTTATGTGGATATTTTCACCGGTAGCCAGCACTTCACGCAAATTATCTACACTGGGAAATATTCGTTCGACTGAAGCTCCCTGAATTCCTTCATCGAACGAATTAAAAACATCCAGCATATCAATCGCCCACATTTTCACAAACGCCTCGTTGGCTTCGATTACTTTAAGTCGTTCATCTACAACCACCATCGCTGACGGGATTTTTTGCAACAAAGCCGAGGAATAATCGTCAAAGTCTTTTTTCATTTCCGCCTCAATTCTTCAAATATTTCTTCTAACTTAAGGGCATCCACCTCGAAAAACTCCTTTTGATTTACGGTAATATACGGCCCTTTATCACATTTGCCGGTGCATAACGAGCCGACGAGATCGATTGCGATATTCAGTTTGTTGGCGCTGATAAAGTCCTCGATCATTTTCAGGTTTTCGGCATTGCCCCGCGCATAGCAAGCGCTACCAAGGCAAATTGATATTTCACTTTTTTCAATACTCATTTACTCACTCCTAAATTTATTTGCCTAACGGTCGGTCTACTGCACAAATTATAACAAAATATATTTATTGGTTCAATCATTATTGGCCGGTTATTTCAGTGGTACGCTGGGTTATTCCAACAGCAGCACGACTATCGTTGGATGCCGAAAAATACTCCGCGATGGATTTCGAAAACTGACGATACTGATTTTCCAGCGCCAACTTAATTTTTCTCGCCCATGGATAGTGCTTGTCCGCCAAAAATTGACCGGTATAGGTATAAAATGCTTGCACCGCCTGCTCAACATTGTCGGGGTCGATAACGCCAAAACGGTCTACCGCCTCGACAAAGTTGCGACAATCTAACTTTATCCCGGCGCTTGACAGTTTATATTCACCATCGGCTATTGCAAGGGCGCTGGCAAAACCATAATTCATTAACTCTTTTTTGACATAATAGATATTAAGCTGCAATAATTTTTCCGCTTTATCGTCTTCCTGGTCAGCAAACAAATCAGCGATTATTTGTTGTTTGGATGCAGTTTGGTTATAAAGCAAATATATCAACAACTCCTCGGCTTTAGGCGTCCAGGCTATCGACTGCTCAACACCATTTATTGAGTAAGCGGTATATCCAAAAGTCTTTATTTCTAATATTTTTCGTCGCCGGGTGACACTAGTATCACTGTTTTTCCCCAGCAATCGCCCCAGCCGCTCTAACACTGGCGCCAATTTGCCCGGTTCAAGCGGCTTCATTAAATAACTGATAGCGTTTAATTCAAACGCTTCGATTACAAACTGATTGTGCGCGGTTACAAAAACTATTTCTATCTGCTCGAGTGCTGAAAGTAATGCTGCCGCCAATTCCAGACCAGTCATATGCGGCATGTCGATGTCTAGGAAAGCCACATCGGCGACCAAGCCGTTGTTCACTTCTTTCAACGCTTTAGTCGGACTAATAAATCTACCCACAATCTCCACTAAACCAGTTCGCATTAAATGAAAACATAAAAATTCCATTGCGATTGGCTCGTCATCAACTACTATTGCCCTGATCATTGCTCCTCCACTGTTAACTATTTACTGACAACTGCTAACCGGCTCAGCACATCGGTATTTTAGGGTCGCAAGGTGGTTTCAGGCAGCATTTGCCACGAGTGCGGATCCAGGCAACGCGTTGTTGAACGTTTTGCGATGGTTCGATATTATAATGGCTGGCGCTGTAGTCGGCGTTCTCAACCGGATTGATTGTATTTCCCACGGCAACTGCCGCCATTGGCGCCGAACTGCGCATCATCCGCGAACGTTGTGTGCCATTACCCGAATTGTCGTCTTCTTCCGTACCGTTGTTGGAATTGTTATTGCTGTCAGCAGCGGCGCTCAAGGTCATTAATCCGGGAACCGGGTCACTGCCCCCCGATGGTGTCGCGCCGACAACGGTCAAGGAGCCGTTGACATAGTTAAAAGCGTAATTCGGCGAACCCGCGCCTTCGGGCGTGATGGCATAGCGTCCGGCGCCGCTGGATTGGCTGGCAGTTGTGGAGAACTGCACTTGAGGATCCAGGTCGGACGGTCCGTCACCGTTCACAAAACCATTGTAGCTGGCGCTAAACTGCGGATTTGGGTAACCAACCAACCGTAATGCGTTATTCGCAGTAACTGTAAGCGTTGCCGGGGTTACCGTAAACTGAGCCGCTACGCCACCGATTGTATAATATTCTGCGCTTAGACCACTAATATATGTTGTATCATATTTACCGGCATTGGTAGTCTGAGCAATTTCCGTAGTGTAAACCGGCGAACCGCTGGCAGTTATCGTCTCGAGCGTAACCGGGTCAACCACTTTGTAGCCGGTGCCTTGAAGATGTAGTCGGTCATAAATAGTGCTGTCGCCATAAACCGAAGTGCTGATAAGCGGCATAAATTCCGCCAGCTCCAGCGCGGTAGCCGAATACTGATATATTCCCTCGGCTCCGGCGGTTCCGGGATGATTATTGACATAAGTAGCCATATTAGCAATCGCCGAACCCAGTGTCCGGGCGCCGGTTTTGCCATAGTCAGTTGCCGTTAACGACTGGCTAAATGCGCTATTTGCGGTAGCATCTTCATAGATGAACAACACTCCGCCAGCGCTCCTGGTAACAGTGCCATAATTTTCGTGATTAGCGAAAACCAGTCCATTTGCAGTGCCGTTCAAATCAGTAGTTGTTGCCAATAAAATGTTGTTAGTGGCACCAGTCGCGGTAATTGCAGCTCCGTTAGCAACAATAATGCTGTCATCTGCCTTCAGCGTAATGTTACCAGCGGCAGTAAGCGTACCGTCAACTCTGACACTCCCAGTTGTTGCTCCGGTTTGGGCAGTGAGTGTCAGCGCTTTTACAGCGCTAACATCATTAATTTCAACGTCCCCGCTGTTAGAAATAGTGAGATTTCCGGCTGAACTAATATTTAATTCTTCACCGGCGCTAATATTGTTCAGTGTGATATCGCCAGTTGTCGATGAAAGGTTTATGTATCCGGATAAATTGCGATTGCTCAGACTTATGCTGGCAGAAGTTATTGAAAGATTGGTAGTGGTTTGAATTGCTTCGTAGTTATCAAATGAAGCTGTTTGGATAATTGCCGAGTCGGCGCTGACGATCTTTCCGGCGGCAACATCCAAGCTGTTGTTGGCGGTCAGCGCTACATTCGCCAATGATGACAGATCGTCAGTAACATTAATATCATTCGCTATTAAGTTGACATTTCCAGTAAAAGGCACATGATTCGCTAATCCTAGATTAGTCGTATCGATAGTGTCAGTACTTAGCGTAATATTACCCGTTACACCAGCAAGATTGGCGCTGTTGATATGTGTTGAATTGATTATCGAATCCTCTGCGGTTATCAACCCGACAGTCAATGCTCCTGCGCTCTCGATATCAACACTACCGCCAGGGATATTAATGTCGCCGGTTCGCACCGCCACGCCTGATTGATCGGCACCGCCGGCATTCAGTGAAACGCCATATGCTGACGCCAACAAGCCGCCGACTGGCACTACTAAACTACCATTGATATCAATATTTCCGGTCGCGTTGATGTTCATCTGACCGATAATTGCTAATGTACCATTACGATAATAATTGCCGATAATGCCATATTCAATCGTTGGCGCGTTAAAGAATCCGCTGTCGACGATTGTATTTGTATTTAGCACTCGAATCGCGCCATCGCTTGCGACAACGCGTCCAGAATTGCTGATGCTATTGCCAGTTGTGGCATTTGCTGCGCCGGCATCCAGATAAACGCTGCCGCCATTGGCGGTGATAACTGTAGCGATATTAAACCTGGTATTGTTTTGATCGCAGGTTAACGAATAGCCATTCAAGCTATCATTTTCCATGTTCAACGTAATTTGCGAACTGTTGGCGAACAAAATCTTACTGTCCGCTTCGTATGTAGTGATTAGATTAGTTGCCGAAATGTCATTTCCTGCCAGAACAATGTAATTGTCAGCTTCAATCAGTCCGTCCACCGTGACATTTCCACCACCAGATGCGACACCACTCAAAACATTGTTTCCAAGCATAAATTGTTCAGGATTCATATTGCTGCGCCCGGATGCGACAAAACCGCTGGTATAAACATCAGAATCCGCGCTAAATATTAATCCGTTTGGGTTGCACAAAAACACCTGTCCATCGGCGCTGATTGTCCCGGCAATCGTCGAAAGATTCGTGCCAAACACATTATTTAGCGTTACCGAATTGGAACCGAATCCAGAATTTTTAAATTCGACTACGTTGCCAACACCAACATTGAACGTCGTCCAGTCAATTGCGGCTTTTTGTGAGGTCTGGTTTATTGTTAAAATATTGCCGACACGGACAAATGGATTGACCGGATCAAAGGTTCCGCCGGTAATCACTTCGCCGGTTGGTAATTCGACCGGGACGTTGTTAACGACCTTAAGCACTCCATTAACATAGGCAAACGAATAATTTTGCGCCGCCGCGCCGCCCGGGATAATAGCGTAGTCCCCGGCAGGGCTTTCTTTGACGGCAACCGTAGTGCATATTGGCAGAGTCGTTAACGAAGAAGTATTGTCATCATTTTTCCAGCCGCTGTACTCGACCGTAAACGGCGGATTTTCGGTATTTACCGGTCGGACAAAATTATCCGCATCGATTTCCAAAACCGCCTTGTTGACGCTCAGTGTGCCGGGATTGCTATAGGTAAAAATATAGTTTTTTGCGACAGCGCCACTAGCGGTAATTGTATAGTCACCAACAGCGCTCATATTTGTCGCTGCTGTTGCAAATTGCACCGGCGTAGTCAACACTGATTCAGTCTGGCCGTTTTTGAAACCACTATAGCTGGCAGTAAATAATGGATTGGCATCACCGTATTCGCGGTTGGCGGCGTTTGGCTTGACTGTAACAGTTGCCGGATCGACTATTAATACACCGTCAACATAATTAATTAAATAGTTAGTAGCGGCGGCACCTGACGGCGTTAATGAATAGTTGCCGACATCGCTTGCCTCATCTGCTGCGGTATCAAACTGTACCGGTTTGGTCAGAACAATTTCGGTTTGACCATTCTTAAAGCCCTTATAGCTTGCACTAAACACCGGATTGGCATCGTCATAGATACGGTTGGCATCATTTGCAGTAATAGTTAATGGCGCTTGGGTAATCGTCAGCGTACCGGTCACCGGCATCAACATATAGTTTGCACTCTTTAGTCCGGCGAGCGCTCCGGTCAAACCGCCTGCATAAGTATTTGCGTTGCTTGCCTTAGTTTCACTAGTACTTCCGGAAACCGTGAGTACGTCGCTGTTTTTAAGTTGAGTTGGATTTATCGTACCGGTATAGACAATCGTAGAGTTGTCGTCAGCATAGACCCGGTTGCCCGAATACAAACCAATAATCGTCATCGGCGCTCGAGTTACTACAAACTGCGCAGCCGCTCCACTTATTGAATAATAGTTAGCGCTCAGGCCGCTTTTGTATGTCGTATCGTAATTACCGGCATTTGTCGTCTGAACAATTTCCGTAGTGTAAACCGGCGAACCGGTTACTGTTATCATCTCAAGTGTAACTGGATCGACCACCTTGTAGCCGGTGCCTTGAAGATGCATCCGGTTATAAATAGTGCTGTCGCCATAAACCGAACTGCTGATAAGCGGGCTAAAATCCGCTTGCTCCAGCGCGGTAGCCGAATACTGATATATTCCCGCCGCCCCAGCGGTTCCGGGATGATTATTGACAAAAGTAACCATATTGGCAATCGCCGAGTCCAGCGTCCGTGCACCGGTTTTGGCGTAAGGAACTGCAGTGATTGAATCATTTAATGCATTATTGGCAGTGAATTTTTCATATACAAACATCACACCGCCTGTACTTTTGGTAACGGTGCCAAAAGTGTCGCGATTGGCAAGCACTAATCCATTGGCAGTACCGTTCATTTCGGTAGTTGTTGCCAATAAAATATTATTGCTAGTTCCGGCGGCAGTAACCGATGCACCATTGGAAACGATTACGCTATCATCCGCCAGCATCGTGATGTCGCCACCGGCAGTCACAGTTCCTTCGACTATCACATTTCCAGAAGCAGCACCGTTTTTGGCAGTTAGCGTAAGTGCGTTGGCAGCACTGACATTGTTCACATAAATATCATAGACTCCGGTGTTATTAACTGTGACCTTTCCTGCTGAAAAAATATTCAACTCGTTTCCGGCATCCACATTGCTAAGATTGATGTCTCCACTGGTTGAAGTCAAATTAATATTCCCCTGTGTCGTTCGGTTGCTTAAGCTGATACTTTTTGCTGTAACCGAAAGGTTGTTCTTTGCATGAAGCGTATTATAGTCGTTAACAGAATCAGCCTGCACCACGATCGAATCTGCACTAATGGTTTTTCCGGACGTAATGTTAAGTGCGTTAGTGGCAGTCAGGTTGATATTATCGGCTGCTAACAAACTATCGGCAAGATTGATATCGGTCGCATGTAAATCTACAGTGCCGGTGAAAGCACGGTGATTTGCTAATCCTAAACTCTGCGACTCGACGACATCAGTAGTCACCGCTAGATTATTGGTAACTCCGGCAAGGTTGATACTATTGATATGGGCTGCATTAATTATTGTGTTGCTCGCAGTAATCGAACCGATTGCCAATTTACCAGTACAATCAATCTCTACTGTCCCCTCCGCCAGATTGATGTTAGCTGTTTGCACAGAAACGCCGGACGAATTAGTACCACCGGCATTGAGTGAAACGCCGTATGCAGATGTCAACAAACCACCAACCGGCACTGCTATAGATCCATTGATATCAATATAACCGGTAGCGTTGATGTTCATCTGCCCGATAATTGCTAGCGGACCATTACGGTAATAGTTGCCGCTAATTCCATATTCAATCGTCGGCGCGTTAAAGAATCCGCTATCGACGATTGTATTAGTATTTACTACGCGAATCGCACCGGTACTTGCGACTACACGTCCGGTATTGGTGATACTATTGCCAGTTGTTGAGCCAATTGCTGCGCCGGCATCCAGATAAACGCTACCATTATTTGCGGTTATAACTGTAGCATTGTTGAAGTTGGTATGGCTTTGATCGCAGGTTAACGAATAGCCATTCAAGCTATCATTTTCCATGTTCAACGT
>JBAXTZ010000016.1:0-65230 GCA_037129925.1 Bacillota bacterium
CTTCAACCCGCTGGTCGACCGCTTGAGTTTTGAGCCGTTGTCCGGCCTGCTCTCTAGCGGTGAGATGAATTATACTCGACAGAGGTAGATCCGTCAAGCACTATTTTCAAAGTTTTTTGTGAGTTTTTTGTGAGTCGGGGTTTGTAAAGGTTACTTGGTCTTTGATGGCACTTACTTGATCGTAAATAAATATTTTTTAGTATATTTTATGGTCATCAAAAAAACTCACAAGTAATCTACATATTGCAATAAACCACTATACATGCGGGGGCGTCAACACTTTTTCGGATAGCACCTTCTGCTTTTTATCTCTCTTACTGTTTCGGTAATCCTGATTATCGGCTGCCTTAGCGCAGGCGCTCTTGATAGTAGTCTCTCCATCTGGACGTGGACAATATTTAGCTTTTGAAGCTGGTCGGTCAACATAAAAGTACTTGCTACAATGAATGTATGCACATTTTCTATAGTGCTGGGGTTTAGTCAAAATATAGTATAGGCGGTACCACATGGCAAACCAAAGGTTCGGCAAGAAATGATCTGGCTGAAACGTACCTAATTTATCATTGTACGCTAAAGAAATATGAATTCGCTCAAAGTATCTCTGGGATAACCTAATAATGCGATTATTAGCTTCATCAAGGAGGTTCATTTTTTTGTCGGCGGCCCGCTTAATAAAGAGTTCTAGCGTATCAGTATCGCATTCTGGATGATTTATCGATACTAAAGCCTTTCTACCCGCTGGTGTTGTAAACCCAAATATCCCGGCTGCTTCTATTTTCTGAAAAGCCACGAAAGGCTCTCGTAAAGTCTTTATCATGGCCTCAATGGTTTCAATAAGCATGATGCTGTACTTAGAAAATGGAGATACGCAAGAAGGAGAGTCAGTAGCGTTTGTAAGCGTCATTAATGACGTTTCGATACGGCATAAATCATTAAATGGATTGTTAACTCCATGAGGCTGAGCAAAAGTTTCTCGTTCAGGAAATTCATGGGGTAGTCCATATGTCTTTACCCAACACAGTATATTGTGATGGCGTTCTTCAACAGATTCAGGTAAAGGAATCTGCGCAAAGCTTTCTGCGGGAATAGTTTCCGCATTGCTTATGTCGTAGACCATCTTTCGGCTCTCTTTATCAACAACGAGTATCTTTGTCTTAGGGCTGCAATCTAACTGCTTAAAGATATATTTTCTTTTTTCCGAATCAGGCTCGAGTTCAAGATATTTTTCTATGGTCAAAATTTGTATAGTCTTGTAAACCGGCCAATCATGGCGCGCGGTAGGTTGAACTATTTTTACGTTCTTCAAAATCATCTCCAAATAAGGGCGCATTTAAGGGCTGTAAACGCCCTTTGTTTTATTATAACATATGAGAAAGCACCAAACAAAAATAAACTGATTAAGGAAGGTGAAAAAACTTATGGAAGCCTATCACAAAGTCAAATCCGTGGTCAATGGAGCGTCGAGACAAAAAATTATTCGAGGTGAAAATGTACAATGAACCGCGCTTCAATTACGCTCAAGTTGACCCAGACACTGCAAATCTCTTGCGTTCAACCGCACATGAAATACAAAGCTCGCAGTGCAGAACTCGCGAGGCATTGGGCAAAACTCTAAAGAACGCAAAGAAAAGGTTGGCACAAACTGGTCACGTCTGTTTTGCACAGTGGGTATATCAGGAATGTTGTATGTCAGCTACAACGGCTAGAAACATGATTAGCGTTCATGAATTGATTGTGAACAATGTTCCCGATCGAGAACTTATCGAGATGCTCCCCGCGTCTCTTGCCTACGAAATCGCAAAACCTACAGCAGACCAAATATTAAAGGCTGCCGTCCTCAGCGGGGGCATAACGACGCACAGAGAGTACAAGAAGTTGGAAGCAGCTAAAATTAGAATAGCGCAAGACGCTGCTGCCGCTAAAATGATGCTAAAAACTGCTGCGGCGGGTTTAACCAGATCCGAACGAGATCGTAGTGAATTTGAGGCGAAACAAAAGCAGGCGCAGCACAACTTGTCCAAGTCCATTAAGGATAACGAACAGCTGCTGTGGAAGTTATTTCTTCTGACACACAAGAATTCCGTGTTAGCGTGACAATCTGCAACACTGACCAACTACGCATTGACAACAATCCCCCAATTAAAAGAAAGGAGACATACAATGTCACGTTTTCTAAACGTTTCCGAGGCTGCAAAACTCCTCGGCGTATCAACCCAGCACCTATACAACCTGTTGGCTCGCAAAAGTCCTGAACTAAAAGCTATCAAGCTTGGGCGCCGCTACCTACTGCCGGCAGACCAGTTCAACCCGGGAGGAAAGCCTGATGACACAGCCGAAGCAGAACAAATTCACTAGGGCCGCGCTCGAATACGTGCGAAAGGACATCCCAGTCTTTGCCTGCCACTCAATCGAGAAAAGCGGCGAGTGCACATGTGGCAAACGTGAATGTAAGAGTCCCGGTAAGCACCCCGTTAAATGGGGTGGTTTCAGCAACGCCACTACTGATGAAGGAGAGATCGAAAAGGCATTTCCCTTCGTAGTTCCTCGCAACATCGGAATCGCTACCGGCTCAGCGGCAGGTTTCTTCGTTCTTGATGTTGATGTCAAAAGCAATGGGCTGGAAACTTTGGCCGCACAGGAAGCGGAACACGGACAACTGCCGATAACACCGACGGCAAAGACCGGTGGCGGTGGTAATCATTATTACTTCAAACAGATCCCTAGTCTACGCAACAGAACTGGTTTTTTACCCGGTCTCGATATTCGAGCGGAAGGCGGTTACGTTCTTGCCCCACCCAGCCGACATAAGTCGGGAAATTCGTATGAATGGCTGCCGGGAAAGTCAATACTTGAAATTCCTTTAGCAGAAGCGCCGATTTGGCTAGTCGAACTGATCATTTCAAAGGCCCGCGCCACTTCATCTCAAACCAATGGCAAAGTACCTGAAGGCGGCAGGCATGATAGCGTTATTCGCTACGCAGTCAAGCTGCATCATTCAGGAAAGTCTCCTGAGGACTTACTTGAAGAAGTAATCGCATATAACAACGAAAAATGTGAGCCGCCTCTCGAACCGGATGAAGTCGAACGCATCTGCAACGATGTAAGCGAATATGAACGATGTTTTGCGCTAACGGACTCCGGCAACGCCGAACGCATTGAAGCATATCTGAGCGATGAACTGCGCTACAACGTTGATATCGATAAATGGCTTAATTGGACAAGTAGTCACTGGAATCACTGTCTGGATGCTATTGCAAGAGAAATGGTGTTGCCAATAATGCGCAACATTCCAAAGCAAGCTGCAGATGCCAGCGATAATATTCAGAAAGAGTTTGTCAGTTTTGCAAAAAAATCAGAATCGCTCCAAGCGCTCAAAAACTGCACTGAACTTGCAAAATCCAAGCAGAGGCTGCGAATAAGGAACAATGAACTAAACAGCGATAACTGGCTGTTCAACGTTAAGAATGGGACTGTTAATCTCAAAACCGGCGTATTCCAGAAGCACTGTCGCGACGATCTAATAACAAACCTTGCGAACGTTTTCTATGATCCGGACGCAAAAGCACCATTGTGGGAAAGCGTCGTCAATCGGTGTATGAATAACAACTTCGAACTTCTACGATTCCTTAAACAAGCGTTAGGTTACTCACTAACCAGCGAAACCGGCGAGCAAGCGTGCTTTATTATGGTCGGCAAAGGTGCTAACGGGAAATCATTAATTGCAGACACCATAATGAAACTGCTTGGCTCCTATGCTGTCTCGTGTCCCAGTCAGACACTAATGTCTCGCAAAGGCGATGCCGGAATTCCTAATGATATTGCTCGTCTCGATGGCGCGCGCTTTATTTTGGCACAGGAAGGTGATGAAAACGACAATATCTCAGAAGCCATTCTCAAAAGGCTAACTGGGGAGGACAAAATGACTGCTCGGTACCTCTATAAAGAATTTTTCGAGTTCTACAACCGTGGCAAGATTTTTCTTGCTAGTAATCATCTTCCCAAAATACGGGGTACTGACGAGGGAATCTGGCGCCGGATAAAGCTCATACCTTTTGAAGTTACAATTCCTGCCGCCGAACGTGATAAGCACCTGTCCAAGAAACTCGAAGCCGAATACTCCGGCATACTTAACTGGCTTATATCGGGACTCAACGATTGGGTGAAAAACGGATTGGTCGAGGCCGCCATCATGACAACCGAGATTAAACAGTATATTTACGAATCCGACCCCGTCCGGCAGTTCATATCAGAAATGTGTTCTGAACACAGCGGAGGAAGAATTTCATTTCAAAATTTGTACTGTTGCTACCGTGATTGGTGCAAAGAAAATGGGCACACGCCGTGCGGTTCAAGAAAACTCAACGACCGATTGAGGGATTTAGGGTTTAAAGGTTTGCGTAACGGCGCAAAAGGCCAACACAACTGGCAAAATCTATCAGTCGACACGATAAATGGTCTGGATTGCGGGATAACTATCTATACAAATACTGGCTAGGAGCTATCAAAGGGTAATAGCGCCTCTGTAATTGTTATAAGACTTAAGAGACAAGTTAATAATTATGGAGGCGCTATATGTCCAAAAAAAGCTTCGGAACAGTGGTTGCTTTGAAGGGTTACAAATACTTCAAAATAACCTTCATCGACCGAAACACAGAAAAGCTCGAACGGAAATATTTCCGCATTGATCCCAAAACGAAACAGCCGCAAAAGGCTGCTGAAAAAGAGGCGAGAAAATGGTTTGAAGACTACGAACGAGGAATCAGAACCAACACCGACATCACGCTTGAAGCGTGGCTTACCCAATGGCTTGAAACCTACTGTCAGCCACAACGAGCAGATGGCAGCGGTGGTTCCGTTACCCAAAAAACTTACGAAGGTTACAAATTTCACGTCCAGTACATCAACAAATATTTAGGGAGCCACAAATTGCACACCTTAACCGATCTCACAATCTCCAAATTCTTTAACATGTTAAGCATACAACCGGGGCTTGGAAGAAGCGGAACAGGTCTGTCGATGAAAAGCATCAAAAATATGCGGCGCACATTGATTACGGCGCTCAACAGGGCTGTTAGGTCAGGCTACATCTTAAAAAACCCAGCGCAAGACACTAAAACACCGTCAGGTGAAGCAAATGCTGAAGAAAAAGTCTTTGCGTTTAGCGAGGAACAGCTACTCAAATTACTTGGTTTGGCTGAGCTTAAAGGCGGCATAACGCACATTGCGGTTTACATTGCAGCAGCAACAGGAATGCGCATTGGTGAAGTTTTCGGGTTACGCTGGCAATGTGTTGATTTTACCGATAAGACAATCTTTGTAAACCGCTCGGCCGCTTGCACTAAAGAATACGGGATGATGCTTAAAACCACAAAAACGGGAAACTCCCGAAAGATTGAAGTCGACGACAAGTTGCTGACTAAGCTGATGCAATGGAAACTCCAGCAGATCGAGCACAAAAACATGCTTGGCGAACTGTACGAAGATAAAGATTTAGTAATCGCAAACGAATATGGCCGTCTGATGGATACAAACAACTTCTCTGCCAGAAACTACCGTACTCTTCTAAGCGAGCTAGGCCTTGATGGCTTCAATTTCCATAGTCTGCGCCATACTCACGCAAGCATATTAATCAAAAGAGGGATAGCGATCAACACCGTTTCCCGAAGGCTCGGTCATTCTAACCCGTCAACGACGCTGGGAATATATGCCCATCTATTACCAGACTCACAAAGCAAAGCCGTGGCGGTTATGTCAGATGTCTATGGCAGCTAAAACATCATATCGTTGCCCAACGGGCAATGGAAAGGACTATCAAAGTGAATAACAGCTCAGACAAAGAATTAGGTACATGTCCAATCTGCGGACGTGGCTATAATGGCGGCAAACTCGATCACGATCGCCCGTGCAGTAATTACCAAGCAGCTTGCAAACACTTCGATGTAACTCCCCTACGATTAGACAGCCTCGAAGCAATTAAGTTACGTGCGTGGTGTACATATAGTGATGAATCGTTACCGCTTGACAAACGATCTGAAGCCGTTCTAAATACTCTTAGCACCTACTTTTATCAGAGCTTGTTTGGCTCATTTAGGAGCAAAAGAAAACCTCGGTATGACGGCCATCCCAACGCTAAAGAGTACATTGCCGAGTTACTGCGCCAGAATAGTATGTTTGGGCGCTTTCCTAAAGAAGTCGTCCAACGGCTTCGGCAGCAATACGGCATTGAACCCAATACTGTGTAGAAAAAGACTACATACCAGACAATGTTGTCGCACCAATAAAAGGGCTCTGCTAATGATCGGCAGAGCCTTCTTTTTTTGGTTAAAGTATAACTTTGAGTATAACTATCAAAAAAGGGCTCCCGGCGTAAACCGAAAACCCTTGTAATTACTGGCCTGCCCGGCAGGATTCGAACCTGCGACCTACTGGTTCGAAGCCAGCCACTCTATCCAGCTGAGCTACGGGCAGATTTGGTTGCGTTGTGTCTTGCGTATTATATTACGCTACGGCGGGCTTGTCAATTCATTTCGCAACATTGCCGATGTTTTTATAAGCGAACTTCTTTTTGGTTGTTTGAGAAATGTTTCACGTGAAGCATTTTCTAAACAACCTGTTGAAAGTTGTTAGAATATTTTCACAGTTTTTGCAGGAATTTGACCATGGCAGGGCGAAACAATACGGTAACATTCAATATTTTACGGAGGTTTTATGATCTGGAAGAAAAGAATCAAATGGTTAAAGACCCTGACCGAGGCCAGCGGCGTTACCGGCGACGAAGGCGAGATTAAAAAGTTACTGGTCGAGCGGCTGTCCGGCAAAGCCAGCATCAGCTACGACAAGCTCGGCAGCGTGATTTTTGAAAAGGTTGGCGCTCCAACCGGTCCGCGAATTATGCTGGCGGCACATATGGACGAGATCGGTTTTTTCGTCAAACATATCACCAAGGAAGGTTTTATCAAATTCGGGCAGCTGGGCGGCTGGCCGGACCAGGTACTGTTGTCGCAGCGCGTGGAGATTTTGAGCAATAGTGGCCGCCATCTTGGCGTTATCGGCAGTATGCCGCCGCATCTCATGGATGCCGAACAGCGCAAGAAACTGGTCGAGAAAAAAGATATGTACATCGACATCGGCGCTATTGACGAGCAGCAGGTCAAGGCGCTGGGCATCCGTCCCGGCGATCCGATTGTGCCGGTTTCCGAATTTAAAGTCATGGGTAACGAAAAACTGCTGCTGGCTAAAGCCTGGGACGACCGGGTGGGTTGCGCGATCATGGTTGACGTGATCGAGGCATTGCAAACCATTGATCACCCCAATACGGTATTCGGGGTTGGCACTGTCCAGGAAGAGGTCGGCTTGCGCGGCGCCCGTACCGCAGTTAACGCTGTCAAGCCCGATTTGGCGATTATCGTCGATGTCGGCATCAACGGCGACACGCCGGGGGTCACGCCGGAAAAGAGCGCAGTTGGTTTGGGTAAAGGCCCGGCGATAACCGTGTATGATACCAGCATGGTTCCGCATCGCCGCTTTAAGGATTTCATCTTTGAACTGGCTGAAAAGCACAACATCCCCTTCCAATATTCAGTAGTAGAAGCCGGCGGCACCGATGCCGGGGCCATCCACCTGTCGGATACCGGCGTACCCAGCATCGCCATTTCGATGCCGGCACGCTATATCCACAGCCATAATGGTCTGATTCACACCGACGATTACGACAACACGCTCAAGCTAATTACCCTGTTGATTCAGGAACTGACCAGCGAGTGCTATCGGGAAATAATCGAAAACTAAACTAACCAACAAAAACCGGCTGCTAAGAAACTTTTAGTTTCCCCGCAGCCGGTTTTTTTACTCAATATCCAATTTCAACATTTCGCTGATTTTCTTTACAAATTCAGTTGCAGCTAACACTTGCGCTTCAGCGGCGGCGATAGACAGTACAAAAAAATCGTTATAATCAGTTTCCATTCGAACATGAAAAGCCGATGTAAGAATCATGTGATATTTTTTCTCAACTATCCCAGTACCAACAAATTGCTTATGAAAGAAACCAATGATTGTCGAATGCCTTTTTGAATCGAATCGTTCCAAAGCTAACAATGCTCGCACTGCGTGAAATATCGCATAATACGACCGGTTAACGGCATTAGAATAGCGCTTATTGTCAACCGCGTTTTGAGCATCTAACAGACATTCCTCGGCTTTAGCTAAACGATATAACGCCAGCGTTTTTTCAACCTCATGCTGCGATTGCATAATGTTTGCCTTCGGTATTAACGTTCTTGTAAAAGGGGAGATGTTCAGACCACTGCTCAAAATGCTGTTTGTTTTTGGCAACAATCGCTAAAAACACCTCATAGCGCTCTTGAATATCACAAGATAATTCAACCAACTTAGTGTGCAACTTTTCAATTTCGTAGTCATCGTTTTTCACGAGTAGCATGACATCAAAATCCGACTCACTGTTATAGTCGCCACGCGCGTATGAGCCATATATTATGACTTCACAAAGTGAATCGCCAAATATTTTTTCAGACTGCTCGATAATTTCTTCTACTAAACTGGCGATTTTTTCTTTATTCATACACTCCATCGCTTTCAATCATTGCCAACATAAACTTCGTCCAACTATATGGTCAGTCGTTTATTTCGACCATATCATCATCATTTTAACACAATTAATTTTCAATTACAGCTTAAATACTCGCCGGAATCGCCACCCAGAATATTTCCAGTTCGCCAACGGCCTCGCGGATTGCCTCTTTGATTCGTTCGCCGGAGTAGTAGGTTTTATAGATGGTCGCGTATCTATCGGTGTAAACAAGAATCTCAACCGCGAATTTTTCGTTCTTGAGTTCTATCCAGCGAATCTTATAGGACATAAGATCGTCCTTTTGCCGCTGGAGGATTTCTTTGATTACTTCTTCAATCGCCTCGTGGCTGCACTTCTTTTTTCGAAAAAACATCTGTTTCCTTTCCATAGTAGCCAGAGTTGCCAAGGTTGCCACAGTAGCCATGGTAGCACTATTTCTCTATTAGCTTTTCACCTTTAACCATTCACCACTCTAGCTTGCAACTTTTCACTACTCGCGTTTTCACTACTGCGCCCTTTCACTACCCGCATTTTCACCATTCACCGCCAACCACTACACCCAATACGCTTCCGTTAGCATCGGCTCTTCAAAGACCACTTCTTTAAGACACTCAACCGCTTTTTTTAAGCCCTCGTCAGTGGATGCCAGCGCGTCTTCATGCTCGATACTCAATGCGCCGTCATAACCAGCCAGCCGCAATGAACTGACGATATCGCGCCATTTTTGCTCACCCATACCATAACCGACCGAGCGGAATATCCAACTGCGTTCACTCATGACGGCATAGGACTTGGTGTCCAGCACCCCGTTACGGGCAGTATTATGCTGGTCAACAAAAGTGTCTTTGGCATGAAAATGGAACATCGCACCGGCTTTGCCAATATCTTTGATCGCCAGACAGGGGTCGATGCCCTGCCAAATCAAGTGCGACGGGTCAAAGTTGGCGCCGATTTCCGGACCGACTGCGTCCCTCAACCGCAACAGCGTTTCCGGATTGTACACGCAAAATCCCGGGTGCATTTCCAGCGCAATTTTTGTAACGCCATGGGCGCGGGCAAAAGCGGCTTCACGTTTCCAGTAAGGAATCAACACCTCGTTCCACTGCCAATCCAAAATCTGCATATAGTCCGGCGGCCAGGCGCAGGTCACCCAGTTGGGGTTAGTGGATTGCTCGCTGTCGCCCGGGCAACCGGAAAAATTAACCACCGTGTCAATGCCGAGCTTTTCGGCAAGCAATACCGCGTTACGCCACGCCTCATGGTTGGCTTTGGCAAACTCCTTGTTCGGATGCACCATATTGCCGTGGGCGCTGAGTGCGCTTATCGTCATGCCGCGCGATTTAAATTCGTCAACAAACGCCTGAATTTTCTGGTCATCAGCCAGCAATTCTACCGGATTGCAATGCGCTGTACCCGGATAATTACCGCAACCGATTTCTACCGTGTTTACACCAAAACCCTTAATCTTGTCCAGCGCCTGCCCCAACGGCAGGTTTTGAAATAGCACTGCAAATACACCAATCTTCATAATCTTTTCCCCTTCAAATTCTTACTTTCGCTATTAACCTTTACCTCATCGGGCAACCACAGGGGGTTGCCCCTACCTGTCTCACTACTGCGCCCTTTCACTATCACGGTTTTTCACTACCCATAATTTCACAATTCGCCTCTTACCTCTACCCATTAACCTTAATCCATCGGCCTTCGCGACCACTCTTTAAAATTGCCGCGACTACTTTCATCACCCGGTCGCCGTCGGCAAAAGTCGCAAAGGTCGGTTTTTCCAAGCGCACATCTTTGCCGTCCCGGATATAACCATAGAAGTTTGCCATCATATTTTTTAAACCATCCGGCCAGCCTTCGTTATGCCCGCCCGGATGGGTCAGATAGGGTCGCGCCGCCGGCTCGAACAACGCTGCATCCGCCAGCATAATTTCGTTGGCTTTTTCCCGATACCCAAACCAGAGTTTTTCCGGCTCCTCCTGATTCCAAGCCAATGCCGCCTTGCTGCCATCAACTTCAAAACTAAAGCAGTTTTTCTTACCGGCGGATACTTGCGAAACAGTAAACACCCCGCGGGCGCCGTTGCTCAACTTAAATATTACGGTTGCATAGTCTTCGGTGCTGATTGGAACGGCTTCATAGTCATCAGCCGACAGTTCTTGGTTAGAAAAGGTCGCTACCGCAACTTTAGCCCGTTTCCGCACCGGAATAATCGTCGCCACATCCGCCAGCACTTCGACGATTTCCGCGCCGATGACGTGCATAACCGTGTCGCACCAGTGCGAACCAACGTCCGCCAGCGCCCGCGATTCGCCGCCCAGTTTCGGGTCGAGCCGCCAATTATAATCGGTGTCAAACAACAACCAATCTTGCAGATAGCTGCCATGTACCAACATCACGTCGCCCAACTTGCCGTTAGCGATGTTCGCCCGGGCATTTTGCACCTGGGCGAATTGGCGATAGTTGAGATTGACGGCATTGACACAGCCGCTATTGGCCGCCAGCCGCGCCAGTTCCGCCGTTTCGTCGGTCGTCATTGCCAACGGTTTTTCGGACAAAATATGCTTGCCAGCTAATAACGCTGCCCTATTTATTTCATAATGTAGATTGTTACCGGTGCAGTTATGAATGACCTGAATTTCCGGGTCGTCAATCAACTCGCGCCAGTCCGCCGTCCCCCGCGGGATCGAGAATTGCTCGCATTTTTGATCAGCGACTGCCTGGGTTACTTCGGCCAGCGCGACTATTTCGACAAACCCTAACCGTCTGACTGCTTCAATATGTTCTGCGCCGATAAATCCGGTACCAATAATCGCGGCTGTGATTTTTTTCATTACTCCTCCACCAAAATTTCATACAATTATTATACGACTTAACCTTGCCGGACAAAAGAATATTTATCATTAGTCAACCGTTAACTTCCCGAAGCTTTGCGCCATGCATCTATTTGTTTTTGCATTTCGGCAATTACTTTATCTACTCCGGAGTTCTTCATTTTCTTTTGAAATTCAGGCAGCATTTTTTTCGGGTCGGATTGACCGTAAGCAAGGTAGATTGCATATTCATCAACAGTGTTGGATATAGCCGACACTTCTGCCGATACCGGCTGCGGGTCAAAGGAAAAGCCCAGTAGCGGCGACATCGTCGCAGTTTTGTTGAAGTCGGCGTATTTCTGCCATTTGTCGGCGGGGTCGCCTTTTTCCAGGTATAGCAAGAAAAGATTGCCGAGATACCAGTTAGGCATTACAAAATCCTTGGCGCGTTCGGTTTTTTCGATAACATTATCCGACAGCTTATTGTAGTGGATTCCTTCGATGCCGAATCCAATCAGATTGCGCAAATATTTATCGCTGTTGAGCAGTTCAAGGAACTTTAACGCCCGCGCCGGATGTTTGCTGTTAACGGAAACTGCATAAAGCGCGCCGGTACAGGAATCAGTATTAGTAACCGGCCGTTCGGCAACCGGCAGACACATTACGGGAAATTTGTAATCCCGGGTTGCGGCAATATCCGCATAGGGCGCATAGTTTGCTATATAGCAAAACAACTTTTTATTCCGAAAATCGGACATCGCATCAGTCTGCGTTCGTTCCTCTTGATAAGTTAATCCCTTTTGAAATGCCGCCCGGTTGACATCCAGCGCGACCGCTACTGCAGGATCTTCCCATTGATTGAAAACTTTACAGCTCTTGTCATCCAGCCGTACCGCTCCCGGGAATAAATTACCTTTGATAAAATCAAACGTGTCATTAAAATCAAACCAGGCAAACGGCTTATACATTGTAACACCGGGATGCGCCGACTTAACTTTTTCCAAAACCGGCAGTATTTCTGCAAAAGTCTTATACTTGCCGAGTGCGTCCGGGTCAATTACACCTTGCAGCATTTCCTTGTCGATATAATAGGCCATTACCGAAGCTGTTGTCGTATTGTATGGCACACCGTAAGTCTTTCCCTGAACTTTTGTGCCTTTCCAAAAATCGGCCGGACAAGATTCCAACAGCTTGGGCGCACATTTTTCGATAATGCCGTCCAGTTGCAAAAAAGTCCCGGATGAGGCATTGCGGTTATAATCAAATGTCCAGTTGCAGGTGAAAGCTAAATCGTAGTTTTCATTTGACAGGGCAATCATTTTCATTTTCGTACCATAATCACCGTAATCAATCATATTCAACTTTACGGTACAATTCAATTTTTGCTTGGTGTACTCATTAACTTTTTCCATTACCAGCGGCAAATCAACCGGTGGCGGTCCCATACAATACCACACCAGTTCCACCGGCTGACTCATGTCGTCATCCGTTAACGCCGCCTCCTTGCTGCCGCACCCGGCAAACAGCGCGATAATCGCGGCCAGTAATGACAAAATCAGTACCAGCAGCATAATTCTAGTTTTATTCATCAGCCCCTCCACGTGTTTATGGTTTTTCAACAAATTCAACCACTTGTTGCTTTAGTTCATGTAGTTCGAATATTGTCAGAACATTTTTGCCGGTTTTCAAAAGCGGCGCTGGAACGTACAAGTTGCGTTCCGGTCCGACATCCCAGTACCTGCCAATATTGAAACCGTTTATCCAGCAACAGCCCTTGGTTCCCTGTACCTTCAACCAGGTATCGGCCGGAGCATCCACCTCGAACTCAGCTTTATAAAAAGCCGGTAGCCCATCCAATTGGCTATCGCCATATTCCAGCCCTGCAAGGTCATCCAGCGGCAGCGGATAAATCTCCCAATCGTGCAAAAACTGCTGCTCAATACGCACCCCGGTGGTTATTCCTTTGAAACTGTCTTCAAGAAAAGCGCCATAATTTACCCGACCGAGATTTTCCACAAGAATTTCCAGCATTGCGCCGGTTTCAGGAACGGTGATTTTTACTGAATGTTCCTTGTCGTTTACATGCATAATGGCAATTTGTCGCCCATCCAAAAATATCTGCGCCCGGTCACGTGGTTCTTGAACGGTAAGCGTAACGTCAAGGTACGGTCCCCGCAAACGGCGGCGGTATAGAATGAAACCATAATTTTGTCCTAATCGCTCCATACATAACGGCAACGGCGCCATATGACAGCGAGAGATATTGCCGAGATTGTCAAACAAGCCTGCCCGTTTTCCTAATTCGACGACACCATACGCTTTCTTTAGACAGGGCGATGGCAACGGCGCAGCCAAATCGACAGCGGCATTGTATTTTGCCAGAACTTTCCGGTGCGCCAGATACTTAGGCGTTATATCACCGCACTCGTTTAATGGCGCATCTGAATCATAGCTGGTGACCGTCGGCTGATAATCGCGGATTTCCGGACGGTTGGCACCGTTCATGAACCCAAAGTTCGTGCCACCGTGAAACATATAAATATTTACCTGCCCGTCATTTTGCAAAATTTCATCCAGGCTTTGCGCCGCATCCGCTGCATCGCGGACGTGATGTTCTTCGCCCCAGTGGTCAAACCAGCCATTCCAGAACTCACCGCACATAAACGGCAAATCCGGCTGATATTCGCGCAGTTTCTCCCGCTGGCAACTGGTCCCCGAGCCAAAATTAACCGTCTCCCAAACACCCTCAATCATACCGCCCTGCAACATATAGTCCAGCGCGCCATCCGAAGTAAACAACGCGAGCTTCGGCATTTGTTGTTCCAGGATATTCTTTAACGCAGTCAGATAGGCTTTGTCAGTACCGTAACTGCCATATTCATTTTCAACCTGCAACGCGATTATCGGTCCGCCATTGACATGGGAGTACCGTTCAAGCCGCGGCAACAATTCGGCAAAAAACCGCCCGACTGCGTCTAAGAACGCCGCGTTATTACAGCGCAGCCGCATATCCGGCAAAACCGACAGCCAGCCCGGTAGTCCGCCAAAATCCCATTCCGAACAAATATACGGTCCGGGCCGGACGATGACCTTTAAACCCATACCACCAGCCAGCGCAATAAACTGCTCAATGTCCGCCATCCCTGTAAACTCAAACTTCCCCGGCCGGGGTTCATGCATATTCCAGGCCACATATGTCTCAACACAATTCAAGCCCATGAGCTGTAGCTTGCGCAACCGGTCTTCCCACTGCTCGGGAACTGTCCGAAAATAATGTATGGCGCCGGACAAAATTCGAAACGGCTTGCCATCAATAAGGAAACCCGCTTTGCTGACTTTGGTCCTTTTCACTCCTAACCTCCTGAATCAATCCGCGGCAACTGCCTGCCGGTTATCGAGTATTTCGTTCGCCCGATAGCAGCGCCGGTAGCACTGTTCGCCAAATTTCTCAGCGTCCTCTGCCAGACAAAACATCAAACCATGGCGCAGCGGCCTGCCGGCTTGCAATTCATCAAGCATCATCCGCCGCAGTTTTGTGTCGCGCGAATAGTTTTCACCGGGAAGATAATCTTTGCCAAATAGAAAATAGAACCCTTCATCACGCTTGCTTGCCGGAAAAGGTATAAGGTAGACATTGCGCATGAACTCGGACATATTAGCCTGTGGCAGCAAGTTTTCATAGCGCGGATTAAATATCCAGGACATACACACAAACCCGGCGATTTTAAGTTGCGGAAAATAGGTACTGAAGAACTCCAACGCCCCGGTAAGTGATTGCCGGACGCTTTCCGGGGTCATCTTCCCGCCTTCGGGGATATGGATGTCCAACAAGGTGTCGGTCGCTGAAAATACTGGCTGCCATTCTTGCAAATCGAGGGTCACGGCGGCTGCCAGACAACTGCCTTCAGGTCGCACCGGTATGCCGCTCACGGTTTCAGCGCTCTGTTGGTAACTGCCGGTAAATGCTGCCGGAATATGGTCTTCAAACCCGCCCAGACAATGACCCGCGGCATCATAGCGATAAGCGCGAGCCTGAAGCGCCAGAACGTTGCCGCTGTTCCGGTTGCGAAAGACGGCAAACGCCTGTTTATCAGTTCCGAATTCTTGCGGCCAAAATTCCAGCCGGCCGACGCGGAATATTTTTCCATCAGTATAAAAGCGTGACCAAAACAACTGATAGGGATTTATTCCGTGGCTGCCGTAGCCGGTATAATAGGTGCAGTAAAAGCCGCCGATGCGCGAACACAAAGCCGCGGCATGATGCGCCGGTATCCCCAGCTCGCGAAACTTCGCCTCAGTCAGCGGCAATGCCGCCAGCATCACCAACAGGTAAAACACAGTACTGTTAGTCCCCAATTGCGCCTGCAACCACGGCCAATGTTCAAACCACGGATCCGGATATACGTATTGGCTTTGATAGCAATGCCAGATTAGTAATGACAGCTCCGGGTCAGAACGAATCAGTCCGGCAATCTCGTCCAGCACCTGCAACGCAGCAGACGGTAGCCCGGCTACGACGGCAGCACGCTGATAATTTCTTTGCAGCAAAAATTCCAGTGTACCCGGAAATGTTTCACATGATTTGTCCCACCGTGGTTCCAGCACCTCGAGGTATTTGTCGTCCAGACCGGTTGTCTGTAACAACTGATGCAATTCCATACTTTATTCTCCATAACCGGATACTGCCGTCTAACGATTAAGTTTCTGCCAGATCGGCTCAAGGTCTATTATCGTCTGACTGGTTATCGCCTGATCAATTGACAACGCGACGACCGCGCTTTCAAGTCCCTCGTCACCGCTACATTCCGGTGCGCTATTTGCACACATGCAATGAAATAATTCTTTCATTATCACGCTGTCGCCGCCGCCATGTCCGTCGGCTGCAAAATCCAGTACGGTTTCGTTGGCATCGCCTAATCGCCGGTACTTTAAGGTGCTGCTATATAACTCGACAATCAGATTACCTTCGCTGCAGGAAAAATACATCCGCCGTTCCGGTATGGCATTGCTCATTGTTGCCTGAAACATGACCTTTGCGCCGCTCCGATACTGCAAAATTGCCACCTGGGTGTCAAAAATATCTTTTTTCGACGTAAACGGCGACTCGCAATCACGGGTGTGATCCGGCCAGGCGGAAAAACTGTCGGCAGCGTTCTCGTCTTGTAAGCGCTGGTTTTCCGGAATAAAAAAATCCAGCCCGCCAAACGCGGCAATCCGGTTGGGCAACGATTCGGTAAACCAATTGAGCAAATCAATGTCATGCACGCATTTTTCGAGAATATGCGGACCGGACAGCTGGCGGTGGCGGCGCCAGTTCATCATTATGTATCCGCCATGTCCGGGCGGGATATTTTCGTTGGCATCGATGCTCAAAATTTTTCCCAGCGTTCCCGCTGTCAACAACTCTTTGGCTTTTCGGTAAATCGGCGCGTAGCGCAACACAAAACCCGTGGCAAATAACACTGCCGCGCGTTGATGCGCTTCATAAATCGCCTGACAGTCTTCTATAGAAGTTGCCAGCGGCTTTTCGGTAAAAACATGTTTGCCGGCGGTAAACGCCGCGAGAATATGTTCTTTATGATAGACATTGGGTGAAAATATTAACACCCAGTCGACACCGGCAGTGTTGATTGCTTCAAGATATGAATCGCAAATTTTAGCTGTCGGTTCGTTCCATTTCTCCACTGCCCGCTCGGCAAATTCCCGGTTTTGGTCGTAAACCGCCACAACTTTTACATTATGTCCAGAATCCCGCAACAGATTTTCCGTAACATTAGTTCCTCTGGAACCTGTAGCAATAACCGCTACACCAATTTTGTTGCTACTGCTCATCTGGTACTCCTTCCAGTCTTGTTGCATAGTTTATTTATGATAATCATAGTTCTCAAGCTCTTCCGCCAACGGTGGTACATTCATCGGCATTCCGCCGGAGCGGATTGATGCTGCCCCCATACAGCCGGTGGCGACACTATAGCGGGCAGCCTGCGGCGAAGAATTTGGCGCAGTTCCGTCCCGAAGCATCGCAAAAAAACTGCGAACAATAGCCGGATCTGAACCACCGTGACCGCCCTTGGACGGCGGCGTCCGGAATGTCGCGTCACCATGCAGTCTGAACGAATCGATTTTGCGGTCATCCCACAATTCTATCGTCGTATTATCAAAGTGGTCGCCGTAATTCTCAATCCGGCCTTTTGTGCCGATTATCGTATAATTCCGACAAGTATCCGGCGTATAATGGCACTGCATATACGTCGCTAACACACCGTTCGCGAGCTGCATATTGATGATATTCAGATCTTCAACATCAATAACCGGATTGAAGCCGGTCTGTTCAAGTGGCGGCCAGTTGTCCACGCTGAACTCCGCTCGTCCGGCTTGCCCGCGCCGCGGCAATTTATCATAAACCGACAGATTACCCATGCCATTGACCCTGACAGTATAAGCGCCGGCCAGCCAGTGAATAACATCTATGTCGTGCGCGCCTTTTTGCAGTAACAGGCTGTTAGTGTTTTTGCGCTCAGCGTGCCAGTCCCGGAAATAGGCATCCCCGCCATAACCAACAAAATGCCGGCACCAAATCGTCTTGACCTCGCCGATTGCTCCGGCATCGATGAGTTCCTTCATCTTCAGCACAAAGGTCATATAGCGCATGTTGTGTCCGAGCATCAGCTTGGTCTTGTGCGCATAAGCCGCCCGCAAAACCCGGTCAGCACCGTCAACACTAATCCCGACCGGTTTCTCCAGATAAACCCCGACATTTTTCTGCAGGGAAAATATCGCCTGCTCCTCATGGCAAAAATCCGGCGAGGTAATAAAAACGCCGTCTGGCTCTTCGCGATTAACCATTTCCTGATAATCATAATAACAGCGTGGTTCAAAACCTTGTTTTTCCAAAACACGGCTTTTAAACGCTGCCAACATTTCCGCAGAAATATCGGCGCCGGCACATATTTCGACGTTATCAGCTCCGGAAAGGTAGCTGTCGGCAATATGGCCTCGACCACCCACGCCGATAACTGCGATTTTCAACCTGCGATTTACGGACATTATTCCCCCGAACCATTTTTATTCGAAAAATATTCAATTGTAGCGGCTAACCCGGCAGCGAAATCATTTTGTGGCACAAACCCGGCTGCCTGCAACCGGTCGATTGCTGCCAGCGAGTGCTTGACATCGCCGGCCCGTTCCGGCTGATATTCCACCGGCGAGGTCGATTTCGTAATGTCTTTAATTTCGGCAATCAGGTCGTTAATGGTCATTTTTTTTCCGTAAGCCACATTATAAACGCCGGTATTGTCACTCAGCGCCAAAAACACATTGGCGGCAACAACGTCTTTAACATAAATAAAATCCCGGGTCTGCTCGCCATCGCCATAAACAGATATTTTTTCGTTACTCAATGCTTTTGCGGTAAAAATCGGCACCGCTGCCGCGTATGCGCTGCCCGGATCCTGGCGCGGCCCGAATACGTTGAAATAGCGTAAACAGGCAGTCTGCAACCTGCCTTCTTGCGTAAACATTCCGCAATAGTATTCGCCATCGAGCTTGGTTATCGCATACGGACTTTTTGGCTCCGGATACATTTCTTCGCGCTTTGGCACAACCGGATTGTCACCATAGATTGCCGCGCTGGAACTAAAGCAGAGTTTTTTCACACCGGCAGTTGCCGCCGCTTCAAGCACGTTGAGCAACCCGACAACATTTAAGTCAACACATTCCAATGGTTTCTGCACTGACTCCGGCACGCTTATCAACGCCGCCAGATGAAATACATAGTCCACACCGCGCATCGCCTCGGCAACCGCGTCCCGATCGAGAATACTTTTCTCGATAAACTCAACTTTCAAACCGTCAAGGTTTTTACGGAATCCGCTGCGCAAATTATCCAAAATCACAACTTCGGCCTTATCTTGAAAATATTCAGCCAAATGACTGCCGATAAAACCGGCGCCGCCAGTAATCAATATTCGCATTGCCCCTCCACAAAAAGTTGCTCGGGATATTTCCCGGCTATTACAAGTTCGGTCAGACGGTCAGTAACCAGCTGCCTATCCTGCCGGTAAGTGATCCCAAACCATTGTTCGGGTGTCGTCAGCGCTGCAACTTCGGCGGTATTGGTGCGAATCAGCGTATCGATTGCTACCGGCAGATAGAATTCTGTCGTTGATGCATTACTATTTGCGACCAGAAATTCCCTGAACAATAACTCCAGTTTAGCGAACACCGTCGGGGTAAAGCCCCACATGTTCATCGAAATTATTTCATCGCCGGAAAGCGCGCACTCCGCGCCGGTTTCGATATTCCGCGCGCCGCTGCTACACGGCTCGATTTTCGTCAATTCGGTCACTGCCGTCAGCTTGCCGGCCGTTATTTCACATATTCCCCGCGCCACTGTGCCATTTTCCGACAGCGTATTTTTCAGCAAAAACCCGCACATACAATATTTGCACTCATCAACGGCGGTCTTGTTGGTCAAGAACTCCGCCAGTAGCCGGTAACTTTCCGCTCCGTAAAAATCATCGGCATTAATTACCACAAACGGCTCATGCACAACCGCCGCAGCGCACAATACCGCGTGTCCGGTTCCCCATGGTTTGCTACGACTGGTTGGCAGGGAAAAACCGTCCGGAAGCTTGTCCAGTTCCTGAAACGCGTATTCAACAGCGATTTTCCCAACGTACCGACTGCCGACCACCGCCCGGAACTGTTCTTCGATGTCTTTGCGAATAATGAACACTACCTTGGTAAATCCGGCGCGAATGGCATCAAATATCGAGTAATCCATAACTGTTTCGCCATGCGGCCCGATGGCGTCGAGCTGCTTCAAACCACCGTAGCGGCTGCCCATACCGGCCGCCATAACAACTAATGTTAGTTTCATCGCGCCTCCAGCTTCCCATAAGCATTTTTCAATTATATTATTCGCCACAAAACAAGTTTTTCCTGCCATAGCCAACACTAACTTTCAAAAAAACAGTTTTGCTTTTGTAAAATCCTGTTATATGCTACAATTTTCCGGAGAGGTATTGAAAATGAATTTAAGAACATTGATTTTAGTCATATTACTAATTGTCACATTTGTATTTACGAATTACAGCGGAGTTTCCTGCGCTGCCGAACGGCAAGCTGTACAGTTCGAAATGGAGAACTATTATTACAACTATAGTGAACTCAATCTGCCGATAATAGCCAATCGTCAACTCAAGAGCGATGAATACGGCTATGTTCCCGGATTTAAAATCAGCTATTTATATCAAAATTTGGAATACGGCAGTGATTACCGATTGAGTTTAAGTATCGCTAATACCAGCTTAAATTATGACGGCACAGATCAAACAGGAATACCTATGACGGGAACATCAACTGCAACATTCATGGATGCTCAAGTTTTGGCAAACTTGTATTATTTTCAATCTATCGAACTTGCAACATACGCCGGTATCGGCTATCACAAGTGGGATCGCGGCGTGTATAATCCGCCTGGCGATAATAAATTTGTCGAAAATTACAGTTGGGGCTATATTCCCGTCGGAGTCCGCCGTGAATTCATGCTGACTAATGAACTTTCTATCGAGCCCGACGTAAGCTACCGGTTTATGTTTGCCGGGCAAATATCCATTCCGTATTATAACGCAAATTGGAATCTAGGAAATAAGTTCGGTGTGAATTTCCAGGCGCCGATTCAATATCGCTTTGACGAATCATTTTCCGGATTGATTACGCCGTGGATCGACTACTCGGAAATTGGTGCAAGTGGCAACATAGTACCTTACGAACCATCCAGCCGCACTTGGCAGTACGGCGCCAACATTGGTGTGCGGTTGAATTTCTGAGCTGAGACAAATAAATCAATTGGTGGAAGGGTTTTGTTGTAATTATGGAAGACAATAATGTCGGCTACATTTACTACAGCTTGATAATCTGCAGTCTGATTACCGCTATGGCGGCAAGTTTCATATTTTTCGGAATTATCCCCGCGGCATTGGTCTGTGTCAGCGGCATCGCGGCGTTGGTGTTGTGGTATTTTTGCCGCACGCAATCGGAGCGGATTAACGACCGGATTTTACCTTGGTATCTATTAACGACCATTGCGCTATTGTTAAAAAACATCGAAGAATTATTGTTTGGCTATCCTGCGGCGTTCGTTCATGCCGTGCCGTCGCTCATTCCCGATGTTGCAATTTTTGACAACCAACATTATTTCGCAGTTTATTCCTGCCTGCTGACCGCTATTTTCATGCTCGGCGCGGTCGGCATCGTCCGCAAAAATCGTTTGGGCGACTACCTGACTTATTTTGTGTTTGTTTGGGCGATTTTGGACGGGGCGCTCCATTTTCTGCTGCCGCTATTTTTCGGAACTTTCAGTTATTTCCCCGGTCAGTTATTCGCGCTGATTTCACTGGTCATTGCAGCTGGCGGTTTACGAACACTGCTATCCGGACACTCAGCGCCAAAACCGCCGGCTGTGCCGGTTTGGCGCGCACCCCGGCGTAAATTCATTCCCGTAGTATTAATTTTTATCGCCTGTTTTGCGACCGCGATGTATGACCAAGCCGGATTGCGTCCGACGTTGATTGTCTGCGGCTCGATGCTCGGCGGCATGGTTATCTGGATCAAGACGACTTTTAAGAAACCGCTGTATAGCCGCGAACTAATGCTGGCCTATCTCTGGACATTGGCGATTTTTTTCTTTCATATTACCGAAGAATATCTAACCAATTTCCCCGGACGTATCGATGGCATCTTTAATACCCAATGGACGCTCGACCAATTTGCTGTACTCATCGTTTTTGTCGGGCCGGTTTTCTGGATATTGGGAGCGGTGTTATATTACTACCATCATCCGCTCGGCGATTATCTGGTCTGGTTTATCTTTTTCGGGATGATTGTCGGCGAGCCGACCCATTATCTGGTCTTTCCGCTGCTGGAAGGCGGACGCTTTCATTACTTTCCGGCGATGTGGACGGCACTGTTTCCGATGATACCGGCGATATACGGGGCCGCACTGCTAATTAAAGGTTATCGCAAGCAGCGCTAAATATAAAACACCCGCTGCCTCATAATGAAGTAGCGGGTGTTTTTGTCATTTGGCGTTATTCCATAATTCTTTTTTATTGACATTGGCGCAAAATACGCCATCGCATTTGCCCTCAATCAAACGCGGACATTGGCTGAAGTCTTCACGCTCGTAACAGGGTTCGCAGTGGATAACCACATCATAAGCGCCCAGTTCATCTTTGATATCTTTTTCTATATGATGGCACAGTTCATGCGCGTCCCGCAAGGTAACGTCGCGGTCAAACACCATGTGCATATCAATGTGTTTGCTGCCGCCCGAACGGCGGGTGCGTAGTTTGTGTACCGAAACTATCTGCTGATGGCGGGCGATTAGCGCACGAATTTTCTCGTCATCTTCGGCGATATTAGCATCAATTAAATCGGAAAGGTTGGCTTTGGTCAATTTCAACCCTTCGCGAAAAATGATTAGCGCCATCGCGATTGCGATTATCGGGTCGAGAATATCCCAACCGGTAAATTTTATCAGCACTAATCCGACCAGCACCCCGCCGGATGTCCAAATATCGGCCTCATTATGCAACGCGTCTGCCTTTAGCGCCGGGGACTGGGTTTCCTCGGCAACTTTGTATAAATGTCGGGAAACAAAGATATTCGACGTAACCGATATCGCCATACAAGCCATGCCATACAGCAAATAGTCCGGTTTGCCGCCCGTCATAAGTTTTTGGACGGACTCATAGACAATCCAGATAGCAACCAGCACAATGAGTACCGACTCCACCGCCCCCGACAAATTTTCGACTTTACCATGTCCGTAATTATGGGCATCATCCGGCGGCAGCCCGGATTTTCGCACGGCAACATAAGCCATAAACGCTGCCAGTAAATCTACAAACGAGTGCGCGGCTTCGGCTACAATGCTGATAGCGCCGCTCAAAACCCCCACGACTAATTTAATAATTACCAAAGTCAGGCTGCAACATATCGCCACCAATGCCGCCCGGCTTTTTCTTTTTGTCACTTCAACGTTCATTAGCTCTCCTTAGCGCTTGTTCAATATCGTTAATCAAATCTTCGGCATCCTCAATGCCAATCGACAGTCTTATCAATCCGGGCGTAACACCGGCGGCCAACTGCTGCTCCTGATTCAATTGAGCATGGGTGGTGCTGGCCGGGTGAATGACCAGCGACTTGGCATCAGCGACGTTTGCCAGATGGGTAAACAGTTCCAGACTATCGATAAACCGCTTGCCGGCTTCCAAGCCCCCAACTATTTCAAAAGTGAATATTGAGCCGGCGCCTTTGGGCAGATATTTTTCCGCCAATTGGTAATAGCGGTTTTCCGGCAGCGACGGATAATTTACCGACTGCACTAGCGGATTACTTGCCAAATAGCTGGCAATGGTTTTGGCGTTTTCAACGTGCCTAGCAACTCGGAGCGACAGCGTTTCCAAACCTTGCAGCAGCAAAAATGAATTAAACGGACTGATACAGGCACCGGTATCGCGGAGCAGTTGCACCCGCACTTTGGTGATATAGGCAGCCTTGCCGCAATCATTGGCATAGCTGATGCCGTGGTAACTCGGGTCGGGATTGACCATATCCGGGAACCGTCCGCTTGCCGCCCAATCAAATCGTCCTGAATCAACGATAATTCCGCCGATTGACGTGCCATGTCCGCCGATGAATTTTGTAGCGGAGTGAATAATGATGTCAGCGCCAAACTCAAACGGACGGATGAGATAAGGGGTGCCGAATGTGTTATCGATAATCAGCGGCAAGCCGTTTTGGTGGGCAATATCCGCCACTGCCGCGATATCAATAAGATTAATCCCCGGGTTACCAATTGTTTCAATATAAATAGCTTTGGTGTGTTCATTGATTGACATCGCAAAATTATCCGGGCGGTCCGGATTGACAAAATGCACTTTTATACCCATTTTCGGCAATACGTGCTGAAATAAATTGTAAGTACCGCCATACAGAGTGCTTGCCGAAATTATCTCGTCGCCGCAACTGGCGATATTTAGTATCGCATAAGTAACCGCCGCCGAACCGGAAGCAACTGCCAGCGCCCCGACACCGCCTTCAAGCGCGGCTACCCGTTTTTCCAGGACATCGGTGGTCGGGTTCATTATCCGGGTATAAATATTGCCGCTTTCCTTCAACGCAAATAGATTGGCGGCGTGTTCGACGCTGTTGAACGCGTAGGACGTGGTCTGATAGATTGGCACGGCCCTGGCTCCGGTCGTCGGGTCAACTTGCTGCCCGGCATGGACTTGCAAAGTATCAAATTTATATTGTTTATTACTCATAATTTTCACCTCTATTTATTTTATATTACCAGCTATTCGTAATGTTCATCAAAAAGAGACATAGCTATGCTATGTCTCTTGCCCGGAAACGGTATTGGCGTACACACCAAGATACCCGTTTCCGGGCATCACATCATCATATCAATAATAATCAACACTGACCTGAAACCATCAAAAGAGCCCATGCAACAATATCGGTCATTCATGCCAATGCTCCTTTCACAGTTTATAGGCTAATTCTAGCCGATTAACCAGCGGCTGTCAATTATTATCAGTTGACCGGCCCGGCGCGTTCAATTACCGGCGCAAACAACATTCCGCCGATTACCCCAACAATCGCTTGGGCGATATTTCCGTAGAGTGCCGTTATGAACCCCGCCCAGCCGTATATCTCCAGTGTGACTGTTTGGTACAATACAATCATAATAATGCCGCCCACCGTCATTGCCAAGATTTTGCGTAAGCGTGAAGATTGACGATTGGCAATCAAACCGACCAAATAGCCTTGCAACCCATGGATAACAAAGCTAAACGGCGCCCAGATAAAATAGCCGCCTAACACATCAGCCATCGCTGTTCCAAAAGCGCCGCAAACCATACCGGCACGCCGGCTATGTCCGACAGCAACCGCCATGATTAAGGCATCGCCCAAGTGCGCGTAGCCGTTGAAAGTAGGAATCTTTAACACTGCCGTTGCCAGCAACACTAGCGCGGTCAGCAAAGCGTACAGGGCAATATCTCTCGTCCGCATAACGTCCTCCTGGTACTTACCCGTTTATTGTATCGCAAAAAAATAAAAACAGCAAACAGCGCGAGCCGTTTGCTGTAATTTTTTACTTCTTGGTCTTATTCCATTCATCCAGTTGCTTTTGCACTTCAGCAAGCAATTTATCAAGGCCAGCGGCCTTTAGCTTGGCGTTCATTTCCGGCAACGCCGTCTGATAATCCACCATACCCATCGCGATGGTTGGATAATACTGCTCCATCACGTTCTTGAGCGCGGATATTTCGGCGTTTACCGGCTGCGGGTCAAAGACGAATCCTAATGCCGGTGAAGGCACAACCGTGGTGTTGAATTCGGCAAATTTTTTCCATTTATCTACCGGTTCATTATCCATTACATAATTGATGAACATATTGCCCATCTCCCAATCCGGCATCGAATAGTTTTCTTCTCCAGCCTGTGTCCGCTTGATTTGATTTTCGCCAATTTTGGTATAGTGTTCACCTTCAATACCAAACACCAGCAAATTATGCAGATAGGAGTCGGTGTTCATCAGATTGATAAACTTCATCGCCCGCGCCGGATTTTTGCTGTTGACATTTATCGCGGTCATCGAGTCCATCAACATACCGGTGGTACAAGTGGGCGTTGTCGATACCGCTGAAGCCAGCAGCGGCATCTTGTAAGATTGCTCGCGCCACAGATCGCCGTAAGGCGGGAACGGTTCGACGCAAGTAAGCAATTTCCCCGTTTGAAAGTCCTTACGGTTGTTTTCTGTCGGAATGGCTTTGTAAGTATAGCCTTTCAAGTATGCCTCACGCAAATCTTTGAAAGCCTCCAAATATTCTGCCGATTCAAATTGATTAATAACCTTGCCAGATTTGTCGCTCAACTTAATCGCTCCGGGAATTCCCGATTCAATCAAATAGTCGAAGCACTCGGACATTTCAACGGATGTGCCGTTTCTAAACGCCACTTTCCCGGGATTATCGGCTTTATATTTTTCAAACAACGGGAACCAGTCGCGGAGCTTTTTGCCCGGACCATAATCAAACGGATATTTCACCGTGGTGTTTTTGTTAAAGTAATAGGCATTGCGCGCGCCAAAATCCTTGTTGGTCGGTACGGCATAATTTACCCCTTTAATTTTCGTGCCGTTCCAAGCCATTTCCGGTAGCGCCTTTTTCATTTCGGCGCCATATTGGTTCAACATATCATCTAGTGGCATAAACATGCCATTTTGCGCGTTGCGAGCGTAGTTGTTTGCCCAAATCGAGGTGAACACCAAATCATAGTCGTCACCGCCATGGGTCATCGCTGTGACTTTCTGATCGTAATCGCCGATTGGGATAAACATGATCTCGATTTTACAATTTAGCTTGTCCTTTAGATACTCATTAGCCTTGGCAGTTACTTTGGCTAAGTCTTTCGGTGAACCTTCAAAAGTTAACATAATCCATTTGAGCGTGACTTCTTTAGAGGTATCATCTTCGAGGTTGGCTTTACTGCCACCGCAACCGCTGAGAACCAGTGTCAGCAAAAATACTGCTAAAACAAGCCAGGTAAATTTTTTCATCCGCTCTCCTTTTACAATAAAGAGCGCTAGCTTTGCTGAGCGCTCTTATATTGGTAAACAATTACTTTACTTCGCGTTTTTGCCAGTGGAAATGGGTGTGGAGTAACTCATGGGCTTTATGCCCATTTGGCTCACCGAGAAATTCTTCATAAATCTTCTTGATATACGGATTGTCTTGCGGTTTGCGAATTATTTTTTCACTATCCGCTTGATATATCGCGTCCATCCGCTTTTGGCGCATACTGGCATTTACCGGAATCGGTTGACCGCCGCCGCCCAGACAGCCGCCCGGGCAAGCCATGATTTCGATGAAGGCATACGGGCTTTCACCGCTCTTAATCTGTTCCATCAAAATCCGCGCCGCGCCCAAAGTATTGGCCGCCGCTACTTTTAGTTTCAAACCGCCAGCTTCTACTTCGGCTTCTTTAATCCGTTGCATACCACGAACGGCTTTATAGTCTACATTTTCAACATAGGTGCCGGTAATTTTATCTACCGCGAAACGCAACGCCGCTTCCATAACGCCGCCGCTCGCCGCGAAAATCAATCCGCCGCCGCTAGAGGCTCCTAACGGATTGTCAAACGTCTCGTCGTCTAACTCGGCAAACTGAATCCCCGCCGCCCGAATCATGCGTGCAGTTTCCCTAGTGGTGATAACTGCGTCAACATCTCTAAACCCGCTCGAGTTCATTTCCGGACGAGCTGCCTCAAATTTCTTGGCTGTGCAGCAAGCGGAGAAGACCACATAGATGCTGGCTGGATCAATACCGTTTTTCTCAGCATAATAAGTTTTGATGAGTGCGCCCATCATTTGCGCCGGCGATTTCGCGCTCGATAAATGCGGCAACAATTCTGGATAGTGAACTTCAATGAAATTAACCCAACCCGGGCTGCAAGAAGTTATTTGCGGTAATTTTCCGCCGGTCGTAACCCGATTAATCAACTCCGTGCCTTCTTCGATAATCGTCAAATCGGCAGTAAAGTTAGCATCAAATACTTGGTCAAAACCCAACCGCCGTAACGCGGCAACCATCTTTCCTTCGCACAGACCGTTTTCCAGCCCAAATTCTTCGCCGATTGCCGACCGTACTGACGGCGCGGTAAAGATAATCACGTGCTTATCCGGATTTCCCAGTTCTGCCCAAACTGCTTCAGTGTCATCTTTTTCGGTAATCGCCGCTGTCGGACAAACCGACGAACACTGACCGCAGAAAGTACAAGCAGCTTCGCCTAAACCAACATTAAATGCCGGACTGACGATTGTATCAAACCCGCGATGGGTAAATGAATAACAATTGACGTTTTGGATCTCGCTGCACATTCTGATGCAACGACCGCAGAGAATACATTTGTTCGGATCACGCACCAGACTCGGATTTGAATGATCCATCGCCGCGTTGCGCTGTGCGCCTTGGAACGGAACTTCGCGAATGCCATAGTCCGCGGCCAACTGTTGCAGCTCGCAATCGTGGTTACGGATACACTTTAGGCAATCAGTCGGATGATTAGCCAGTAGCAACTCGATGACTGTTTTACGAGCCTCACGGACATCGCCGGTATTAGTATGAACTTCCATGCCTTCGGCAACCGGATACACGCACGAAGCGACCGGACCGCGCGCTCCTTTAACTTCGACCATACAAACCCGGCAAGCGCCTTCCGGACGTAATTCCGGATGATAACACAATCGGGGTATTTTGACGCCGATTAAATCAGCCGCTTCCAATATCGTAGTACCAGGTACTACAGAAATGCTATGACCGTCAATTTTAAGATTTATCATTCAAGCCTCCAGATTTTTTATCCTCATCATTTTACCACATTGTTAGCATTATCAAAACAAAATTTGACTGAACGCTATATTTTTCAACACCAGCAATTTAGAAAGCATAAACACAAATATCACCGTTTGCATAAGCTGCCGCAACAAATTTCCCATCCGGTTTCAATGCGATAGCGTTTAATTCCGAGCCCGGGAATATTGCATCAGTCTGAATACAGCCGACCACATCGAAAATTTTGATGGACCCGTCCATACATTTGCCAATTAACGTACTGGCATCAGCGGTCAATATTAATGAGTTGAAAGTATCGGTAACGTTAATTTGACCCATTAATTGTAAACTATCCAAACTCCAGATTTTTATTAACGCGTCTTGTCCAAAAGAAACCAGCAGATTATTGGCAGCATTTACCGTTAAGGCATCGACACCAAAATCGTGGGCGTAAAGTTTTACGATTGCTTTGTTGCGGTCAATGTTTCCTTTGATTATATCGCCTCGGGCGCTGACAAATCCTTCAACTATTTCGTTGCTAGTCGCGCCAAAGTCTACCACCCGGGGATGGGCATATTTATAAGAAAAAACTGAAATGTTATATGAATTAATGTCAATTATCGATACCGCGTTGCTATCGCAGAGCACCATTGCCCGACTGTTATCATCACTAAATATTATCTGCCGGATAACGCTATTAAAATTAAATTCTTTAAGCACCGCGCCGGTATTGTCGGTGAATTTCACGTTGCCGTCCAGCGAGCCGATGGCAAGAATTTTTTGGGCGCCATCAAAAGCCAAGGCGGTAATTAGCGTTTTCTCAACACCCTTAACGTCCAAAATCGGTTTTACATTCCAGTTCTTGGCATTAGCGCCGCTGACATCAAAAATTGCCAGCCGACCGAGCGATGTGCCAACCACCATCCGGTTTCCCTTCGGACTAAAAGTTGTCGCGGTAACTACTTCGCCGCCAGCAATATTGATTTTCCAAACATTTTCCATAGCATTAACGCCTGTTCCACCAAGGAGTATAAATGCCATAACCAATGCCCACAATCTGCGCATCTCTGCCTCCGTTTCTCATTCTCCTGATCATACCGTGCTACTTGCCAACTAAGCTCTACTTGACAACTCGACTACTTATCAATATCCAATGTCGCTACGATAAAACATTCCCGGCCAGCTGATTTTCTTGATTTCCCGATAAACGCTCTCCCGGGCAGCGGCGACATCGTTTCCTACCGCGGTTACTACCAACGCCCGACCGCCGTTGTTGGTGACAACACCCGCGATTTCCTTGGTTCCGGCATGAAACACCTGCACGCTATTGGCGACTTCGGCAAGGCCGCGAATGGTAAAGCCTTTTTCGAACTTTTCTGGATAACCACCGGAGGCAAGCACCACACAAACCGCGGTTACTGGCTTCCAATTGATTTCTACATCTTCGAGCCGCCCTTCAATCGTTGCCAGCATTATCGCTGCCAAATCTCCATCGAGACGTGGTAACAGCACCTCGGTCTCCGGATCGCCAAACCGGCAATTGTATTCCAGCACTTTCGGGCCGTCATTTGTCAGCATTAGCCCAAAATAAATTACGCCGCGATAGTCAATGTTTTCGGCTATCAATCCACCCAGGGTTCGCGCGGCAATCTCGGTTTCGACAAACTTTCGCAGCTCGCCGGTAAAGTCGGCAACCGGCGATAGCGCCCCCATTCCGCCGGTGTTCAAACCACAGTCATTGTCAAACGCCCGCTTATAGTCGCGGGCGCTATCCATCAACCGAACACTCTTGCCATCGCAAAACGCCAGCAACGAAACCTCGCGACCAGTCAAAAATTCCTCGACCACTACCAAGCTTCCGGCTTGCCCAAAAACTTTATCAGTCAAAATATCTTTCAACGCGATGAGCGCCTGAGCAATATTCTCAGCAATAATCACGCCCTTCCCGGCAGCCAGACCATCGGCTTTGATGACTACCGGAAAGCCAAAGTCGGTTATCTGAGCGCTTGCAGTTTGATAATCAGAAAACGACTGATACCGCGCTGTCGGTATGCGATATTTGTTCATGAAATTTTTCGAAAAAGTCTTGCTGCTCTCCAGCTGGGCGCCACTTTTTCTCGGGCCAAATATTTTCATGCCCCGACGAATAAACTCATCACTAATGCCCAAACTAAGCGGAACTTCCGGCCCGACAACCGTAAGTGTAATATCATTATCATGCGCCCAGTCCGCGAGCGCTTCGATTTCATCAGCACCAATATTTACCAGTTCGGCAAGCGCGGCAATTCCGACATTCCCCGGCGCGCAGAAAATCTTACTAACTATTTCGCTCTCTTTGAGTTTACTAATAATCGCGTGTTCCCGCGCCCCGCCGCCAATGACTAAAATTTTCATACTTTCTCCCTAATTACCTGCTGACCGTAACCGGCACTACCGCCAAAATATCCCCTACTGATCGCTCTTGACCGGCAAATGGTTGCTTGGCATTATCCGACGGACTGTTGACTACTTTATTTTTTACTACCATCGTGGATGAACCGCCGCCATCAAGATTTAACGCTTGATAACAACCGAGCGACAACATATACCCGGCCAATTCATCGACATATAGTCCATTGCTATAGCCCTGTTGTCGACCATCAGCCACCACTAAAATAACATGGTTATCTTTCGTCAAGCCAACCGCCGTGCGCGGCGCGCAACTATAAGCGATGTCACTTGGGAATAACTCAATCAGCCGGTATATCGAAGAAACAGCCACGCCCCGCCGCACCAGTATCGGACCGGCGCCGACAACATCTTTGTAGCCGTCAATCGCTTGATTACTAGTTTGTTTGAGAGCAATACTATCGCCGCTTTTTGTTGAAGTAAAATTTTTCCGAGCCAAACCATGCACTGACAAAACATAACCATTAAACGGAATTGCTGACGGTCCAGGATTTATCGCCGCAACTTTACCGTCGATAATAGTGTAATCCGTCCACCATTTGTTCGAAGCAGTTTTCGCGCCATAGAGCGAATTAAACAGCACCACGCTATCGTCGCTCGAATATTTTCCATCGGCATCAGTAGCCAAATTAATATAATTGACGCTGCGAATGGTAACCGCTGCACCGTCAGCCAGCACTACGCTTCCGGCATATTTTGCCAAGGCAATTTCGGCCTGAGTTGGCGAGTTTATCGCCAACGCGCCCCGCTTCTGTCCTTGAAGTTCAACGGCAGAAGCATACTTGCCATCGATTTTCAACAAGCCGATAATTTCACCGGCGGCGTAATCGCCCATAACAAAATAAGACGCATTGACCGCTGCCAGTGCATCAATTGCCCTGGCAGTTGCGCTAGTTGATGCAAGGCCAACCGTACCGCCCTTTGCCAGTGCCGGTTTGACAGTGTAGCCAGAATCCGGCGCGATATCGATAACATAGGTTTTAACGATCCCGTTTTTCCCCTGAATTGAATCGACTCGATAATCAACGCCCGGCACAATCATTTCCGCCCGGACAGTTGCTGCAAATGCCACAACCAAAACCAGCAAAACAACAACGAATTTTCTCATAGTTACCTCCAAATTTTAGCACTAACCGCTTTAACTACTGCACCCTTGTACTACCCGCAATTTTCACTACTGCGGCATTTCACCATTAACCATTCGCCTTTAACCAAAAGCCTACTTCCCTAAACAAAACTCGCTAAATATTCGCTCCAACAAATCTTCTTTGACCGTCTCGCCGGTAATTTCCCCCAAACACTCCCAAGCATCTCGCAAATCCACGCTCAGTATATCACAGGGCATTCCGGCTTGAATAGCTTCGGCAACTCGCTGTAAACAATTTTTCGCCCGGGCTAATATCTCTAGTTGCCGAACGTTGGCAACCATGACCTGTTCTGGTTCGCGACAATTTGCATATACCGTCTCGGCGACGGCGTTTTCGATGTCAGCCAGCCCCTCGAGATTGGTCATAGAAGCCGCTATAACTAGCTGTCCGGCTAGCTCCAGTTTTAATTTATTAATAATACTTTGCGCTGTCAAATCGGTTTTGTTAATTACCACGATCAAGCGCCCCTTGTATTCGCGCATATTTGCGAAATCATCACTATGTAGTTGTTCCGACCCGTCGACTATATACAAAACCAATTCTGCGGCTTCGGCAATAACAGTTGCTCGTTCAACGCCGATTCGTTCAACGACGTCCATAGTCTCGCGTAACCCAGCGGTATCGGTCAACACAATCGGAATACCGCGAATATTGACGCACTCCTCAATCGAATCGCGAGTAGTTCCCGGAATTTCCGTTACTATCGCTCGCTCCGTTCCTAACAGTGCGTTTAGCAGACTGGATTTTCCGGCGTTGGGGCGACCGATTATCGCCACGCGCAATCCATCGCGAAGAATTCTACCGCTTCGCGCCTGCGCTAATACCGTTGCTAACTGCTCCAGCCAAATCTCAATTTGTAACTGCACTTTGTCAATAACAATCGTTTCAATATCGTCTTCCGGATAATCAACAGTAACCGCGATATGCGCAAGTAGCGCCAATAATTCACCGCGTAGCGCCCGCACCGCCGCCGACAGCTTGCCACTCAGACTGCGATTGGCCGCCCGCAAGCTGGCGTCAGTCTTGGCGCGAATAACATCAATAACCGCTTCGGCTTGCGCCAAGTCCAGCCGACCGTTTAGAAACGCCCGTTTGGTAAACTCCCCCGGTTCGGCCAGCCGGGCGCCATTGCCAAGCGCTGCCAGCAAAATATTTTTCACCGCAATTGCGCCGCCATGTGCCTGAATTTCCACAACATCCTCGCCGGTATAACTCTTTGGAGCAACGAACTTGAGCAGCAATGCTTCATCTATTACAACGCCTGCATAAACAACCACTCCAAGCGTCGCCTGACGTGCGGTTAATTCTACAACCGGTTTGCGGCTGCGAGTTTGGAAAATTCTATCAGCAACAGCAACAGCGTTCGAACCGGAAATTCGCACGATGCCAATTCCGCCCTCGCCACTCGCTGTAGCCACCGCCGCTATTGTGTCATTCATCTTCACCCCAAAAACTACATTATTTCTCGAAAAACTGTTCAAAAATGTGCAGATACGAGGCGAGACGAGTATTGCGTAGCGCCGCGTACGTGAGGTACGCAAGCAAGCAAACGCAGGAACAACAAAGTAGCTGCGCGTTTTTCAACAGTTTCACCCCAGCTCACTGTAGATCATGCCGCTGATGATACAGCCACACCCCAGCCACTGCATCCAGCCGAGCGGGTCGCCAAATATCCACCACGCTAATATTCCGCCGATCGCCGGTTCGATTGAAAAAATTATCGCTGTATGCACGGCGGTGGTATATTTTTGGGTCATACATTGAATAACCAGCATTAATGCTGTACAGATAATACCCGCACCGGCAATATCGCCCCAAATCCGCAGGCTCAAATCAAAACCGTGAAACGGTTCGAACAAAACCGCTACAACTAGCGAATATAGCGCCGCCCAACCAATTTGCAACACCGCTAAAGAAATTGCGTCCCCGCGCGGCGCATAGTGGCTGACCGAGGCATATTGAAATGAAATTATTATTGCGCACAGCAGGCAAAACCAATCGCCATAATTAAACTGCCAACCGTCACCATGGTACGCCAGCAACGCCAAACCCAGTGTCGCGAGCGCGATGCCAAACCAAGCGGCACGCTTAGGATTGGGCAATCCCCAAACCTTGCCGGCAAATGGCGTCAATATCACGCCCAAACCGCTCAAAAACGCCGCATTAGAAGCCGTAGTGTATTTCAAACCATAGGTTAGCGCAAACAACCCGCCCCACCAGAAAAAACCAACCAACGCCGATATTTTCCAGAGATGAGAAAAATTCCGCTTCAATCGCTTGTGAAAGATCAGCCACAACAACGCGACCGCCATGATATGCCGGTCAGCCATCAGCCACAGCGGCCCGATTTCGGTCATCGCATCTTTAATAAAAATAAACCCCATCGCCCAAACAATGGTGATAGTGGTTAAAACACCGTCAGCAATATTCTGTTTCTTATCAACCGACTGATGCCGAAACCAATGTAGTGGCTTCATGGTGCCTCCTCGTAAACTACCAACTGCTAACCGCCAACCGCTAACTGCCAACTGAAATTATACCACAGCGCTACAAACAAAAACAGGGCGTTGCCGCCCTGTTTTTAAAGCTGAAAGCTGAAAGCTGAAATTTCAAAAGTGTTATGAGAGCCTTTCACCATTCGCATTGTACCATTAACTACTTTACGTCTTGAGCCTTACCCTTCATTGCAATTTTCCAAACCATGAAACACAATCCAAAATATACTACGATTGCAATATAGGTTGCTTCCGGAGTAGCAGACCATTCATCCATAAACCAATTAATACCCATTATTCGAATTACCGCGCTTAGCAATCCGCCTAATGCGCCACCGGCGACCAGACCGGCGCTGACAATTTCACCACGATGCAAGCGTGCCTCGCAAACGCCCTTGTCTTTGCTGCTACGCGAAACCAGCCAGGAAATCAACGCGCCGATTAATAACGGGGTATTGATTTCCATCGGTAAGTACGCGCCTAACGCGAATGCCAGTACTGGAACATTCAACATCCACAACAGTATTGCGAATATTGCGCCAGCCATCATCAACGGCGCGTGGGCGCCGCCGCCTTCCATAAAGGTTTGCGCCATCGTTGCAAACATATTGGCTTGTGGCGCCGACAACACTGTTTTGCCGGTAAATCCATAAGCCGAGTCGAGAAGCATTACCACGCCAACCGAGAGAATTGAAACCATGATTGCTGAAACAACTTGCCATTGCTCCATTTTTTTCGGAGTAGCCCCGGTAAGATGCGCAACTTTTAGTTCGGACATAAAGTTGCCCGCCATCCCGAGTGTGGTCGCCAGGAACGCTGACATAAACAACACCGCGATAACGCCTTGTTGCCCTTGCAATCCCGTTCCCAACATAACTAGTGATGCCACCATCAGCATGAATATCGTCATGCCGGATACCGGCTCCGAACCGGTAAACGCGATCGAGCTGATACCAACAACTGACAGCATAAACGCAAATACGACTACGATAACGACTGACATAATTGTTTGCGTAATGGTATTAGCGCACATCAAGTGGAACGAAATACCAAACAACACCACCATGGCGATCATAGTTATCGTGATTGTTTTCATCGAAATATCACGATCGGTGCGCAACATTGTCGAATGATGCGCGACTTTGCCAGAAAAAGTTTCTTTGACAGCGGTTTTGAATACTTGTTTTACCACGCCGCTCATTTTTAGCAGCCCAATAATACCACCCATCGCCAACATTCCGATGCCGATGTACTTAACATATTTGCTAAACAATACATCGACCGGAACTTCTTTGAGCGCGATCATTTTGCTGCCAATCATTATGGCGTGATCGCCGCCCATGTAGTAAATTACCGGCATACAGACAAACCAGGCAAAAAACGAACCGGCACAAATAATTGACGCGTAGCGCATCCCGGTATAATAGCCGATACCCAACAGCGCCGCTTCGGTATCCAAAGAAAAGGCAATGCGATAATTGGTTGCTAGTTTTTGACCCCAGGTAAAGGTCAACGAATTGACAACTTCTTGCCACCAGCCAAAAGTGTTGATAACCAAATCATAGAAAAAACCGGCAAAGCCGCTGATAATCATCAACTTGGCGCTGGCGCCCTCATTGCTGGTCAGCACGCCGACCGCGGCGCGACCGGCCGGGAACGGATATTCTTTGTGCATATCCACGCAAAAATACTTGCGGAAGATGATTGACATCATGATTCCCATAACGCTACCGAGAACAATCGGTATCATCATCGAAACATAAGTCATCTGAATTTTCAAAATAAAGAATGCCGGCAAAATAAACATCGCGCCGCCGAGCATATTAGTTCCGGCGCTGGCAATTGCCTGAATGTGGACATTCTCCGGGAATGCATCTTTACGCTTCAACAATACGGCCGTCCCCATGGCGAGAATCGAAACCGGCGCAAAAGCGTCAATCGTCTGACCGATTTTCAAACACAGGTAGCCGATCGCCAACGAAAATAAAGCCGCGTAAAACAGCCCCCAGAAAACAACATAGGGTTTAATCTCGTTGTAATCTTTTTTCGGATCCATCATCGGTGTGAAATCGTGATTTTTTCCTTCCATACTCTACTCCTCCGTAAAATTTTTTGTCCAGAAATTATAATACACCATTTACCAGTAAATTTACAGCTTTTTGAAAGATTTCAATAAAAAATATCCATCGTCAAACCACACGGCTGCGTCCTCTCGCTTTACTAAAAAAACAGTATTGATATAATTCTCCACATTTGTGCATAATCCTGCACAGTTTCATAAAAAAAAAAGACAACATTTCTGTTGCCTTAAATTCTAACATCGTAAAGTTATCTACTATGCCAACTAAACGTTAAAGCGAAAATCAATCACGTCGCCATCTTTTACAATATAATCTTTGCCTTCCAAGCGAACCTTGCCTTTTTCTTTGGCAGCGGTAAAAGAACCGAACTCAACCAAATCGTTATAAGCAACCGTTTCGGCACGGATAAATCCCCGTTGAATATCGCTGTGGATTTTCCCGGCGGCTTGTGGCGCCTTGTAGCCGTTCCTAATGGTCCAGGCGCGGGTTTCTTGCACACCAGCTGTCAAAAACGAAATCAAGCCCAACTGTTTGTAACTGGCTCTGATTAACTGGTCTAACCCTGATTCAGTTACACCTAGTTCTTCGGCAAACATTGCCGCTTCCTCATCGCTCAACTGTGAAATCTCCGCCTCAAGTTTGGCAGCAACTACAATGGCTTCCACGCCATTGGCTTTGGCATACTCGATTACTTTTTGCGCCGCCGCGCAGGCTTCCGGTTGCTTAATGTCATCCTCGCCGATATTAGCGACAAACAACACCGGTTTGAGTGTCAGCATATTAATATCTTTAATGCACTCCGTTTGCTCTTCGTTAAGCCCGAGTTTACGCGCCGGCTCGGCATTCTCCAGACAACTCAGTATCTGCTCCAACATCGCTAACTCATCTTTTAATTTGGTATCGCCATTCTTGATGAATTTTTTGGTGCGGGTAATCCTACGCTCAATCGATTCCATATCCGCCAGGCACAGCTCCATATTGAGAATATCTATTTGCTCCAGCGGGTCACTCGATCCGTCTTCGGCGAGCAGGTTTTCGTCTTCAAAGCAGCGAACTACCTGGACCAAAGCGTCAGCGCTACGAATATGCGATAAAAACCGGTTGCCCAATCCTGAGCCGCCGGACGCGCCCTTTGCCAAGCCGACGATATCAACAAACTTCATCGAAGTCGGCACACTCCGCCTGGTTTTATACATTGCACCCAAAACATCCAACCGCTTATCGGGAACAATCGCCGTGCCGATATTCGGCTCCAGCGAACCGGCGGCATAAGCATCCGTCGTCGCCGTCGATTTGGTCAGTGCATTAAATAACGTCGTCTTGCCAGTCTTTGGCAACCCCAATATTCCTACTTCTAAACTAGTACTCAATTTATTCTCCAATCTTTATCTGCGCCATATTCTTCTTCATCTGCTCCCGCGCCCCTTTGGCACGCTTGTACAGCGTTTCGCGGTCAATTATAACACGTCGGCCGCATTTATTACACTTAATCCATACATCAGCGCCCAATCGCTCAATCGTCCACTCAAACGACCCGCAAGGATGGACCTTCTTCATTTTAATAACATCACCCGTTGCAAACCCGGAAACATCCCCGTTCTCAACCATCCCCTACTCCCCATCCCACTAATATCCAATCACTAAATCCCAAATCCTATACCCTATTCCCCAATCCCTAACACTTACCCAATCGCCATCCCCGCATCCTTAAACGCCAACTGAATGGATTCGCGCAAATACACTTCCACGCTAAATTGGGTCATCGGTTTTACTTTAGCCGATATCGTCAGCGTCAAGCCTTCGGGTTTCAAATCCGTGATTCCCAATACTGTAGGTCCTTCTACGATATTGTCATTAGCTTCTTTGGCTTTTATACAGACGCTGTTTAGCAACGCTGCGGCGGCGATAAGACTGACATCATACTTAAACGGCACAGTTACCTTGGCAACAATCAAGCGGCGCGACATATTGGTCACCTTAACGACACTGCTATTTGGCAAAGTATGCTCCGAGCCATTGTCGGCAATCAACTTCGTCGCCCGCAAATTTACCGCTTCAACCCGTCCGGACATATCGCCGATAATTACATAATCGCCGACATCGTATTGATTTTCAATCAAAATAAAAAATCCGTTCAAAAAGTCGCGAATAAGATTTTGCGAACCAACGCCGACCGCCAGACCAATCATTGAAGCTCCGGCGAGAATTGACGTAGTATTGACCCCCAATTCTTGTAATACGGACATTGTCGCGATAAAAATAACGATATACCGCGCCAAGCTTTTCGCCAGTGTACACAGCGTCATCACCCGGTTGTTATCGTCCGCTGTCATATTATTTATCGGCATCAGCGCTTTTCTTATCGCCAAATTTATCAACAACAGCATCCCATAGGCAAAAGCAATAACGATAACGATATGAATCAGCCGGCTAACCCACTCAAAAACAAACTCCGGCGAGATTACTTTCATAAATTCTACCTGAAAAAAATCACTCCAACTGGTAATCTTGGTAGTTACCAATTCGTTCATACTGTTTTGCTCCTTCTTCTCCGGATAATTCAAACAAATTATTCCAGACAACACTGTTCGCTGTGAACTGCTTAATAATTTGCTCCTGGTCAACAGCTGCAAAAACCATACTTTGACCACAAGACACACTAAGCTCCCTAGGCGTGGGGCGGAATTTCACTTTGACCCCGGCTGCAAGCAATAGTCGTTCAGCTTTAATAGCTTGATGAACTGACATAAACGTAATCAGCCGAGTCATATCTTGATCACTCTGAAAGCTTCCAAAAGCTCCAAAGCGCTGTACATATTACCGGGGTCTCCAACTGCTAATTTGTCTTTCAAATCGTAATAATCCAGACAAGTGCCGCAGGAAAGGATTTCTGTGCCGTTGGCGCTGATTTTTTGCAAAGTTTCAATATGCGCCGAACCTTCGCAAGTCAAAAACACCCCTTTATTCATAAATATCAAAGCTCTAGGCGCCGGGCGTTCGCTAATCGTAAACAACAACGACCGCATCAACACCATTCCCAACTCCTCGTCGCCGTTACCAAGAACATTATCGGTAACGAGATAGACCGTATTTAGTTCAGAGTTATGAGTCCTGAGTCCTGAGTTACTATTTGCGAGTTCTGAGTTTTTAGTCCTGAGTCCTGAGTTTCCATCAGAAAACTCTGAACTCTGAACTCTGGACTCTGAACTGATAATATTAATAATCCAATCCGCACCACTTTGCTTGGCTACAGCTTGGCAACCCAGGCTTTTCGCCAATTTGAGCACGTTGATTTTGGCGATTTCATTATCGACTAATACCGAAATTTCTGCATCGGTTGCCGCTTCCAGTGCTTTTTTTGTGGCAATCACCGGCAACGGGCATTTCATCCCCCGACAATCAAGCTTATTTGACATAAATTTCTCCATTCCCGATTTCAACTATTTCGCCAATAACCGCGGCGACGATACCAGCAGCCACCATCCGTTCGGTCATCAGCACCGCCTCGGCTTTCGACAGCGCGATAAGCAACCCCCCCGATGTTTGCGGGTCAAACAGTACATCGCGCAACGCCTCACTTACGCTGTCGGCAAAAGTCACCGCCTTGTAGTGCTGGCGGTTGCTGTACACCCCCGCCGGAACAAAACCCATTTCCGCAGCAGTTAAGGCATCGGCAAATATGGGCACCGCTGCCGAATCGAGAATCATCTTAACGCCACTGGCTTGGGTCAGCTCAAAAGTATGCCCTAACAAGCCAAACCCGGTAATATCGGTACAGGCATGTACCGCATAATCCGCCATAATTTCGGCGGCATATTTGTTGAGCCGCACCATCTCGGCATAAGCAATAGCCACGCTTTCCGAGAACAGCTCCGCCTGTGCAGCAGTTACCAACATACCGCTGCCGACCGGTTTGGTCAGCACCAGCGCGTCGCCAATCTTCGCGCCGCGGTTCGCCAGCACCTTGTCCGGATGGACAATGCCGGTAACGCTCAAACCGAATTTCGGTTCCTTGTCCTCGATACTATGACCACCGGCAATAACCGCGCCGGCCTCGATACATTTTTCGGCGCCGCCCCGGAGAATTTCCGCAAGCGCCACTTTACCGAGCGTGCAGAGCGGAAAGGCGACAATATTCATCGCCGTAATCGGTCGTCCGCCCATAGCATAGACATCGCTCAGACTGTTCGCCGCGGCAATCTGTCCGAACAAATACGGATCATCGACCGGCGGCGGAAAGAAATCCAACGTCTGGATAATCGCAATATCGTCGGTTAATTTATAAACCACAGCATCGTCGGAAGTATCCATCCCGACCAAAACATTAGAATTATTCATTCGCGGCAACCCGGCCACGATTTCTGATAGAGCGCCCGGCTCTATCTTGGCCATTCAGCCACCGCCGGTAGTGAAATGAGTAAGCTTGACCATATATTTCAAATACATACCTTTCCAAAAATTATGCGTTTATTATAGCACAAATGCTTCGTAAAGATATTTCATTTTACTAATTTGCGTTTATAGAGATAGTCTGTTTTCCGTATTGTAGAACTTATCGGCCAAAAATGCATATAAAATAAAAACGCCCCCGGTTAAGGGGACGAGCCAAATTTAATTTCGCGTGTTTTGGTTCGGTAGGGGCGCGGTTCGTCGCACCGTACATACTCGGGGAACAACGGAGACGGGCGGGAGAACCCCGCCCCTACAAAAATACAAAACCAACGTGCATCGCGGTGTCAAATTCCACCGTCTGCCAATTCGATTTATCTTCCCACCGGTAAGGGCAAGCCCTTGTGGTTGCCCTTCCATATTCTGTGGTTGGTTACATTTTTGTATTCATTCACAAACGCATCTTTGAGGTGGCGCGGAGTGAGGGCTGGCACAAGGCCAGCCCCTACACTGGAACGACCTTAACCTGTGACGTTGTTTACTAAATTGTAAATGCGAATTGGCTTTTTTCGAATAACTCAAAAACTCAACTTCACGCCACAGCTCATACCATATTCAGTGAAAGTCGCATCAGCCAAAACAAACTCCTGACCTGCTTGGACAAACGTCGTACTAGTTCCCAGCCCCCGTTTGTTGTAGGAAAACCACGGCGTGACATTCAAACTGATATTGTCGTTGAACCCGTAACTTATCGGCAGTGAAAGCCCGAAGCCAAAGCTGGTTTGAAGCTGGTCGAAAAAAACCGTTTCATTGTAGTTGGGCGACAAGTTCTCGGCCTTACTCAGAAAATTATAGCGGATCATAACATCTGCTTGCACCGACGACTTGCCGCTACGCAGCAAATCGTCGCAATATTCCAAAAATAGATAGTTGAACATCGATTGTTTCGGATAGACATCGAACACCGTAATAGTTATTCGCTCAAATCCATAGCCGGCGCGAATCTGTCCGTCACCATTAGTATGCAAGAGATAACCCGCATACAAACGCGCGTTTTCTTTGGTTGTAGTTGCGGTCAACGGGTAGACATAAGCGCCGGATGTTCGTTCACCGGGAGTCTGCCCGCTGCCGTACAGAAAGTCCAAGCCGAACAAAAACGGGGTGTCGGGCTGCCCGATATAAGCGCCCACTCGCGTCGAATTGAGGTTGCCCTGATATTGGGTGCTGGTAGGCGTTCCGTCTTCCAACTCCCCTTGAGAATAGTAAGTCAGGTTACTATAATCGTAGTCAGCGTAGATGGAGACAGAGGCGGAGGTTGAATTAGCTGAAAACAATAATAGCAACAACAGACAGAAAACTTTTTTCATAAAGATTCATTGCTCGTTTACCAGTCGATAAACACCGTTCCGGTCGGGTCAATATCGTTAAACGACATCGCACTTGAAACCACTGTCTTGCCGGCTTTTTCTGCCTTGAAGTAATACTTCGTAGTCTGGTTGCCATTATACCAAACTTTTATCGGAGTGATCAATCCACCCGCGCTGGTCGTACCACAGACAACCCAGCCGGAAGATGCGTTCGACGATATTGATATTATGGCGTCGCTGACCATGTTAGAAGGATTTAACGCCTCGTGTACACCGACGAGAACGCTAGGTTTGTAATAAGCGCTCGGCCGCCACGCCGGATTTGTACCAGTACTGATAGTACGCGTCATTGATACCAAATTGTCGCCATAAACCGTTGCCGTCGGAACAAAGGCAAAGGTATATTGAGTACCAGCTGTGTTCGGCGGTAAGCAGTCGGTGAAGGTCGCCGCTCCTGATTGGGTTGCTCGTTCGACAACCGTTGCCCCCCAAGTAGCAGTGACTTTACCGGCTAACGCGGTGTTGACCCCAAAGTCGATAGTCACGTTAATGCTGCCGGGGTTGGGCTCGACATAGCCGGTAGCATTGCTGATTTCCGGAGTCGCTTCAGATAGCGCCAAAGGCGGACTAGTAATTACATTCTTTAGCGTGCCGCTAATATAAGCGCCTAAAGTATATGTTACCAATGGAATATTCAGGAAAGCCACTCCGCCTGATTGATAGGTTGTTGTCAGCGGATCGCCAGTAGGCGGAAACAAATTGACCGTTGAGCCATTAGCGATTTGGGTTGTTTTACTGGCATCCGTGTAAATCAGCAAACTTCGGATTGAACCATCTGACGGTGGTGCGGGCTTCGCAGGCCCAGTGATGGTCGCAGACTGGGGCACACCGATTTGAATAAGAACAGGGCTCGGGTTGCTTAGATAATCGGCTTCCGGGGTCGGCGGAAATGGATCTGCAACATCTTTTCTGATATAGACATACCATTCGCCCGAAGTCAGGGTTGAGAATTCGAAGTAACCGTTTACGTCGGTCACGCCAATTCGATAGTTACTAGAATTGGTTTTTGAAACAGCCTTGACCTCCCAGCCATACATTTTCGTTATACCGTCCGCGTAGCGAGCTGTTATACTGACTTTTCCGCTAGGTAACGGAATAACGAAATTAGTATTTATGACAGTACCCGATACAGCGGTAACTTCCATAGTATATGTTTGTCCGGATATTACTGTAGAAACTGTGTAGCTACCGGGATTAACTCCGTAAAAATAGCCAATCCCGCTAGCATTTGTTGTTACGTTGAATGTCGTCAACCCTTGAGTGATGGTAATAGGCTGATTTGGTATGAGCACACCATTATCATATTTCAGAGTAATAGCCAGATCACCTTTCAATGGATTAGTTGGTCCGGTGATTGCCACCGCGGTGCTGGCATTAGCCACTACTGTTATCGGGTTTCCCGTTGCCGGATAATCCACGCCGCTTATTGTCGCTTTCACTACATAGCTGCCGACATTCATTCCCGTGATCGTCGCTACTCCGGCTACTGTTGTTCCGGTATATGTCGCACTTCCGGTTGCCGTTACTACCGTTCCGTCCGGTACATTCGTTCCATCGGTGTACTTAACCGTCGCCGTGATTCCCGTCTTCAAAGGATTCGCCGGTCCGGTTATTGTCGCCGTTGTTACTACCCCGCCGCTTACTGTTACCGGATTCTCTGTTGCATTGTAATCTGTTCCGGCTATTGTTGCTTTTACGGTGTATTGTCCCAATAACATATTGCTTACTTGGGCTGTTCCGTTACTATTCGTTGTTCCGTTATAGGTCGTACCACTTCCTACAGGCGTTATTGTTACCGACGCTCCATTGATCGCCGTTCCATCGGTATATTTAAATGTCGCGCTTACTGTTCCTTTAAGCGGATTGTTCTGTCCGGTTATTGTTGCAGTTGAATTGTGGTTTGCCGTTACCGCAATCGGATTCTCTGTTGCATTACATACGTTACCGCCTACCACCGCGCTCACGTTATAGGACGCACCCGGCGTAACGTTCATAATCTGCGCCACTCCGCTACTATTAGTTGTCCCAGTAAATGCCGTGCCTCCGGCTACTGGCGTCGCGGACACTATTGTTCCGTTTACCGGTGTCTGATCGGTATATTTGACCGTCGCCGTAATCCAGCCGTTTGCCGGATTGTTGGCGCTATTGATTGTTGCCGTTGCTATTGCGTTCGCTACAACTGTCACTGGATTCTCATTGGCATTATAATCCGCGCTGTTTATGTTGGCTTTTACAACATAGCTGCCCGGATCCATGCTTAATATCGTTACTGTTCCGCTGGTCGTCGTTCCGGTGTAGACCTTCGTTCCAGTCGCCGTTACTAATGTTCCGTCCGGCACATTCGTTCCGTCGGTGTACTTCACCGTTGCCGTTATCCCAGTCTTTGTCGGATTCGCCGGTCCGGTTATCGTTGCTGCAGCCGTCTGTCCAACCGTTACTGCAACATTCGCTTGGTTATAGACCACGCTGTTGATTGTCACTGTCGCGGTATATGTTCCCGCAAGCAGTTGATTGAACGTCGCCACACTGCTGCCGTTGGTTACAGCTGTCGGATGGTTCACACCTGAAGTCATCGTCACTATCTGCCCGGCTCCGACCGGATCGCCATTGCTGTACGCTACCGTAATATTTGCGTAGCCATAACCCGGATTATTCGGTCCGGTTATCGCCACCGTAGCCGTCTGTCCGACAGCAACTACTGTCGGCACGCCGCTATACGGAGTTCCATTTATCGTCACGCTCGTTGAATACGTCGCAGCACTCAACCCTACGAAGCTCGCCACTCCGCTTCCATTGGTTGTCGCCTGTTTACTCGTTGCACCGTTATTCGCGGTTACTACCACTCCGCTCACCGCGGTATTATCTGTGTATGTCACCGTAACATTCAGCTGCCCGGTCTCCGGGTTGTTGCCGGTGGCTATTGCCACTGCGGTTATAACATTCGCAGCTACTGTTATCGGATTTCCCGTTGCCGGGTAATCCACGCCGCTTGTTGTCGCTTTCACTACATAGCTGCCGACATTCATTCCCGTTATCGTCGCTACTCCGGCTACTGTTGTTCCGGTATATGTCGCACTGCCGGTCGCCGTTACTACCGTTCCTTCCGGCACGTTCGTTCCGTCGGTGTACTTAACCGTCGCCGTTATTCCAGTCTTCAACGGATTCGCCGGTCCGGTTATCGTTGCTGTCGACACGTTGCCGCCGCTCACTGTCACCGGATTCTCAGTCGCATTGTAATCTGTTCCGGCTATTGTTGCCTTGACGTTGTACTGTCCTAACAACATGTTGTCTTGTTGCACAACACCGTTGCTGTTCGTTGTTCCAGTGTAAGTCGTTCCCGCTCCGACCGGCGTCATCGTTACCGTCACGCCGCTCACGGCGTTTCCATCGGAATATTTTACTGTCGCGCTAACCGTTCCTTTGAGCGGATTGTTAGGCCCGGTTATCGTTGCCACTGCGTTCTGGTTCGCTACTACTAATACCGGATTCTGGCTGGCGTTGCACGGGCTGCTGCTTATCGTGGCGCTCACGTTGTATGCGCCTGGCACGATATTCAATATCTGCGCCACGCCGTTACTGCCGGTCGTCGCAATAAATGCCGCTCCTCCGGCTACCGGCGTTGCTGTTACGATGACTCCGTTTACCGGCGTTGTATCGGTATATTTAACTGTCGCCGTTATCCAGCCTTTGGACGGATTGTTCGCGCTATTGATTGTTGCTGTTGCTATTGCGTTTGCTACTACTGTTACCGGATTTTCATTGGCATTGTAATCCGCGCTGTTTATGTTGGCTTTTACAACATAGCTGCCCGGATCCATGCTTAATATCGTTACTGTTCCGCTGGTCGTCGTTCCGGTGTAGACCTTCGTTCCAGTCGCCGTTACTAATGTTCCGTCCGGCACATTCGTTCCGTCGGTGTACTTCACCGTTGCCGTTATCCCAGTCTTTGTCGGATTCGCCGGTCCGGTTATCGTCGCCAACGTTACTACTCCGCCATTAACTGTTATCGGATTACCAGTTGCTTGATAATCTGTTCCCGCTAGCATAGCTTTTATGTTGTACTGCCCCAATAGCATATTATTTACTTGCGCCGTTCCGTTGCTATCGGTCGTTCCGGTGTAGGTCGTTCCGCTTCCAACCGGCGTTATCGTAACCGCCGCTCCATTTATCGCCGTTCCATCAGTATACTTAAATGTCGCGCTTACCGTTCCTTTAAGCGGATTGCTCGAGCCGGTTATTGTTGCAGTTGAATTGTGGTTGGCGGTTACTGCTACCGGATTCTCGCTGGCATAACATACGTTTCCACCGACTACCGCGCTCACGATATATGATGCACCAGCGGTAATGTTCAAAATCCGCGCTATTCCGCTACCATTCGTCGTACCAGTAAATGCCGTGCCCCCTACTACCGGTGTTGCAGATACTATTGTTCCGTTTACCGGTGTCTGGTCGGTAAATTTTACTGTCGCGGTTATCCAGCCCTTGTCAGGATTGTTAATGCTGTTAATCGTTGCTGTCGCCATGGCATTGGCTACTACTGCTACCGGATTCTCGTTGGCATTGTAATCCACATAGTCAAATGTTGCTTTCACAACATAGTTGCCAACAGTCATACCAGTGAATGTCGCAATTCCGGCAACTGTCCTTTGAGAATATGTCGTGTTGCCGGTCGCAGTCACTAGCGTTCCATCCTGCACGCTTGTTCCGTCGGAATATTTCACGGTCGCCGTTATTCCGGTCTTTGCCGGATTCGCCGGTCCGGTTATCGTCGCCATCGCAACTACACCGCCGCTCACCGTCACCGGATTCTCGGTCGCATTGTAAATTATTCCGGCGATTGTTGCATTTACGTTGTATTGTCCCAATAGCATGTTGCTTACTTGGGCAGTTCCGTTGCTGTTCGTCGTGCCGGTATAGGTTGTTCCACTGCCTACCGGCGTAATTGTTACCGCCGCGCCATTGACCGCAGTTCCGTCGGTATATTTAACGGTCGTACTCACCGTCCCCTTATTCGGATTACTGGTGCCGATTATTGTTGCCGTCACATTGTGATTTTCAATTACTTCCAGCGGATTTTCGCTGGCATTTGCGACTATGCCGCCTACTACCGCACTAACGTTATACATTCCCGGAGCCATGTTCAATATTTGTGCAACACCGTTACTTCCGGTTGTTCCACTATATATCTTCCCGCTGGTCAACAAAGTAGCGGATACAGTCGTTCCGGCTACCGGTGTCAGATCGGAATATTTTACTGTCGCCGTTATCCAGCCATACGCCGGGTTGTTGGCGCTGTTTATCGTTGCTGAAGAAATTGCATTGGCTGCTACCGCTATCGGATTCTCGTTGGCGGCGTAATCCGCGCCGCCGATGTTCGCTTTCACCACATAGTTGCCAACACTCATTCCGGTTATTGTCGCTACTCCGGCTACTGTCGTTCCAGTATATACCGTACTTCCGGTTGCTGTCACCACCGTTCCATCCGGCACATTCGTTCCATCGGTGTACTTAACCGTCGCCGTGATTCCCGTCTTCAACGGATTTGCCGGTCCGGCTATCGTCGCCACTGCCGTATTCCCAACGGTCACTCCAATGTTCAACTGGCTGTATGTTCCACCGCTTATCGTCACCGACGCTGTGTATGTCCCAGCAAGCAACTGCGTAAACGCCGCAACACTGCTGCCATTGGTTACTGCTGTCGGATGGTTCGCTCCCGCGGTCATCGTTACAGTCTGTCCGGCTCCGACCGGATCGCCATTGCTGTAGGCTACTGTGATATTCGCATAGCCATAACTCGGGTTGTTCGGTCCGGTTATCGCCACTTCGGCCGTCTGTCCGACAGCAACTACTGTCGGTGCACCACTATACGGCACACTGTTTATCGTCACGCTCGTCGAATACGTCCCAGCGCTCAACCCAACGAAACTCGCTAAGCCGTTTCCATTAGTTGTTGCTTGTTTTGTCGTCTGACCGTTATTCGCGGTTACTACTGCTCCGCTCACTGCGGTACTATCTGTGTACGTCACCGTAACATTCAGCTGCCCGGTTGCCGGGTTGTTGCCGGTTGCTATTGCTACCGCGGTTACAACATTCGCTACTAACGTTACCGGGTTCGCCACCGAATAATCAATTCCGGCTAAAGTTGCCTTCACAACATAGCTACCGACGTTCATTCCCGTGATCGTCGCGATTCCGGCTACTGTTGTTCCAGAATATACTGGTCCGCCGGCTACGGTACTCGTTGCCGTAACTACCGTGCCATCCGCCACGTTCGTTCCGTCGGTATATTTAACCGTGGCCGTCATTCCGGTTTTAACCGGATTCGGCGGTCCGACTATCGGCGGCGGCGTGGTTGTCTGTCCATTAATTATGGCAATTGCCCTTTGACTGTAGGTCACACCGTTGATAGTTACGCTAGCGGTATAAGTACCGGCCATTATGTTTGTAAAGGTTGCAATACTATTATTATTTGTTATAGCTGTAAGGTTGCTTGCGCCAACTGCAGCTATCGGACTGCCGGCATATGGTATCATCGTCACTAATTGCCCAGCGCCCACCGGGTCGCCATTACTATACGTCACCGTGATACTTGCGTTACCACCCGTTTTCGCCGTTTTATAATCCTCCGTCACAATCAAATTATTCCGTTGCACCGGTTGCAGCAGTTTATAGGACAAATCCTTGTCGACGATTGCTTTAGTTTCATTATCCGCGCCAAACAAAACCGGGCCGATAACCCCGCCCAAATTAAAATTAAATTTAAAAAACTGCGATGTCGAGCTGGTAGTGCCGCTACTAATATTATAGCCGTACTCCAAACGGAGTTGCGGTAACACTTGCGCCTGAATGTCAAAAACCGCGCCAGTCGTCGCTGGCACGTATTGGTACATATTGGTATAACCGGTAGCGTTCAACTTCAGCCACTCTGCCGAAGGTACGTTTAAACTTACTCCAAAATCAAACCCATTAGTTACTTGCTGGTAATACCAATAATTGTCATCTTCACTAAGGAATTTCGGTTTCGAATAACCATAATAACCATTGGCACGCACTTCAGCTAACCGGTTAAAATATTCAATCCCGGCGCCGATGCGCTGATTTTGGTTTTGAAAATCTTCGTCAAAAAAAGCATTTAAGCCAACCAAAGACTTTCGGTCCGAAAACAACGTCCGATAACCTATCCCGGCGTTTCCATAAAAATTGGTCGAGTCTTTCTGAGCGTTTAGCTGAAAAAACAACATATCGCTGGCTGTCGGGTCAAAACTCCAGGCAAACGGCTGGATCATTGACGCGCCATACAGCCAAGTATTTAAAGTATTGTTGTACGACAAACTCAATTCCAACCGCCGCAACCAGTCAATGTTAAGGTTTTCCTTGGCTTCGCTGATATAGGCGTTCGCCAGCGAATTTCCGGCACCAACCGCATTGTTGACATTACTATCAAAATTGCTACTGCCCGGCGCATTACCGGTCGATGGCTGCAACGTATAATCAAACGCCGATTGCACAGCAATGACGTTATTGGTAAACAATAATACTATCAGCAACAACAGCGCAGTTGTTTTTCTTAACATCGCACACTCCAAAAAAGAAAATTCCAATATAATTATAGCAGATTTTCTAAAGATTACAGTATTTTTATACAGTTTGTTTGATTTAGCTCGCTTTTATGGTAAAATTCAGTAATGAAAGCTAAAGGTGATCGCGATGAAAATAAAAAAAGTCTGGCTAGACCCGGAAATAGAGTTTATCGACGTTGCTACGACTTTGTCTGGCGGCGGGACTTTCGACGATCACGACACTTCCCATTCGCCGCCCCCATCCTCGTAGCTAATGCCGACATTGACAATAATTTTTACCACGAACTTAGCCCTGAAATCGAATCGAGTAGTCGGCTACCCATTAATTGAGTAGCCGACCTCTCACACCACCGTACGTACCGTTCGGTATACTGCGGTTTAGTAAATCAAGCTCAGTTTCTCGTAACGTTTGAGTAAATTATCATATCCCAACGTTTCGAGATGTTCATTCGTGTGCGTTCTATGCAGAATCGGGCTACTGGCAATCCGCCAGTAGCCCGATTCTTGTATTTGCCCATTCCCACGCCTTGTTTTCTGGCATTCCGTGTTGTCTCGCTCCTCTATCCAAAAATCCACGCAGCTTCAACAATCGATTGACCTGCCAAAAACTTCTTTAGCTATTCAACTTTTTCTTCCAATTGCAACACAATATGACCCCGTATTTTTTAGCTTTCAAACAAGTTTTCTTGCTCCTGAACCAGTGCCACTTCTTCGGGATCAGCAGTCAGATGCGCCATCGACGCCAACAGATCGCCGTCTTCGAGGTTGATCAGCCGCACTCCTTGCGTTACCCGGCTAATAACGCGAATGTCTTTGAGCGTCATCCTGATGATTATGCCGTTCTTGCTGACCAGCATGATTTCGTCATCCGGTTTTACCATACACATACCGACAACTTCGCCGGTTTTCTTGGTGATTTTGAGATTCATTACCCCTTTGCCGCCGCGGGTTTGGTCGCGATAGCTTTCGATGTCGGTGCGCTTACCGTAGCCATTCTCGGCAATCGTAAGCAGCGTTGCCCCTTCAAACGCCGTATCTACCGCTACAATGTAATCGCCTTCGTTTAGGCGGATGCCGCGCACACCGCGAGTACCGCGCCCGGTTGCACGCACATCGGCTTCGCTAAATTGAATCGCCATACCCTGGCGGCTTCCCATGAAAATATTATGTTCGCCATTGGTCAGCTTAACATCAATAAGATCATCGCCTTCGTCAATATTTATGGCTATCAACCCGGCTTTGCGGTCATTGGAGAAATCGCACAACTCGGTTTTCTTGACCACCCCTTTGCGGGTGGACATGAACAGGTATTGTCCCTGGCAAAACTCTTTGACCGGAATAGTCGCAGTAACCCGTTCGTTTTCCTCGAGCGCCAACAAATTGACAATTGCCGTGCCTTTTGCGGTACGTCCGGCCTCAGGAATTTGATAGCCCTTGACACGGTACACCCGGCCACGATTGGTAAAGAACATTATGTATTGATGAGTACTCGCGGAAAACATATTTACAACAACATCTTCCTCGCGAGTGGTCATCCCGGTCACGCCTCGGCCGCCACGTTTCTGGGTCCGGTAAGTGTCGACTGTTTGCCGTTTGATGTAACCACGCATCGACATTGTAATAATAATATCTTCGACCTGAATCAAGTCCTCGGTGTCGATTGCGCCGCTGTACTCAGTAATAACCGTGCGCCGTTCATCGCCAAAACGTCGCTTCATTTCCAACAACTCATCCTTGATAATTGATAACACTTTCTGCTCGTCGGCTAATACCGCTTGCAGATAAGTAATCAACTCCAGAATATCGCTGTACTCCAAGTCGATTTTGTCACGCTCTAGTCCGGTCAGGCGCTGTAAGCGCATTTCCATTATTGCCTGGGTCTGTCTTTCCGAAAGTGCAAAGGTCTCCATCAATCCGGCTTTGGCAATTTCAGCAGTCTTGGAAGCGCGAATGAGCGCTATTACTTGATCAATGTGATCCAGAGCAATTATTAAACCCTCAAGAATATGAGCGCGGTCGCGAGCCTTTTTGAGATCAAACTGGGTGCGCCGGATAATAACTTCTTTTTGATGCTCGATATAATAGACCAATACTTCCTTGAGCACCATTACTTTCGGGCGGCCTTCATGCAGCGCCAGCATAATGATACCAAAAGAATCTTGCATATTGGTGTGCTTGTATAATTGATTAAGAATTACTTCGCCATTAGCATCGCGGCGCAACTCGATAACAATCCGCATCCCGCTACGGTCGGACTCGTCTCGCAAATCAGTTATTCCATCAATAGTCTTTTCCCGCACCAAATCGGCGATTTTTTCTATCAGCTTAGCCTTATTTACTTGATACGGTAATTCGTTGACAATAATCCGGTCTTTACCATTAGCTGCTGTCTCAACGTGTGCCTTCGCACGCATTTTGACTATTCCCCGTCCGGTAGTGTACGCTGAGCGAATGCCTTCACGACCAAGGATATAGCCGCCAGTCGGAAAATCCGGTCCTTTGATATAATCCATCAACAACACATTATCAATTTCCGGGTTGTCAATTACTTGAATAACGCCATCAATTACTTCGCCCATGTTGTGCGGCGGAATATTGGTAGCCATGCCAACTGCGATACCAGAGGAACCGTTAACCAAAAGGTTCGGTACTTTTGATGGCAATACCAACGGCTCTTGTAGTGATTCATCATAATTCGGTCCAAAATTTACGGTATTCTTATCGATATCGTCCAATATCGCCTCGGCGATTTTCGACATCCGCACTTCGGTATAACGCATCGCTGCCGCCGAATCACCGTCTACCGAGCCAAAGTTTCCATGCCCGTCTACCAACATATAACGTGTGGAGAAATCCTGCGCCAACCGCACGATAGCGTCGTATATCGAACTATCGCCATGCGGATGAAATTTACCCATGACTTCACCGACGATACGCGCCGATTTTTTGTAAGCCTTATTATGGGACATACCGGCTTCGTGCATCCCATACAAAATCCGCCGATGTACCGGTTTCAATCCATCCCGCACATCCGGCAACGCCCGTGATACGATTACACTCATCGCGTAGTCGATATAGGATTTTTTCATTTCATCATAAATATCAACATTAATAATTTTGCTGGATTCAATCTCTAAACTCATTCGCTACCTCAGGATTTATTTAATAAAATTGACACGCCTTGTATTTACAAAATCAGACGCTATATTATAGCACGGCACAGAACTTATTTCAGCTCAATAATAATTTTTCAGCTTTGTGCAACCTTTGCAGGATTGTTTATATCTTATGTAGAATATTAGTATTACTAACTGTAAGAAATGCTAATGGTTAAAAGTTAAATGTCACAGCCTTTAATCACTCGCCTTTCACTATTAACCATTCACCAATAATAAACGAGGTGCAACATGTTCCGAATTTTGACCATTAATCCCGGTTCAACTTCAACTAAAATCGGTGTCTTCAAAGAAGAAAAGGAGTTGTTCGTAGTCAATATTTCTCATAGCGCCGAGGCGCTCGCCAATTTTTCTTCAATAATCGATCAAGAACAGTTTCGCTTTGACGAAATCAGCCAAACATTGCTTTCTAACAATATCGATATTCAGGAATTATCCGCGGTAGTCGGTCGCGGCGGTTTGCTTCATCCAATGGAAAGCGGCACTTATAGCGTCAACGCTAAGATGCTGGCTGATTTATCGAGCTGTAGCTACGGCGCCCACGCTTCAAACTTAGGCGCAATTCTCGCCGAGCGGTTTGCCAAGGCCGCGGGTGACATTCCGGCATTTATCGTCGACCCGGTGGTCGTAGACGAATTGATGGACATCGCCCGTATCGGCGGTCGCGCCGACAATCCCCGGCGTTGTATTTTTCACGCTCTGAACCAAAAAGCCGTTGCCAAACGCTTCGCCATCAGCCATCACAAGAAATATAACGAGCTTAATCTTGTCGTTGCCCACCTGGGCGGCGGTATTTCCGTTGGCTGCCACCTCAAAGGCCGCATCGTCGATGTCAACAACGCCCTCGACGGCGAAGGCCCATTTTCCCCGGAACGCGCCGGAACCATGCAAGCCGGACTATTCGCCAGAACCATCATCGATAACAAATTCGACAAACCGACCGTGGCGAAAATGCTTGCCGGTAAAGGCGGTCTGGTCTCCCATCTCGGCGTAAACGACGCCCGCGAAGTCGAGAAGATGATCAAACAAGGCGACGAACACGCCCGGTTGGTATATGACGCGATGATTTATAATATCGCCAAAAGCATCGGCGCTTACTCAGTGGCCGCCAAAGGCGAAATTGATTATATAATTCTCACCGGCGGCATTGCCTACAGTAAATATCTCACCGAAAAACTCCAAGAGTATGTAGAGTTCTTAGCTCCGGTGATTATCGTTCCCGGCGAAAACGAATTGCAAGCACTCTGCGAAGGAACACTGCGCGTACTACGCGGCGAGGAACAAGCGCGGACTTACTAAAAGTAGCCGGAGTAGTTGAGTTATCAAGAGAACCCGGTCGCACACATAGGTGCGCCCCTACCCGCAATTTCACCATTCACTTTTAGCCATTAACGTTTAACCTCAAAACGAACAGGAGATTTTTATGTTCAAAAAAATTGGGCTTACGTCAAAGATCACCTTCGCCTTGGTGGCTGGAGCGCTGTTTGGACACTTTTTTCCGGAGTGGGCGGTATCGTTGAAATTTATTGGCGATATGTTCCTCAACTTGATTAAACTTATAGTAGTCCCACTCATATTCAGCACGTTAGTCATCGGAATTGCCGGCACCGGCGATTTTAAAAAACTGGGTCAATTGGGGCTGAAAGCGATAATATTTTTTGAAATTGCGACAACTATTGCACTGTTTCTTGGTCTTGTGGCTGCCCATTTGCTTCAACCAGGTGTAGGTGTCACTCCGTTGCAAGCGAGTGGTTCGGCATTAGCGATAGCTGACAAACATTTAAGCATGTTAGACTTTTTGGTCAACATTATTCCGGCAAACATTGTTAGCGCAATGGCAAAGGGCGATATGCTGCAAATCGTGGTGTTTTCAGTGCTGTTCGGTGTTGCAGCCGCAGCAGTAGGTAAAAAATCCGAACCAGTTATGGCGTTGTGCAACGGCATCGCCGAAGTCATGTTCAAGTTTACACATTTCGTCATGCGACTGGCACCTTACGGCGTGTTTTCGTTCATCGCGTTCACCGTCGGACAAAATGGCATCAAAATGCTGCTACCGCTGTTTAAGTTGGTTGGCTCACTGTATCTGTCCATAGCAGTTTTTTTAGCGCTATTGGTTTTATTGTGTTCGCTAATAATCCGCGTCAATCTGTTTAAGCTTTGCCGGGTGTTGCGCGAGGCAATACTGCTGGCTTTCACAACTGCCTCGAGCGAGGCCGCGTTGCCGATGACGATGGAGCGGTTAGAGAAAATCGGCATCCCAAAATTTATCGTGTCCTTTGTATTGCCAGTTGGCTACAGTTTTAACCTATGCGGTTCGACGCTGTATTGTACCTTGGCATCAATGTTTATTGCTCAAGTTTATCAAGTTGACTTGACTTGGCAATCACAGTTGTTTATGTGTTTTATGTTTGCACTTTCCAGCAAAGGCATAGCCGGGGTTCCCGGTGCTTCCATAATGATCATCGCCGGTACCGGCGCCGCATTTGGTCTGCCGCTTGAAGGCATCGCGTTGATTATGGGCGTTGACCGGATAATGGATATGGCGCGCACCGTCTGCAACTTGTTTGGCAACGCCGTTGCAACTGTTTATGTAGCTCATTGGGAAAAAGAAATCAGCGCGGCTGACTTGCGCGTGGCGCTTGATAAAAATTATATCGACACCGATATTTAGGAGGCGCTATGTTTAAACCCGGCTTAACCGCAAAAATTTTCATCGCGCTAATTCTCGGTGTACTGTTTGGTACAGTCGCGCCGGAATGGGCAGTGTCGATACAATTTCTCGGCGATATGTTTATCCGGCTAATTAAACTCATCGTAATACCGTTGGTGTTCAGTTCACTGGTTGTTGGCATCGCCGAAATCGGCGATTTCAGCAAAATGGGTCGCTTGGGCATAAAAACAATTATTTGGTTTGAAACCGCTACCGCCATCGCGCTGGTTTTCGGTCTAATCGCCGGCAATATTTTCCAACCCGGAGCCGGCGTACAGTCGGCGAATCTCGGCGTAGTTGCGGGCGAACTGGCTAAAAAAAGCGTCAACCTGCACGACTTCATTGTGGGAATAATTCCGTCAAATATCATCGCGGCGATGTCCGGCGGCGATATGCTGCAAGTAGTAGTGTTTTCCTGCGTTTTCGGTGTGGCGATGACCGCCGTCGGTAAAAAAGCCCAACCCGTCCTGGATATTGCGTCTAGCGTATCGGAAATAATGTTCCAGTTCACTCATTATGTTATGCGGCTGGCGCCGTTTGGGGTATTTGCCTTTATTTCCTACACTGTCGGCAAACACGGGCTATATATGCTATTACCACTAACCAAACTCATTGGCGTGTTATATTTGTCCGTTGTCGTGTTCATTGTCGTAGTGTTGATGGCGGCATGTGCCGTCGCCAAAGTAAACTTTTTTCAACTGCTGCGCGCCTTGAAAGAACCGATTTTGCTGGCTTTCTCAACTGCCGCCGGTGAGGCGGCGTTCCCGCTCGCGATGGAACGTCTGGAAAAATTCGGCGTTCCCAACAAAATTGCCGCCTTTGTTTTCCCAATCGGTTTTAGTTTTAACCTCAATGGCTCAGCGTTGTTCTGTACGCTGTCCACGTTATTCGTAGCCCAAGCCTATCATGTTGATCTGAGTTGGCTGCAACAGCTGACACTGTTCTTCATGTTTATGCTGACTAGTAAAGGTATTGCCGCAGTACCCGGTGCTTCCTTGATTATTATCGCCGGAACAGCGCTACACTTCGGGCTGCCAGTCGAAGGCGTTGCCTTAATTTTGGGTGTCGACCGGATCATGGACATGGCCCGGACGGTTTGCAACTTACTCGGCAATTGCGTAGCGACCGTAGCCATCGCCCGTTGGGAAGGCGAGTTGCCGCAATCAACGCTCCGGAAAGCTTATAAGTTGTCGTATAACGACGCGGAAGAATAGCAGAAAGCCTCGCCCGGCATCTAATCTATTCCCAATACCACAGCGAATTCGCCGCTTGAACGATTAATTTCGTCCAGACGGCGTTTTTTGTGTAATGGTTGCTACCCTTATTTCTTCTCCGTCCAAAACTGATTGAGCACCGTCTGCGTCTCGCTCGGCGCGGAATTAATCAACTCGTTCCAGGACATTCCCTTTTCCGCCTGTAACTGCGCCATCGTCTGAATAAGACTGTTAACCTGCCCCGCCAGCAGTTGCCTGCCGTTACTGGACTGGATGGTTTCAATTTTATTGCTGTCACTTTTGTACCAGTCTTTAACAGTTACCTGATCGGTAGCACCAGCAGTCGATAACACCAAATCGTCATTAAGCCTGTCCATCATCAATCGCAAATCAGTCGCACCGAAAACCGCGGTGTCAGTGCCGCCGGTATCGGAGATAACATCCTGACCGTCGCCAACCGCAAACCGGTAAACGTCATTCCCGGCTCCGCCGGAAATCAATCGGACTACCTCATTTATAGCAATACATAAATTCCTCCTATCTATGTTTCCGTCAACTATTGACATTGTTCTTTGCGAAGCTCGCGATCAGCATCATCGAGCCGCTAGCAGCTGGCAGCTGGCGGTTAGCCGCTGTAAAGAGTTTGCCGTTTGCCACGAGCAAGCATTAGAACAATTATTGCAACAGTTTTCTGCTTTCGCAGTATGCTTCTGGCTTGATCCAAAAGTAACCACGGCTCTTTGCTATCGCTCAGTTCGTCAAGAACAAGTATTCACCTTGCGTAATGTGCGGTAGATAACGAAGTTAAACCATAGCGTCAACATCGTTTAGCACCTCCGTAATAACGCAAAACAGCGCACGGCAAATGCCGCAACGCTGCTCTCAATAAGCTCTGTCAAATGTGCCGGAGCTTGAATAAATGGACATATTCTATCACTTCGTCCAAAATTACTTTAAACTCATGATAGAACACTATATTTTGATAGTCAATTATTTTATTACAGACGGTCAATCAATGTCTGTGAAAACCAAAATCATACTTGACTAAGATTTTTGAAGGCAGACAATTTCGGCGAATAAGGCAATCAACGATGCCAAACCCGGCGCAAATAGAGTGGCTCTGCATAAAGTTATTTATTCAGCTCGCGAACAATGATTGTTGCAGTTCTTTCGGCGACTTCGCCGGTGAAAGCAATGCATTGTTCCATGTGCGTAGGCGAACCTAGTTCCATCCCTTTAGTCAACACCCGGCAACACAAGCAGACGTGCTGGTCTTTGAATCCGTCATGCAGTTCTTTTGCCAGGCTCATCGCTTTGTTGACGCGCAAGTCTTTGGGAATCGTCCTGCCGAAAAACATTCCCAGCGCCATTACCCCGCCGACTACCGCGCCGCAAGCGCAACCCGAGCCGCCCATCCCTACCGGAAATCCGGATGCCAATGCAACAACATCATCCGAAATAGATAGTCCGAAGCCATCCTTGATTGACTTGACGATTGCTTCTGAGCAATAGAAATCACCATCCCGATAATAGGCTTCGGCATTTTTTCTTATTTGACCCACGTCAACTGAGTTATTCATTGATAATCTCCTCACAAAAAGCTTTTTTCTTAGCTATTGGTTCATCAGTGGATTATAGCACCTTTGAAAGATTTTTCCATATGCCCGGCAATTATTTCGCCAGTACTGCCCACCAGTGCCCGAAGTTTCCTTCAGCCACTGCTGTCAATATTGCATCGGTGCGCCTTGAAAAAGCCTGCGCCTCCGATTCGCCAACCAGCTCAATGACTTTTAGCCAATTATCGTCCAACAATCCCCGCATTTTCTGCCAGTGACTCCGGTATTGCCGCGATGTATCATTGCATAGAAAAACTTGTGCCGGACAATTATCGAGCATTGCGAAAATCCCATCATAGCCAGGCGGCAATTGTATTCCCCAACTACCAATCGCGTCAGCTGCAGCGGCAGTATATTCGTCACAACTATAACCGGATACAGAAATAATTCCTCCCGGTTTCACCCAGTTGAGCAGTTTGTTAAAATCGTCAGCTATGTTTTTGGAATAGCACAAAACGTCATGGGCTATTACCAAATCGTAGCTCTTCTCGCTAGTAAAATTGTCGATTCTTGCCTGCCATAAGTTTATTCTGTCGGATAACCCGTTAGTTTCTAACAACTCCGCCGCGCTCGATAACATGTCCCAAGACGGATCAAACGCATCGACCTGAGCGCCGGCTTGTTTCGCCCACCACAGCGTGGTCTGTCCGCGACCACAGCCGGCATCCAGCACTGCTATTCTTTTTGTGCCCGACAACAATCGGCGCAATAATTCAAACGGTTGCTCGCCGAGTGGGTTATAATACACCCGCCCGAGCAGGTTTTGCAGTTTTATCTGGTTGTCAGCGTAGATTGCAGCCGAGTTGTTTTCTGTTCCATAGGAACCGGGGTCATAATGAAACGGTTCGCCAAAGTTGGTTATGTCGACCATGTTTCCCTCCGTACGGATTTTATTTCTGCAGCGCTTGCGCCAAATCAGTAAGCAGGTCGGCAACGTCCTCAATTCCTGCCGATACCCGAATCAGATTGTCAGTTATGCCTATTGCTAACCGTTGTTCAGCCGGAATCGAAGCATGGGTCATGATTGCCGGATGTTCAATCAGACTCTCAACCCCGCCCAAACTTTCCGCCAGCTGAAATATTTTCACCCGTTCCAAGAATAGTTTTGATTCACCCAATCCACCGTTGATAAAAAATGTTATCATCCCGCCGAAGCCGCTCATCTGTCGTTTGGCAGTCCCGTGTTGCGGATGTGAAGCCAGTCCTGGGTAAATCACCCGTTCAACTTGCGGATGCTGTTCGAGGTATTTGGCAATTTGCAAGGCATTGGCGCAGTGCTTATCCATCCGCAATTGCAATGTTTTCAATCCCCGCAATAACAGAAACGAATCAAACGGCGACAAGATGCTGCCGATGGCGTTATGTAAAAACCGAATTCGTTCAGTTAAAGCAGATTCTTCACGGACGATTACCGCGCCGGCAATAATGTCGGAGTGACCGTTGAGATACTTGGTCGCCGAGTGTACGACGACATCGAAACCCAACGCCAGCGGTTTCTGCAGGCAAGGCGTGGCGAAAGTATTGTCGCAGACCGTGACAATGCCGTGGCTTGCGGCGACGCTGGCAATCGCTGCCAAGTCGGCGATTTTCAACATCGGATTACTTGGTGTTTCTACCCATATCAGTTTGACCGACGAGTCAATCGCCTGGACAAGCGCGTCAATGTTGGTAAGGTCAACGTACTTAACCCGCAAGTCGGCGGTGATTTTCTTGACCTTGTCAAACAACCGGAAGGTGCCGCCGTACATATCGTCCATAGCAATTATCGTACTGCCGTGCGGTAGTGCGTCCAATACCGTCGAAGATGCGGCAAGTCCGGACGCAAAAGCAAATGCGGCCACCCCGTCTTCGAGGTCGGCAAGACAGGTTTCCAGAGCTGTCCGGGTTGGATTGGCGGAGCGGGAATATTCGTAGCCTTTGGTAACGCCAGGGCTGGACTGGGCAAAAGTTGACGTGGCATAAATCGGCGTTATCACTGCTCCGGTCGTTGCTTCCGGATCCTGTCCGGCGTGAATGGCGCGGGTCGCAAATCCCTGTTTATTCATATTAATCCAATCTCCTCATATTATTCAACGCTGAAGCCGCGTTCGCGCATCCAGTCATCGTTATAGACTTTTGATAAATATTTGTTGCCGGTGTCGCAGACAAAAGTAACAATGTTTTTTGCCACTGTCTGCTGCTGCGCATACTGGATGGCGGCGGCAATCAGCACTCCGCTGGACGTTCCGGCGAGGATTCCCTCTTTTTTAAGCAATGTCCGGATGGTGGCGAAAGCTTGCGCGTCAGTTATCGTATATGCCGCTTTCACCAGGGAAAAATCGCACATTTCCGGCACGAAATCTTCGCCGATTCCTTCGACATACCAACTGCCCGGCTCAGCGTGTTTTCCGGTCATGACATAATCGGCGAGAATCGAGCCAGCAGGATCGGCCAGCACAAATTCCGGCGGTGTTGGCAACGTCTTAAAATAGTCAGTCAACCCGCGGAGTGTTCCGCCCGAACCAACACCGACTACGACAGAATCCACTTTACCGTCCAGCTGTTGCCAGATTTCCGGACCAGTGGTCACGGTATGGGCAAGCGGATTTGCTAGATTGCAAAACTGGTTTACGAAAAACGAATGCTCCGTTTCCCTCGACAACCGTAGCGCTAAATCCTGATAATACTCCGGATGACCTTTAGCTACGTCTGAACGCGTCATCACGATTGTCGCGCCCAACGCCTTCAGATGGGCGATTTTTTCGGCACTCATTTTGTCTGGAATCACCAAAACAAGTTTGTAACCTTTTTTTAGCGCGACCAGCGCCAGCCCGAGACCGGTGTTTCCGGCGGTTGCCTCAATCAGCGTCATTCCCGGATTTAGTAGCCCTTGGGCCTCAGCACTTTCGATTATTGATTTACCAATTCGATCTTTAATCGATCCGGATGGGTTTTGATTCTCAAGTTTCAAAAACAACCGGCAACTGCCGGTATCAAAACAATTTATTTCTACAATCGGTGTGTTGCCGATCAAATCCAAAGAATCTTTATAATACATCTCTTATACCGCCTTTTTCACAAAAAAGACCGAGGGCATAGCCCCCGGTCTTCAGTATTTCTGATCAACCAGTTTTTAGAACGCCGGAACGACCGCACCGGCATATTTGTCATTGATAAATTTTCTTACTTCGTCGGAATTTAGCGCCTTGGCTAGTTTTTGTAGTTCTGGACGATTTTCATCGCCCGTTCTTATCGCCAGAATATTTACATAAGGCGAGTCCTTTTGTTCCAAGAACAAGGCATCTTTAGTCGGGCTAAACTTAGCCTCCATCGCGTAGTTGGCATTAATAACCGCAATTGCCACATCACCGAGCGAACGCGGTAGTTGCGGCGCATCCAGTTCAACAAACTTGAGTTTAAGCGGATTGTCGACTACATCAGCAGTTGTGGCTTTTATTCCCACGCCTGACTTTAGTTTTAGCAGTCCGGCTTTTTCCAATAACAGCAAGGCCCGTCCGCCGTTCGTCGGATCGTTGGGAATGGCCACTTTTGCGCCGCTAGGGATGGCGCTCAAGCTCTTCAGCGAGTTTGAATAGATACCCATTGGCTCAATATGAACTTTAGCGTTATATGTCAGCTGATAATTATGATCCTTGGCAAATTGTTCCAAATAGGGAATGTGTTGAAAGAAGTTACCGTCCAACTCTTTTTCTGCCAAAGCCACGTTCGGAGTTATATAATCGTTCATTTCGACAATCTTCAGCTCCACGCCCTCTTTAGCCAGCAGCGGTTTAACTACGTTTAAAATCTCGGCGTGCGGCACTGAACTGGCGCCGATTTTGAGAACTCCCGAACTGTTTCCTGTAGATTTTTGACCGCAACCGGCAAAAATCGCCATGACAATTAGCAATAATAGTGCAATAAGTATTTTTTTCATGTCTAAACCTCTGTTCTAATTTTCTATTTCTTATTTAGCCGACGGGCCAGGTAATCACCACTGGTCTGCACGACTTGAACCAAGACGATCATGATTACTACAGTCACCAGCATTGTGCCGATCTGAAATCGCTGATAGCCGTAACGAATTGCCAAATCACCCAGTCCGCCACCGCCGACCGCGCCGGCCATTGCAGAATAACCGATTAAATTGATTATCGTAAGCGTCAGTCCCTGCACCAGCGTCGGCAGTGATTCCGGCAGCAACACTTTAACAATTATCTGCCAGGGTGTCGCCCCCATCGCTTGCGCGGCCTCGACAACGCCGCCGTCCACCTCTTTCAAAGCCGTTTCGGTTAGCCTGGCGATAAACGGAATCGCCGCGATGCTGAGCGGCACGACTGCTGCCAATGTGCCAATCGATGTACCGGTTATCAGTCGGGTAAATGGAATAATCGCAACCATCAGAATTATGAACGGTGTCGACCGTGCAATGTTTACAATTGCTCCAAGCGTCGAGTTCGTAAGCGAATTTTCCAACAGATTCCCCCGACCGGTCACAGTCAATATTACCCCGAGCGGCAAGCCTACTGCAGTCGCTACAACCGTTGCCAGCACCACCATATAAATAGTTTCCCAGCAGGCGTTAAGCAGTTGCAACGTCATTTCTTGGGGCATAGCCAATCACCTCCATTTCCAGTTCCAGTTTTGTCAAATAGTCCAGTGCTTGATACAAGTCGGTCTTTTCCCCGGACAACTCGATTATCAAGCCGCCTAACGGAATTTCCTGGATGTTTACCAGATTCCCAAAAAGAATATTGGCATCAACATTGAATTTCTTAATCATGGTAGAGATGATTGGTTTTCTAGCTGACTCACCGACAAACGACACCCGGACAATAATACTGTTCTCGGTTTTTTCAACTGGTAGCGGAAACACCGTATAAATATCTTCCGGCAAAATCGGCGCGGTGATCGATGTGATAAATTCGCGTGCCGTCCGTGATTTTGGCTTGGTAAAAACATCCAAAACTTTACCCGTTTCGACGATAATACCGTCCTCGATTACCGCCACCCGGTCGCATATTTCCTTGATGACTTGCATCTCATGAGTTATTAACACCACGGTGATATTCATTTTGCTATTGATGGTTTTGAGTAACGCCAAAATTGATTTAGTGGTCTGCGGATCGAGCGCCGAAGTCGCCTCGTCGCACAGTAGAATTGTCGGCTTATTCGCCAACGCCCGGGCGATTCCAACCCGCTGTTTCTGTCCGCCGCTCAATTGCGCCGGATAACTATCGGCTTTGTCTAATAGCTCAACCAACTCCAGTAACCGTTGAACTTCAGTGTTAATAGCCTTACGAGACAGACCGGCCAGTTCCAGCGGAACGGCAATGTTTTGTCGGACAGTCCGCGAAGTCAGCAAATTGAAGTGTTGAAAAATCATCCCGATTTTTTTGCGAGCGGCACGGAGCTGGCGGTCGTCAAACGCTGATATTTCTTGTCCGTCGATAATAACCTTACCGCTATCCGGCCTTTCCAGGACGTTTATGCACCTTATTAAAGTGCTTTTTCCGGCACCACTCTTGCCGATGATACCAAATATCTCGCCATCGTTAATTTCCAAATCAACCTTACGCAAAGCATGAACCGCCTGCTTTGCCGAGCTGAAAGTTTTTTTGACACTTTCCAATCTAATCACTTGTACCAGCCCCTTTCCATTTAAATAAAAAAGAAGACCAAAGGTTATTAACCCTCAGGTCTTCAGTATGTCTGATCAACCAAGTAAATTTACACAATAGTATCAGACGTTAACATATTTGTCAACATATTCTTATCGCACTGTCAGTGCTTGTTCGTGAAAATTCACAGTTTCAGTATCAATTTACTCCGTCGTTCCAATCCGCGCATTAATTCGAGCCGTTAATTGTGCTTCAACAAGTGAGCGTAAAAAACCGTACTGTTTGAAGGAGCGCTCAGTATCCGGAATGGGCGCGACTGAGTTTACGGTTTTAGCGAGCTGTTGTTAGCACAATAGGCGCTGAATTACGGCGCTTGATGTTTGGGTTACTTTTGCATCAAGGTAAAAGTAACGCCTGCCGCAGGCAATGCGGTTTCACATATCGGCTGCGCTCAGACAGTAACGCTTAACGCCGCCCGCTTCGCGAACAGTAGCGACGGTTTGGCTTAATGCGCCAGAGAAACGACGGATT
>JBAXTZ010000017.1:0-64947 GCA_037129925.1 Bacillota bacterium
ACAACAAAGAACCCGCACACCTTTTGTGGTGACGCGGGCTTTTGTTTTTTAAATCGTTTTGTATTTTCGGGTTTGACGTTTTTGTTTTGTTATTAAATATTGATAACATAATTTGGATCGAAATCAGAGTTTTCATCATGATAGCCTCTGGGATTACAGATAACTCGGCATTTATCAATTTTATAGTCAAAGTTTGAGTGTGTATGTCCGTGAATCCAGTAATCGACGCTCGCAAATAGATCTTCCGGTACCTCGCAGACAAAACTGGCATTCAAAGAGGAATTGGTGTATTTGGAATTCACTGCCTCCTAGCCGGCACAAGCCCGTGTTTAATTGTCGCAAAGTTTCAAATGAGGAACGCAGCATATAACGGAACTGAAAATATTCTGTTTTCAAATCCAAAATTCTTTTCCGAAATTCGGATGACGTATCCGGGGTTATAACGTTTGCGGTAAACTTCCAGACTTCGTGACCGCGTATTAGTAGACGACTTTACTTCTACCGGTATCGCCAACCCATTGTTGACGATTACAAAATCAACTTCGGCAATTCCGTCAGATTCCCAGTAATAGAGTTGTTTAGTCGATACCGCCAGGCACTGCGCCATATAGCACTCAGCTAAAATACCGCGCGTTTTGCCGATGCTGTCGTTTACTCCTGCAACATCTGCAAGCAATATTCCCGCCATCGAACAAAACAATCCAACATCGGCAGGAAAGAGTTTGAACCCGCTCATATCTGTATACATTGACAGCGGTGTATATCCGCTATTTACTTTGCGACACTTTATAACTACACCGCTCGATTCCAACCAATCAATCGCCACACCAAAATGAGTAGCGCTTGCGCCTTTCTTGATAAGTTTGTATTGAAATTTTTGGTTATCTTTGGCCAGTTGCATTGGGAGCGTGGCGAACGCCGCGCGGATTTTCGCGCTTTCCGAAGCGGTTGCATATTTTGTCATATCAACGACATAGGAACTCAATATCCAGCTTTGGATGTCGGCAGCTTTTTGGTAACTTTTGGCTATTAAATACTCTTTGACAACTGCTGGCATTCCGCCTATCAACAGATATTCTTTGAGAATTTCCAATAAATGAATATGCAAGGCTTCGTCAATAGCTGTTCTAGCAATAAAGCAGCTACGGATTTCTTTAACTAAGCTTTGCTTACCGCGAGCCCACAAATACTCTTCAAAGTCCATCGAATATAACGTTTCAATTTGCACTTTGCCAACGGGAAATGAAAAATTTTCCCGATTGACCGCCACTCCGAGCAGACTGCCGGCAGCTACAATATGATAGCCACTCGCTTGTTCGGCGAAATATTTCAATGCAGTCAGCGCTCTGTCACAAGCTTGTATTTCATCAAATATTAGTAGTGTTTTATTGGGTTGAATATTGATTTCCAGTACCGAGTTCAATAACTCAATAATCCTCGTTGGCGATAGATCGCCGTCAAAAATCATTCGCGCTGGTGTGCTTTGTTCAAAATTGACATAAGCGATGTTGTCATAATGCTGGCGGCCAAATTCTGTCAGAATATAGGTCTTACCCGTTTGGCGGGCGCCATACAATAATAGCGGCAGCCGTTCAGGTTTGTTTTTCCAATCCAGCAACTTGCTATAAATTTTTCTCTTCATATATATCGCGTTCCTTCTACTTTTGTCAACATAATAATAGCACATTATCTATTTTTATCAACATATATCGCACATGCAGGCGCCGGTATCTTGGATTACATTTGCCTTTAAATTAAAGGTGCCCGTCCAATCAGCGTTTTTATCGCAATTGTCGGGCGCAATTTAATTAGGCCGGCGTATTATCGTCGATTTCTCATTTTACGCGGTTGTGGTTCGTGATTGTCAATTGCTTGGAAGTACTGCGAAAGAAATTTTTGTTCCAAATTTGCTTGTATCTATATGTTTCGCAGTTTAATCTTTTTTGCTATTGTTGCAATCCCGGATATGCCCACAGCCCGGCAGCGCGGATTGAGTCCCGATAGACAACGATTCGCTCTGGTATTCCTACCGCTTGTGCCTGCAATGAGCTGTCGTAGTCGTTGAACGCACAGTGGGTGAATGTCATAGTATGACCTTTGCTTCGAGCCATCTCGGTAAATACTGACTGTGCCCGGCGGACATGGCTTGCCGAGGAAACGATTATAGCTCTGGTTAAGTTGTTTTTTGCTAATATGTCCACGCTGAAATTCGCATTTGCCACGGTATCTTTGGATTTGTCTTCAATTAAGATTCTGCTTCTATCGATACCTTTTGATGCTAGCCATTCTGTCATCAGAAATGACTCGGTTACTCCAGCTCGCGGTACACCACCGCTGACGATTATTTTGGATTTTGGGAATTTTTTGGCTAGGGTGAGTGTGACGTTTAATCTTCCATACAATGGCGGTCTCATTGTCCCGTCATCTGCCAGCGCATATCCTAACGTTACGATTGCCTGAGCATCACCGGGATTAATGCTGTCTGGCGATAGCACTACCGGCATTGTTAAACAAGCCTCGGTGCGCTCGAGTGTTTTTTGATAGAGAGATGCTTGTAATGTATCGATGGTTTGTAGCTGTTGTATATTTTGCGCGTATTCATTGTTGTTCTGCAGAGCTTTGTCGTAGGCTGCTAACAATAACGCAGCGTCAAAGTTGTGCTTATCGTTAACTAGCATTTTATTGTACAAGGGCAGGGCTTCAGACAACTTGTTTTCTAATACTAAAGTCGAGGCTAAATCGAATTGCAGGTCGGTTCGTTCAGGCGCTAATAATGTTGCTTGTAGAAAGCACTGCTCGACTACTGACAAATTGCCTTGTAGGGTTATTCCTTTAAAGAATTCTTTCTCGGCTTTTTGTAGGTCGCCTCCGTTCCAAAACCAATATATTGCTGTTTGCTGTAGATCGCATACTTGTTTTTCAGTTGACCAGTCGGCAGCGCCAATTATTCCGGGCGGTACTAACAAACTTAATCCGATTAATAGTGAAATGTTTCGAATTAGTAAACGCTGCCATAGATTTTTCGCATAGTTGTTCACTTATATTTGCTCCTTTTCAAAATTTGGTGTCTAAAATTTATATTCGCCAAATATTGGCGTTTTCCAGCAAAATTGTTAAGGTGGGGAATTTGGCTGGGCGGTGTGCTATCGGTGATGGAGTTACGGTGCGTTTTATTTTTCGCTTCACACAACAGGTAGTTGCAGCCGTATCAGTCGCGTTCACTATTTGCTATTGCGGTTTGTGCGGCGCCGCCATTATTGTGTGTTGTTCAAAAAAAATCACAAACCCCGGTTTGGCGCCGGCCGGTTTCTTGACGTGGCGGCGTTCGGTGTAATCCACCGGAACTTTGGACGATTCACGGGCTTTGCTAAAATAGGCGGCAAGATTTGCGGCGAATTCTATGTCCGGTTGTTCCGGTTTGGTTGTGCCGCATTTTAAGACAACATGCGAGCCGGGAATGTCTTTGCTATGAAACCACAAGTCCTGTTGCGCAGCCAGTTTGAACGTTACGATGTCGTTTTGTTTGTTGTTCTTTCCGACTAATACCGTTAATCCGCCCGGGGATTTGAATTGGAGCGGCTTGCTTTCCAAGCGTTTTGGTTTGGACTTGGTGTTTGCTTTGGTCGCTGGCATGATTCCTGCTTCACGAAGTTCGCTCTCGATTTGTTCGACATCGGCGCGGGTTTCGATTATGTTCACGCTATTACTGATGGTTTCAAGATAATGGAGCGAGTCTACGGTTGCGGCAATTTGGGCGTGGATGTGTATTTCAGCGCGCTGTAGTTTGTTGTATTTATTGTAGTATTGTTTGGCGTTGCCGGCGGCATCGCATCTTACGTCAAGCGGGATATCCAAATGAGCGTTTTCGTTATAGAGGTCGGGAAGCGACGCAACGCGTGGCCGACCTTCGACCATAAAACCGTAGGTTAAGAGTACATCGCCGTAGATTTTGTAGCGTTCGGCATTATCGCCTTTTTTTAAGTCTGATTCCAGTAGTTGCAGTTTGTGACTGGCGCGGTTGATTTCGGCGTTGACAAAGGTTGTCAGCTTGTCTTTCTCGTTAAAGGACGTGCGCTTATTGAGGTTGTAAGCAAACGAAATGGCTGACTGTAATTCAGCAAACTCTTGCAGAATAAACTTTGGTTGGTCTAGTTTATACGGGGCAATTTCCACAAGTTGGTTATTATCGGTAACAACCGAACAAGTCTCGGTCGAATGGTTAATTGCCTCATTAATCGCAACTAAAGTGGTGAGCAACTCTTGGTTGTCGCTTGCTTCCAATTCGCCGGCGTCGACTGATGTCGGCAATCCGGCGCGGTTGCAGATATGCGCGGCAGTCTGCGGACCAATGCCGCCGATGGTTTGCATCAATGCCTTAACCAGAGGGACAGCGGGTAGCGTCCAGTCGCGATTGGTTAGCAGATTACAGAGTGCTTGTTTATCTTGCTGAGGCGGCAATTCATACGTTAATGTTGGCAAAATCTGCCTGAATCTATTATTGTTAATGCCGATACGTTTTAACGAATCGACGATTATTCCGTTATGGCAGAAAATTAGATTGCTGTTTTTTCCCATTAGTTCGAGATATAATTGTTTGGTGTCAATGCGGTTTTTCTCGCCGCGAACGTCGATGTTGATTTGAATTATCCGGTCAAAGCTAATCTGTTCCACCGAGGCGATTTTACCGTCTTCAAGATGCTTCCGCAACAACATACACAGCGTTGGTGGCGCGTCAGGGTTCTCCGGAACAGCATCGGCCAAAAACAGGCAGGGTTTTTCCGGATGTAAGGAGATGACTAGTTTTAAGTTTTCGCCAAAACCGCGCACGTGAAAAATAAAAGTATGCTTATCAGCCTGGAAAATTCGTTCAATGCGGCCGCCGGTCAGTCGATCGTTTAATTCCCGACACAGCCGGGTTATGGCAATTCCTTCTAAGTTCATGTTGCCCTCCACTGCAATTTTGCCAGTTAGCCCGATAATAGTCAATAAAACTTTGCGTGTGCAGTGCGGATACAGTATAATTTTCTATTATGTAAGAAGTATCGTGTTATGAAGTAAGTAGTAAGAAGTTTGAAGCAGGGAGGATGAGTATGCAGTTTTCTAAATGGCAGGGTTTGGGTAATGACTTTGTGTTAATCGATGATCTGAATAATGAAATCGCCGATCCGGGCGTGCTTGGACAACAATTATGTGACCGGCATTTTGGAATCGGCGCAGATGGATTATTGTTGATTCGTTCGAGCGCTGTTGCTGATTTTTATATGTTAATAATAAATTCCGATGGCACAATCGCCGAAATGTGTGGCAACGCCACCCGGTGTTTTGCCAAACATTTGCGCAAATATGGCTATACCGACAAAACGACGATTTCGCTGGAAACACCGGCCGGTATCATGATCACCGAGGTGTTGGCAGACGGTCGGGTGCGGGTTGATTTAGGCGCACCGCAATACCGCGATGATTCAATTGGTGTAGCGATAGTGGTTGAGGGTCGAGAATTTATCGTTAATGACATATCGATGGGAAATCCGCACTGCGTGATTTTTACCGACGATGCCGAGACCATCGACTTGACCTATTGGGGGTCGCGAATTGAAACTCATCCGTTATTTCCGCAAAAAACAAATGTCGAATTTGTAAAAGTTATCGACCGAAACAATCTGCGAATGCGGGTATGGGAGCGGGGCTGTGGCATAACATTGGCTTGTGGCACCGGCTCTGCGGCGGCGCTGGTTGCCGCGGCATTAACCGATAATTCCGAAAAAACGGCGACAATTAATCTGGATGGCGGGCAATTGGAATTGGAATGGGCCACCGATGGACATATATTTAAGACCGGTCCTGCCGTGGAAGTGTTTAGGGGAGAACTAACTATAGAAAGTTATCAAGTTTAAAAGTTATAAAGCAATAAAGCAATAAAGCAATAAAGCAAATATCCTTTACAGCTTTTCTACTTTACAACTTTTTAGCTATTTAAGAATGGAGCGCGAATGATAAAAAGTATGACCGGTTTTGGCCGGGGCGAATATCTCGAAGACGGGTTGCGGATTTTTGTGGAAATCAAGTCGGTTAATCACCGCTATAATGACATTAGCGTCCGGATGCCACGCAGTCTTAATGCCTTTGAAGATCGGGTTCGAAAATTAGTAGCCGGGAGTTTGTCGCGTGGCAAAATCGAAGTCGGGATTTTTTGGCAAGAAACTGGCGGTTCGAACAAAGCGGTAACAATAAATCACGAACTTGCAAAAAAGTATTTTGTTGCATTGCAGGAGTTGGCGGTACAATTGCCGCAAGCTAACTTTAATGTCGGTATTCATCAGTTGGCAATGTACCCGGAGGTAATGCAGTCCGAAGTCGGAATTGTGGATGAGACCGCTGTTTGGTTAAAACTTCGTGACGCGGTGAGCGTTACTCTTGAAAAAATCACCGAGATGCGCATTACTGAAGGCGCGCACATCGGCGATGATATTGTCGCACGGAGCGAATTGTTGACTGGCTATATTGATGATTTAGACCGGCATGCGCCAGTGATCGTGAGTGAACATCGGAGTAAGCTGCTACAGAAAATGCGCGAAGTTTTGGACGACACCGGCAAAACAATCGATGAAACTAGAATTTTGCAAGAGGCGGCGTTGTTCGCAGAACGGACAAACTTCACCGAAGAACTGGTACGGTTGCGCAGCCACCTCAAACAACTGACAACTACCTTGAAAAATTCCGGCGGCGTTGGCAAGAAGCTGGACTTTTTGGTACAGGAGATAAATCGTGAAATAAATACCATCGGTTCTAAATGTAATGACTATATTACAGCAGCAATTGTTGTCGAAATGAAATCCGAGACCGAAAAAATTCGCGAGCAGATACAGAACGTAGAGTGAAAGAAGGTATAAAGGTATAAAGTTATAAGGTTATAAAGTGATAAAATTATCGGATTATAATGGAGAAGGTGGGATACTTTACCACTTTATTACTTTCCTGGTTTACCGCTTTACTGCTTTAATACTTTACGACTTTATAACCTGATAATTAAGGCAGGTAATTTTATGGATACTAGATTTATTCACATCGGGTTTACGAATACAGTTTCGATAGCCCGGATAATCGCCATCATTAGTCCGGACAGCGCGCCGATAAAGCGGATTGTTGCCGAGGCTAAAGAAAAAAATATGATTATCGATGCCACTCACGGTCGTAAAACCAGGGCCGTAATTATCGCTGATACCGGGCATGTAATTTTGTCAGCGATTATGCCGGAAACGGTGGTCAGCCGGGTAGATATTGTTGCTGATGACGAAATGAAAGCTGATATCAAATCCGAAGTAAAAAGCGAAATTAAAGACGCGGTTAAGAGCGAGGTTGAAAACGAGGTAAAGAGTGAAGTGAAAAACGAAGTTAGGGAATCGATAAAAAATGAAATCAAAAATGAAATCAGAGAAGAAATAAAAGGCAGTAGATAGTCGGTATTGGTAATGTTTTAGAATGATATTCGGGAATTGATGTTATGGAGAGTGAGAGAGCAATGGAAAAACGCGGAATACTATTTGTAATTTCTGGACCTTCCGGAGCCGGCAAGGGAACGCTGGTCAAGGCGCTGTTGGAAAAAGCCGGCGGACAGAATTTGCATGTTTCTGTTTCGGCGACTACCCGTCAGCCACGAGTTGGTGAAGTTAACGGAGTGAGCTATTGGTTTGTAAAACGGGAAGATTTTCAACGGATGATTGATGAAGATGCCTTGTTGGAATGGGCAGAGGTTTACTGTAACTTTTACGGCACTCCATACCGGGCTGTCGAGGAGCAACTGCAAAGCGGTAAGAACGTTATCTTGGAAATTGATATTCAGGGAGCGATGCAAGTGCGAGCAAAATTCCCCCACGCCGTATTTACTTTTATTGCGCCGCCATCCATCCAGGAACTTGCCAATCGTATTCAAAAACGTGGTACAGATACGCTTGAAGTAATAAAGCGCCGCTTGGGTTGTGCTAAACGCGAACTTGCAATGGCGCACAACTATGATTACATTGTGGTAAATGACGTTGTAAGCGCGGCAACGGAAAAACTCGCTTGTATTGTCCGTGCTGAACGCTGCCGTTCATTTCGTAGCACTGATTTAATCGAACGAATAGTTAATAGCAAATTTGCGTCGCACGATTAGAATTATTCTTGCTTCTTCGTAAGTTTTTGAGTATAATATTTCGAAGATGTGGGGTGAAAATATGATTACTATGGATAATTTGATCGCCAAATGTGGTGATAGCAAATATACTTTGGTAGTGCTATCTGCCAAACGTTCCCGAGAATTGGTAGAAGAAAACTGGCCGGATGACGGTAAAGTATGCCATAAGATGGTGTTGCACTCGTTAGAAGAAATTGATTCTGGGGAAGTTACTTTCGAGCGGGTTAAGTCCGGCGTTAAATAGTCAAAAGCGCTTTTCAACCGAAAACTAAATATTACCATCAAGAGTACGGTGGAGGGACTGGCCCTGTGAAACCGCGGCAACCGGCTTATGTACGGTGCCAAATCCGGCGGATAAACCGCAAGATGGGAACCAATAATCTTATGCGGCTTCCTGTCAAAATCAGGAAGCTTATTTTTTTTGAAGGAGAACAAAAATGATTTTACACAAAAAATTATTCACGTCCGAATCAGTGACCGAGGGACATCCAGACAAGCTCTGTGATCAGATTTCTGATGCCATTCTCGATGCAATTATCGCCAAAGACCCCAATGCCCGCGTGGCTTGTGAAACACTGGTGACAACCGGACAAGTCCATGTAGCCGGAGAAATAACCTGCAATTGTTATGTGGATATTCCTAAAGTTGTCCGCCAGACGGTTCGTGATGCCGGATACACCCGCGCTAAATTCGGCTTCGATGCCGATACTGTCGGAATTTTAATTTCTATTGATGAACAGTCGGCAGATATTGCCCTGGGTGTGGATAATTCTCAAGAAGCCAAACATGGCGATGAGAACCAAGACGACAAAATCGGCGCCGGTGATCAAGGCATGATGTTTGGCTATGCAACCGATGAAACTCCGGAGTATATGCCGCTACCGATCGCGTTGGCGCATAAATTGGCGCGGCGGCTGGCGGAAGTGCGCAAAAAGAAAATCATTGGCTACTTGCGCCCGGACGGTAAAACTCAAGTAACGGTGGAATATGAAAATGAGCGTCCGGTTCGAATTGACGCGATTGTTATCTCCACCCAGCACAATCCCAACGTTGATGCTGAAACCATCACCGGCGATTTAATTGAAAATGTCATAAAAACAGTTGTTCCGGCGGAATTGTTAGATTCGAAAACAAAATATTATATCAATCCGACCGGGCGGTTTGTTATCGGCGGACCGCAAGGCGATGCCGGTTTGACCGGGCGGAAAATCATTGTTGATACTTACGGTGGAATGGCACGCCATGGCGGCGGCGCTTTTTCCGGAAAAGATCCGACAAAAGTTGATCGCTCGGCGGCTTATGCCGCCCGCTATGTTGCCAAAAACATTGTAGCGGCGGGATTGGCGCACAAGTGCGAAGTGCAGCTGGCGTACGCCATTGGCGTTGCCCGGCCGGTTTCAGTTCGGGTCGATACTTTTGGTACCGGAAAAATTGCTGAAGAGCAGATTGCCGAATTGGTCATAAAAAACTTTAACCTGACCCCGGCGGGAATAATCCGGATGCTGGATTTGCGCCGTCCGATTTACAAACAAACAGCATCTTACGGTCACTTTGGCCGGTTGGACTTGGATTTGTCGTGGGAGCGCCTAGACAAAGCAGCCACGCTCAGGGAACAAGCCAAGATTTAGCAGGAAATTGATGGATAGTGATAACAGTACCACCGTCGCCGAAGTTTTTGTTAACATTCCGGCTAAGAGTATTTGCAAACAATATAGTTACAGTATTCCGACCGAACTCGACGTGCGTGCCGGACAGCGGGTGATAGTTCCGTTTGGCAATCGTACAGTCGAGGGCGTTGTCGTTGCTGTGAACTCCGGTGTGGTGGACGAACTCAAACCGATAACCGCAATAATCGATTATTGGTTTGACGAGACTTTGATTGAACTGGCGCGAAAAACCGCCGAGTACTATCTGTGTTCGATAAGCGAGACGCTAAAACTTTTCATCCCCGGTGGCAGTTCAGTAAAGAAAAACATCTACAAAGCCAGTGAAAAGAGTCAATTGGCGTTGGAATTGTTGAATTCAAACATCGATTATGGACTATTCGTAAAGAAACCGTCCCAGGCTCGATTGTTAGAGCGATTGCAGCAATGTCAGTCGCTGTTGCTGACCGATGCCAAAACCGAAGGACATAGCGCGGCGACTATCAGCGCTCTCGAACGCGGCGGTTTTATCAGCAAGACCAAACAACGAATATTCAGGGATAGTTATCAAGACAATCCCGAACAACACCGCGCCGTAATGCTAAATTCGGCACAGCAGGACGCGGTTGATAAAATAACCACGGCAATTTCACTGAATAGCGCAAAAAGGTTCTTGTTGTACGGCGTTACCGGAAGTGGAAAAACTGAAGTCTATTTGCGGGCTGCACGCCGGGCTTTGGACATTGGTCGTCAGTCGGTGGTACTCGTTCCAGAAATTGCCTTGACGGCACAATTGGTGGAGCGATTCAAAGCATTTTTTGGCGAGCGGATTGGCGTGGCTCATAGCCGCTTGTCACCAGGAGAGCGGCGGGATATATTTGACCGCGCTCGTGCTGGAACAATCGACGTGTTAATCGGCGCCCGGTCAGCGATTTTTGCGCCGTTTAAGAATTTGGGACTGATTGTCGTGGATGAAGAGCATGAGTACTCTTACAAACAAGATGATCGACCGTATTATAATGCTAAGCAGGTGGCAATATGGCGCAGTCAGCTGTCCGGAGCGCCGCTTGTTTTCGGGAGCGCAACGCCTTCAATTGAAGTATTTTATGCTGCTAAAAATGGTGAATTTGAATTGTTGGAATTACCGAAGCGGGCGACCGGCGCGTTGCTGCCGGAAATCAGACTGGTGGACATGTGTGAGCAATTTGCCGAGCGCAATCGAAGTATGTTTTCTGAACCGCTAAAAATATTGTTAACTGATGCTTTAACTAAAGGCGAACAAGCGATTATTTTGCTCAACCGCCGCGGCCACTCAACATTTGTCAGTTGTCGCGAATGTGGTTACGTCGCCCGCTGTCGGCATTGTGATGTATCGCTTACTTATCATGATTCCGGCAGTAATTTGCGCTGTCATTATTGTGGCTATTCCGAGCGCATACCCGATGAATGCCCGACTTGCAAAAGCCAATATATTCGCTATTTTGGCACTGGCACTCAAAAAGTTGAGGAAGAATTGAAAAAACATTTTCCCGCGATGCGAGTGTTACGCATGGATCAAGATACCGTAACCGGAAAACGCGGACACGAGAAGATAATAAACATGTTTCGCAGGCACGAATACGATGTGCTGGTTGGTACGCAAATGGTCGCTAAGGGACATGATATTGCCAACGTCTCGGCAGTCGGAGTGATTAGTGCCGATACCGCGCTTAATCTTCCCGACTTCAGAGCGCACGAGCGAACCTTCGCATTGATTACTCAGGCAGCCGGACGGGCCGGGCGCGGCGATATTCCGGGCAAAGTTGTCGTGCAGAGTTATAATAGTAACCATTTCACTTTGGTTAGTGTTGCGAACGGCGATTATTTGAATTATTATGCACAGGAAATTGACTGGCGTAAGCAGCTTGGCTATCCGCCCTTCGTGCAATTGGTGAAAATAGTAATTCAAGATGATGACGAAGCAAAAGCTGTAGCTTTGGCAAATATGACTGCGGAAAAATTGCGACTTACGAATCAGACAATTGAAATTGTCGGCCCGGCGCCGGCGTTGCTGGCGCGGTTAAATGGCGCGTACCGTCAGGTGATTATCGTGAAAGCTAAAAACGGCGCTGATGTTCGCGCGGCGATACAACTAGCCGGAATTATGACTAACAAAAAAATTGACGTGGACGTTGACCCGATAAGTGTTGTTTAAAATATTGGCTATCGGGACGGAGAGGGAAGTATGCTAGATAACGAAACTATTCGCGCTGAGGCGGAAGCGATTTTCGACTGGTTGCGCGCAGTGCGCCGTGATTTCCATATGCACCCGGAATTGGGTTTTGAAGAATTTCGCACTCAGGCGAAAATATGTGAATATTTACGGGAAATGGACATCAGCTACGATGATAAATGCTTTGCCACTGCGGTTGTTGGCATAGTTAAAGGCGACAAGGCCGGTAAAATGGTCGGAATACGCGCCGATATTGACGCGTTGCCGATTCAGGATGAAAAAACTGTCGATTATAAGTCGCAAGTAACAGGAAAAATGCACGCCTGCGGTCATGATGTTCATGCCGCAATTTTGCTGGGGACTGCGAAAATACTAGCCAAATATCGTGCTGAACTGCCTGGCAGCGCTAAACTGTTTTTTCAACCGGCAGAAGAAAAAACCGGCGGGGCGCTCCCGATGATCAATGCCGGTTGCATGAAGAATCCGAAAGTTGATTATACGATGGCGTTGCATGTTTCAGCTGATTATCCGGTTGGTGAAATCGGGATAAAATTTGGACAAAATTGCGCGTCCACTGATGAATTTTCGATAACTGTATACGGCAAGAGCGCACACGGCGCCCAGCCGCAGCAAGGGATCGATGCAATTGTTATTGCGGCTCAGTTGATAATGGCTTTGCAGACCATTAGCAGCCGGGGAATTTCCGCTACTGATCCGGTGATTGTAACCATAGGTACAATCAAGGGTGGCGATAAAGAAAATATTATCGCTGAACATGTAGTTATGAGCGGTACGGTGCGTACCTTGACCCCGGCCAATCGAAAAAAAGTTCTGCGGCGGTTGATTGAAATCTGTGAAACTACCGCGGCGGTATTTGGCGGCAAGGCTGAAGTGGAAATTCGTGAGGGCTACGCGTCACTGGTAAACGATACTTATGTAACCAACAAAATAATCGCCTGTGCCGACGTGATGTTGGGTGAAAATAAAATAAACATCTACACTGAACCGTCAATGGGCGGTGAGGATTTCGCGTATTTTGCTGAAGCTGCGCCGGGTGCGATGTATCGGCTGGGTGTAGCCAACGAAACCCGCGGCATCACTGTCGGAATTCATAATAACCGTTTTGATATTGACGAGGCGGCATTGTTAACCGGTGTGATTATCAATGTTAAGACCGCGCTTGAGTTGATGAAGGCTTAGGAGTTTATATGGAACTGCTAAATATTGTCGTTGCAGCCCTTACATTGCTGGCGGTGTTGTATGTTGTTTTTCGCAGCAAGGGCAGTGAAAAAGGCGCGGAGCATTTAGAAAAAATGATTGCCGATGAAGCCGAACGCACCCGGCGTGAAAATGGTGTAACCACATCAGCGCAACTCAATCAATTACAGGGATTTGCCACGCAACTACAAAGTTTTTCCATAAATAACGATAGCAAATTTGAGACGGTGCGTAAGACATTAACTGAGCAGTTACAAGAACTGCGTGTCGAGAATTCACAAAAACTCGAAGAAATGAATAAGACGGTCAATGAAAAGTTGCATACGGTATTGGAAACCCGGTTGAAGGAGTCTTTTTCGGTCGTGGGCGAGCGGTTGGATGCTGTGCATAAAGGTCTTGGCGAAATGCAAAAACTGGCAGCGGATGTCGGCGGTCTGCAACGGGTGCTGAGTAATGTCAAAACCCGCGGCATCCTCGGCGAAACCCAGCTGGCAGCGATGCTTGAGCAGGTGTTGGTGAAATCACAATACGTCGAGCAGGCTAATATCGGCGCTGGTCGCGAGACGGTTGATTTTGCTGTAAAATTACCGGCGAAGGTCGAAGAAGGACGATATATTTTCTTGCCGATTGATGCCAAGTTCCCGATCGAGGATTATCAGCGGTTGTTGGATGCCCAGCAAAATGTCGATATTCCGGCAGTCGATCTGGCGCGCAAGGCGCTGACTAGCCGGCTAAAACTCGAAGCCAAAAGCATCCAGCAAAAATATATCAATCCGCCTCAGACCACGGATTTTGCGATTATGTATCTGCCGAGCGAAGGGTTGTATGTCGAAGCGTTAAACACCCCGGATTTGCAGCGGCAATTGCAGCATGATTATCACGTCACAATATCCGGGCCGAGTTCGTTGTATGCGTTTTTGAGCAGTTTGCAAATGGGTTTTAGAACCCTGGCAATCGAGAGTAAAAGTTCGGAAATCTGGAAAATGCTTGGAGCGGTTAAAACCGAATTCAGTAATTACGAAAAAATATTGCTGGAAGTAGAAAAGAAAATTCAAGAGGCCGGCAATAAAGTCGCGGCACTCGGCACGCGCTCCCGCGCAGTTATCAAGCAGATGAAAACTGTCGAGGCAATGGATGAAACGGCGAGCAGTAAACTGCTTGAACTAGATTCCGATTGACAGCATAGTCAAAAGCGCATATAATAACGGTTGCGGATTCGGGGCGTAGCTCAGTTTGGCTAGAGCGCTACCTTGGGGTGGTAGAGGCCGCAAGTTCAAGTCTTGTCGCTCCGACCAATGTTTATAAGGGTTTGTGACCTCTGAAAAGAGGTCATTTTCATTGCTACTTCACCATTACTTCACCATACAGAAATTTTCCGGCAAAAAAATCCGCCTGTCATTACGACGGGCGGACTATTTTTTTTAGGTGTTCATTTATCGATTCTGCGGCTTGTTTTTGGCCGTCGCTGGTGACGTGTGAGTATCGGCTGGTTGTTTTTATGTCCGCGTGGCGCATTTGGGATTTGATCACTTCCATATGCACGTTTAATGCCACCATTTGCGACGCGAAGTTGTGACGAAGGTCATGTAGACGTACCGAAGGATTTAAGCCCGCTTTGGCGGCAATCCGCTTGAATGTGCGCCTAAAACTGTTCGGGTTGATTGGATTTTCATCAGGTGCGGGGAAAACATATTGATCGTGATTAGGCGGACATAAATTTTTGAAGTGCTCTACCACGATTTCCGGCAGGGCTATTGCGTCGTGGCTGGCCGCTGATTTGGCGCGATTTTCGAGCTGCGGGAAACCTCTGACCATAATATAAACTCTTTGGATTGCGACGGTGTTGTTCTCAAAGTTGAAGTCTGACCATTTGAGCGACAGCACTTCGCTCCGGCGCAGTCCGGCGGACATCTGCAAAAATATGATATCATACACGTGTTGGTTGTGTTTTTGGTTGTCGCTCCATGTCCGGGCAGTTTCCAGCAGGATGGTCTGCTCTTCGGTGGTCAACATTTGCTGTTTTTTGCGTTCGACTTTCTTGGACCGGCTAACGCCCAGGAGCGGTGATTTGAATATTATGTCGTCGATCAGCGCGATATCGATGACCCGGCGGAGCATCGACAGTAGTATTTTGACTGTTTCGATAGATAATTCGGATTCCTTTTTTGCAAGAAACTCAACCATATCAGTCCGGGCGATTTTACGTATATGCATTTTGCCAAGGGTAGGCTCGATATGCCGTGTCATGTTGTGTTGGTATTTCGCGTAGGTGGCATCGGCGACGCGTGGTTTGATCTCATATTCCAACCAATGTTTCATGCGCTCTATAAGCGTAACAGACGTGCTGGTGAGGTTGGCGCCGCGCCGGTATTGTTCTTTGAGCTTTTCCAGTTTTTCTTTTGCTGTTTTCTGCATTTTACTGGATACCCATATTTTTTTTGGCCCATCTTCAGTATCGACCGATAGGAACGCCATCCAGAGGCCATCGGATTCACGTTTGAAAATCGAACCTTCTCCGGATGCGCGCCGGCTGTTTTTTGTACGGGGCATAATGTCACCTGCCTTTGCTTTGCCTTGATTTAAGTTATAGTTGTAATACAATATCAGTTTGTTTATAATGTGGTTACTAACTTATATAACTTAGGCTAACTAATATAACTTATATAACTTAGTGAATTGGAGGTGAATGTTATGCTTAACAAGAAGGAACAGCGTTCGTTTGTTCAACAAGTGGCTGAAAACTTAAAAAAAGGTAATGCCGAAATCGAACGCCGGAAGCAGGAGTTCGCTGAGCAGTGGAGCAAATTCGGTGAAAGGAAACCGGTGCAATGGTCGAAGAAAAAGGCGTAGAATTTGTCAATAGTATTAATATATGTAAATGTATGCGCGGAGGTGAGAAAAGTGGCAATCGTTAAAATGTTTTTGGCCGGGATGAGAAGTTTTCAAATTATGCCGTCTAAAAGTTATAAGAGTTTTGCGCCTAAATCAGCTTCCGAATTAATGAACCATAACTGGAATCAGATTGGTAATCGGTTACATAGAGCGATTAAGGAAGTTGATAATAATTATGTCGTCAAGAAGTAGAGTTCCGCAAAAACAACAAGAAGTTGCAATGACACAACAAGAAATGCACATCGGTCCGTTACCGCATCCGGCTGTTTTTGCTCAGTACGCGCAAGTTATTCCGGATTCACCGGAAAGAATGTTGAAGGTTTTCGAAGAAGATTCGAAGCATACCAGAGATATGCAGATAAGAGCGCTTGAGGCAGAAGTTTCCAAGGATAAACGCGGGCAATGGATGGCTTTTTTGATTATAATCGCAACTGTTGGCTTAACAGCTTTTGCGTTTTATCTAGGTACCGGAATCGGCGGTGTGTTAGCTGGGCTTGCCACCTTAATTCTTGCAGCAAGTAGTTTTTTTGGAAAGAGTAACGAAAAGAATAAAAAGTAATTTCGCCCCGGTTCGCCGGGGCTTTTTTTTGTTGCGAACGCAAGCAAAAGGTCTGTGTAAATTTTCTTACCTATTTAAAGTGGTTTTGTAAATTGGATTGATTATGCGACCTTGGGAATCAAAATTATTTTAATACATCAAGCTCTAAAGCCAATCTATAAATATGCTTACAGGGGATGCTACGTTTTCTAAAATCCTCGCAAGTGCAATTCGTAAGCGAAACGTTGTAGTCGTTAATTACTCCGGTAGAGTTGCTATTGTCGATGCTATAAACGGTGATGCCTTTTTCGGAACTCATCCAGTCTATAGCTTTTTCCAAGCGACTTCTTTGGCTTGAAAAAGAATGGGTGTAGCGATTCCATCCGCCCCATTGCGACGGATCTCTGAAAGAAAAATATTTGAGATAATATTTTATGTAGCAATGAAGCCAATTACACAAAGCATACATGTGCTTGCAAGGGAGTTTTCTTTTGTTAAAATCTGCGCATGTGCAATCAGAGAAGCTCGTTTGAAAAACATTCACCATGTAATAGCCTGTTTGATCGCTATCAACACATCTATCTACGCGTATATCATCGTATATTGCTTTTGCCGCACGTTTTTTTTGCTCAGGTTCGTCATGAAGCTTTTTAGGCCACTTACGCCAACCGTCAGGATAATCTATTTCGATAGCTTGAAATAAATCTCTTGCAGCTCTAAACCTTTTTCTTAATAACACAAGATGTTTTTCCGAATTCAATTCTTTTGGTGCTTCTTTTTTGGAATTTATTATTGGTTTAATAACGGGTATAGGGGCATTCGCATTAACGGAAGGTGTATTTTGAATAATGCTATTTGATGTTAATTTTGGTGAAATATTTGGTCGTGTTCTACGCTCTACGGGTTTACTATATTTGCTATGCAAATAAATCACCAGGATCATTACCAAAACTACCGCAAATTCCAAATAAACGTTAGTCATAAACCGAACTCCTTCACATACCTCTCTAAAACCGCTTGAACATTCCCGCGATTTTGCCCTGAATATAGACATCGCCCGCGGTTATTTTTAGCTTCGGGTATTTTTTCCTAAACAACGATTCGTTTTGTGATTTCGTGCATCGTACTATTATCCGGAAACTCCGATAAATTAAATAAAGGCTCTATGTAAACCGGCTCTGATGATCCGCTATTCAACAAATATAGCGCAAACGCTTTCTTGAAAATGATTTGCAGTTTCAAAATTAATGCAAACGTATTTCATAACAACCTCGTTTTAATAAATTTAACGTGTACTCAATTGGTCGCTATATTTTGTTTCACCTTTTCACTGGAAACTGAATTATGCGGCACGGGATTTTTGAATTGGCTGAGTTTCCCTCAGCGCCATTATTGATTGGATTGCGTTTTTTTCTTTTTCGGTTAATAGTTCGCCGCACCAGGTCGCTTCCGGGTCCGCCAGTAAGTCCGCCAATTCGGTGGGCTTTTTTTTATTGTCTGCCCGGAAATCGCTAACACTTACTTTCAGGTATTCGCCAAGTTTAATTAGCGTTGTGTTATCTGGCACAGATATTCCGCTTTTCCACTTCAAATATTCTTTTTTTTCAACGCCAAAAGCTTTTGTATCGATATTATCTCCGAATCCTTCTGGAAGTATATCGGAAAGTTTTTTTGCAAACTCAGCGTATATTTTTTCGCCAGTTATATATTCAATAGGGCATTCGTATTTTTCAGCTAATAGCCTTATAAGTTTTTCGTCTGGGCTTCTTCCTTTAAATTCAATTGCTTCGATTGTTTCAACGCTTAACCCTAAAAAATCGGCCATCTTAGCAGCACTATCCTGACCGGCGTTCTCGCGCAATTCTCGGATTCGAACACCCACTTTATGTAACCCGAAAGGCATATCGGGAATATCAACAAGTACAGCCAAGCGTGGTTGAACTCCATACAGCTCATCCCGGGTAACTTTCAGAGTGTCGCATAACTTGCGTTCATCCTCTTTGGACGGCAGCGCTAAGCCGAGGGCGTATTGTTCGGCGAGCGAGGTTGTTACCCCTGAAGCTCTCGCGAGGTCGGCAATTCCTACCAGCTTGCGGGCTAAAGTTAGGCGTTGGATTGAAGCACCGGTTTTTCCATATTGTAGTTCTTCTGCAGGTATACCAAATATAGTGGCAAGAGCGTAAACCGTCGCGGCATCTGGACGGTTTTTTCCGGTTTCCCAACTTCCCACTGTTTGCTGAGTTACTGAAAGGCGTTCAGCTAATTTAACTTGAGACAGACCTATTTTTTCACGGTGCTCTTTAATTCTTGAACCAATCACAATAAACACCACCTTTCATTGTTCTATGATTACATTCTACAACAAACTATTGTTTATTTGTTTGAATACAATAAATAATCGTAGAAACATATTGACAACAATAAAACGTTGTAGTAAACTTTCAACAATTAAACATTGTAAGGAGGTGGAAAATTGAACAAGCTCGCAGAATTAAGGGCAGATGCGAAAAAGTCACAAGCTCAAATTGCGATTGACTTCTCAAAATTCGCAGATGTTGAGATATCGCAGCAGTTGTGGCACTCGTGGGAAAGTGGAAGAACCCTTCCAAAAGCCATAATAATGACAAAATTGAAAGAGTTCTTCAAAATGGATAAAGTTGAATCTATTTTTTTTGGAGCTTTCAACAATAAAACGTAGTAAAAGAGAGCAACGTCTAATAGAGGAGGGAAGAGATGAAAAATTTAGTTTTATACGACGAAAAGGATGAACCGGTTCTGCTCATATCGGGAACGATAAGAAAAGAACCCGAGCAGTCAGCGTTGTTGGTAGCAAGCATTGATATTTCTTTGGGAACAGTAACACCTATAGAAATTCCGCTTTGCGGGTTAACCAACACGACGGAAATAATTTCTTTTATTTTATCGAAAAGCGCTCAAGCCTTTTGAAATTACAGTGTTACGCCACTGCTGATTTGTTTACGACGGCTCTTTTGGGTTTTCGGAGGGTCGATAACAGTTTGCTCGGTTTCGGGTACTTGGTTAGCAACTTCCAAGATGTCATTGATCAGGGTTTGATAAAATCGCTTAAACGTCGATGCTGAATATTTGTAAGTTGGATTGGAATATACGCCCGCACAAATAGTTGCTGCTAATTCTGCGGCCTTATCTCTGGTCATTGGTTCCTTTCCGGCTTGAGCGTCGGAAAGATTATATCACGAGGTAACAAAAAAAGAGCAATGTCTAAGAGGGGAGGTGCGGAAAATGTACCCAACAATATCCGGGCGCGAAGGTGCGATGTTCGTGGAAATTCGACCAGCGGCGAATGAATGTTATGCGATTCTGGAAAAACATAATCTTACTATCGAACAATCAAAAGCAGTATGCCAATATCTCGAAGAGCGTATCAAACATACAGCAAATGAAAAAAGCCTTAGCTGTAACTAAGGCTCAAAAAGTCAATTAATCTTTGCTTGTGCAGAGATTCATCGAGTTTCTGTAACAGTTGTTCTTTAGATAAACCTGCCTTTATTCTCACCTCCTTTCGGAGGTAATTATAACACAACAAAAACAAAGCTATGAAAAGGTGGAACGAATGAAAACCTGTGAATTTAAACCGGCGGAGCTGCTGAGTGTCAAAGATGTTATGGAGATGACCAAGTTATCCAGGCTATGCGTGTTGAAAATGCTCGGAGAGACGCCGGAGCTTCAGCCATTTAAGTGGATGAGCCAATACTGGATAACCGTTGCCAACTGGAACGCCTGTATCGAGAAGAAAATGAAAGAAGCAGCGATTAAGAACGTCAAACCTTGTATCCCAAAAGCTTATCAATCGAAAATTGCGTAAGAGAGGAGGTGAGAGCGGCAATGTATAAACTCTACGTCATATTCTGGGCGGCTACTTTTGCGACCTTGGTTTTTATCGATGATTTTCTGATGCAAATTATTACGAGCTTTCTCCTTCTAATTTACTTAGTAATGATAAAGCCGCGGCCTTGAAAGCCGGATAGCCTTTTTGGATGTCGTGTAAACACATATCAATATACGAACAATATTTTTGATATTCCGGGCTGTCGTATTTGAAAGGCACTTCGTTAAGCTTGGTTTTCAAGTAACTTGTAGCGTATCCGCTGGGGCGTTCATGATATTGCCGCAAAACTTCGATATCGTTTCTGATTTTTCTGACAAATTTAGTTCTGTACAGTTTTAATTCGTTTTCAGTTTTCTTTTGTTGGATAATCCGTTCGTTTTCTAATTTTTGGCTTTGCTTGGCTTGCTCTTTACGACGTTCAATACCCAGTAAATCATAGCGAACGCAAACGATCATGATTATTGTCGACAACAGGGTGGCAGACAATATCGCCAAACCGTGTCCTTGATACCAGATATAGTCGAGTACTTGGACATGGTAAAAACAACCCAGTCCGACTAATGAAGTAAATAGCATTCCGGCAACAGCCTCAAACAAATGTCTGACAATCCAATTAACAACTACTTTTAACATTTAACCCTCACAGTTTTTAACTCATTATATCACGGCGTAAGAGAGGAGGTGATTCAAATGACCTACGACGTATTAACGGTAAAAGAAGTATCAGAAATATTGAAAATATCATTGCCCTCAACTTACACATTGTTCAAGCGTCGGGACTTCCCAGCGGTATCTTGTGCCGCGCGAAATGCGTTGAGGGTAAACCGGGAAGCATTCGACAAATGGCTTAGCGGAGAAAATAAGAAGAGGTATTGATATCATGAACACCAAAAAAAATAACGCCGTGCTATCAACACGGCGCTCAAGAAAAACCACAACCAAGCGGACTTCTCGCGCGTATTATAGCACGTTAAAGCGTTATCTTGCAATAGTTTGTGCGCTGGCGGTATTAATGGCGCTCATGGGCGCTGCCAGTCAGACCGATTACGAAGCTACAGTAAAGTATGAGCGCGCGAAATCGCTGTATTATCAGCCCGGACGCGTGATGGTTGAAATTCAAAAATAAGTATCAAATAACAAATAGGAGGAAAGATGGAAACTACAGAATTGCTGACATTATCAACGATTGGCGGAGGTGAACTTGACGAACGATTCAGAGCTTTAATCCCGGCTATCATGGCGCAGTTAAAGCACGATCAGAAAGCGTCAATTTCAATTTCGATTGATTTCAGGCGTATTCAGGACCTTGCGACAATGGTTTCGACGACTTTTCGCATCACTCCGAAATATCCAGCATTAAAGAAAGTCAGTCTCTGCCAAGTTACTGGCGACAACAATCTCAAGACGGAAAAAGCGCAGCCTAAACCTGAAAAAATCTCGTTATTTGAAAGGACTGGTGAATAATTTTGGAAAAAGAACTTAACATAAACGTCTCAGCAATCGGCAATGAACTGGCGATCAGGCACGGCGACGCAGCGCCGGTATTTGTCTATGAAGGATTCAATCGCCTCGTTCACTCTGTGCAAAGTTTCATTGATTTAGTCAAAGCAAAATGCGGCACCGCTCACTGCATCATAAATTACAACGAAAATTTTATTTCAGCGTTGGCTGATGACACCGTAATCGACCGCAATCAGGACTATATTTTCTATAATTTTTTTTTTTCGAACCAGTTTGACGAATTCAAGCAAGTATTTGAACGTCAGATAAATCAAAAGAGTTTTATTGATTTTCTCAAACGACGTGAGCCAGGGGAAATAATGGACCTCGAATCATTGCTGGCCGCGATTCAAAATTTCCGCTACGTTACCAACATCGCCGGGGACTTCTCTTACGATGACAATAACAATTACACGTTCATGGTGAAAATCGGCGATGCGGAAAGTACCGTTAAAATCCCGCAATATATATCGGCTAATCTGGAAGTTTACAATGATTCAAAGTTCTTTCAGTCGATTGAAATCGAGGTTGAGGTTGTAAAACCTCGCTCAGAGAGCGAACGACTGGCGTTCACCCTTAAATGCCCTAAATTGAGCAAATATCTCCGTGAGGCTATGCTGCACGAGGTTGAGATTATGAAGAATAATCTCGATGGCTATTTAATTGTGGCCGGGCAGTGGCAGTAGTTTTATTAAACAACTGGAGGCGATCTTAACCGGTCGCCGCAGGGAGAATTTATGGCAGATAATAAAAAATACTACTATCTCAAACTTAAAGAAACTTTTTTCGACAGCGATGAAATGAAAATGCTCGAAGCTGGCGAAAATGGATATATTTATTTGACGCTTTATTTAAAAATGTGTCTCATATCTCTCAAATTTAGCGGCGAACTTTTATTTCGCGAGGGTCTGCCCTATGACGCAAAAATGTTGAGTGTTATCACCAGAATTACTTTGGACAATGTTAAAATTGGTTTAAAAGTTTTAGAAAATTTTGGATTAATTGAACGATTTAGTTCTGGCGCTATTTGCATAATGGATATAGAAAAGCTTATTGGCAAAAGTAGCACCGAGGCAGAAAGAGTAAAGAATTATCGCGATAATATCAGCTTAAAAAAGCGCGAACAAATTGAGTACGGCGAGCGTACAAATGTACACGAATCTCACAACAAATGCAACGAAAATGAACACCAGAGATTAGAGATTAGAGATAAGAGATTAGAGATAAGAGAAGAAGAAGAAAAAGAAGAAGAAAAAACGGTCATCGACATCGACCAAAATCAAATAAAAAACATCTATAAGATTTTTCAAAGCAACATCCAATCGCTGACACCGATAATCGCAGAAAAACTAGAAGATGATATTAATAATTTCAGCGAAACATGGGTTTGCAAGGCGATAGAAGTAGCTGCAGAGCGGGGGAAACGCTCATACGCATATATTAACGGCGTGTTGAACGGCTGGCGCACTGATGGATTTGATATCAGGGGCGAGCCGTGGGCAAAACAACAGCGGAAAAATAAAAAAGCCGGTGATCCTTTTGCAGAGGCGATTGCCGAACTTGAGGCGGAAGGGAAAATTGAAAAGTGAAACCAAATACGCTCACAACTTGTTTAGAAATTGCATATCGTAATTGGTCAGTTTTTCAACCGGACAAAAAAGAAGTTTTTAAAGATTGGTGGAAAAGGTTTAGCACAACTGATGATGAGTTATTTGAATCGGCATTTGAAAGGCTTTTGGATTCATGCGATAAATTTCCGACATTTGCAGCAATGTCTTTTGCAATTACTGAAAAGCGGCGTGGTTTACAAAAATTGGAAAGCCAACCAAACGGTATATTTAGTCTCGAATACGGAAAAACCTGCGCAGAAGCATATAAAGGGCTTTCCGGTAAAGTATTTGCGAAGGAAATTACAGCGGATGAAGCTTGTTATGAAGGTAACAAAAAATTACAGAAATTATGTCAGGAGCGCGGTTTGCTTAGTGAATACAAATACGATCAGGAGCGGCAGAGTAAAGATCATCCACGGGAATATCGAGGTTGCTATGTGTATGGAAATTATTAACATCTGCGACATACCTGACGAGTTCAAGGAATTAGAGGGGGCATTATGCAGATAGTCGGTTGCAAACTGCACGATTGCAAACATAACAAGTGGACGACGCGTCATAAAACTGCCGATTTATGCAATAATTCCCGGTCGATTGAGCTGATTGACGTCGTGGAAATTGATGGCAAAAAGTATTTTAGATGCGACGAATATCAGCCAGAGGAGAAGCGATGAACTGCGGCGACGAGAGCTGCCAAGGGTGCTGTTGGCTGACCCATGAAGGTTGTTTGGCACTGAAACTAGGGATTGAGATTGAAAAACCGCCAGTGCGGGAGGTGTGATGAGTGTAGCAAGCGGTCGGGCGGTCGTTAAATACCCCGGCGCTAAATGGCGTATCGCCGACTGGATAATCAGTAAGATGCCGCAGCACAAAAGTTATCTCGAACCATTTTTCGGCAGTGGGGCGATATTCTTCAAAAAATCTCCTGCACCGATTGAAACGATAAACGATATTGACAGCGAGATATATAACCTTTTTACGACGATCAGAAATTATCCGGAAGAACTTTGCCGGCAAATTGAAATGACACCGTTTTCGCGACAAGAGTATTTCGCAGCATTTAATCCGGGGGGCGATGAAATTGAGCGAGCGCGTAAGTATTTGGTCAAGTGCTGGCAAGGTCACGGCTTTCGAATTTGTTACAAGAGCGGTTGGAAAAATGATATCGCTGGCCGCGAGAAAGCGTATGCCGTCAAATATTAGAATCAGCTCCCTGGGTGGATAATGGACATTATCGCCAGGCTAAAAGAGGCGCAGATTGAAAACAAGCCAGCGGTAGAACTCATAAAGCGGTTTAATCGTCCGGAAGTTTTAATTTACGCGGATCCGCCATATTTGCTCACTACCAGAAAAATGAAAAAGCAGTACGAAAACGAAATGACCGACCAAGATCATTGCCAATTGCTTGAAACACTGATTGACCACAAGGGCACGGTGTTACTGTCCGGATACGACAGCGAGTTATACCGTGATTATCTCAAAGGTTGGCAAGAGTACACGAAGGAAACGACAGCTGAAAAGGGTCTGGCCATAACTGAAAATCTTTGGATTAAGACAACGGCAAATATGCAAATGGGGTTGTGGGGATGAAATTTATAGTGTTGAACAAAAAAACAGGAAATCCATTCAAGTGCAATAATTGCGACCACGTTGGTGGTCAGGGATATACCAATATTCCTGCCTGTTGGTATAAAGGTGAAAGGAAGTCGTTGGATGAATATATAACACCAAAAGGCATCATGACGCCTGCTTGGTGTCCGTTGATACCAAAAGGAGTTCAATGCGAGAAATAATCGTTGATAACTTCGCCGGTGGAGGCGGAGCAAGTACCGGGATAGCGTTGGCTATCGGTCGCAGTGTTGATATTGCGGTTAATCATGACGCAGCGGCTATACAAATGCACCGGCGCAACCACCCGGACACCAAACACTACATCGAGGACGTGTGGGCGGTCGATCCGGTTAAGGCGTGCTGTGGTCGCCCGGTGGGGTTGGCGTGGTTTAGTCCGGACTGCACGCATCACAGCAAAGCCCGGGGTGGAAAACCGCGCGAGCAGAAAATCCGCGGTCTGGCATGGCTGGCGGTAAAGTGGGCGTCGTTGGTTAAGCCGCGAGTGATCATGCTCGAAAACGTAACCGAGTTCCAAACTTGGGGGCCGCTGCTGAAAGATATGACGCCGGACCCGAAACGCAAGGGAGAAACATTCAGATCGTTCGTTAATGCGCTGAAGCATTTCGGTTATAAGGTGGAGTGGCGCGAACTCCGGGCGTGTGATTACGGTGCGCCGACGATTCGCAAACGGTTGTTTCTGATAGCAAGGTGCGACGATCGCAAGATAGTCTGGCCGGAACCGTCTCACGCAGCGCCGAATGACATCAGGGTATTATGCGGAGACTTGGAGCCGTGGCCGGTGGCCGCTGACATTATCGACTGGGATATTAATTGTCCGTCGATATTTACCCGCAAGAAACCGCTGGCTGATAACACGATGAAGCGGATTGCCAAAGGATTGAAAAAGTTTGTTCTGGATTCGCCGAGTCCGTTTATTATCAACATCGATAATAAAAGCAGTACCGGCGTAGCAGTTTCGGCGCATGTTACGAAGTTTCGCGGCGAATCGCCGGGTAGCGACATTGAAAAGCCATTGGCAACAATTACATCCGGTGCAGGTTCAGCAAGACCGGGCGGCAATGCTCACGCAATGGGATTGGTTCAAGCGACGTTTATAAACCGCCAATTCGGACAATCAATCGGCAATAGTGTTGATGAGCCGCTGGGCACTATTACCGCCGGTGGTGGTGGTAAATCCGGAGTAGTGGCAACGTTTTTGACGAAATATCACGGCGACCGGGGCGCCGGCGACAATGCACGTGGACAACGATCCGATGAACCGGTCAGGACGGTTGATACATCAAACCGATTCGGGCTGGTCAGCGCGTTTATGGCAAAACATTATGGCGGTGGCTATACCGGTTGTGGCTCAGACTTGAAAGAGCCTATACATACAATCACGTCAGTTGATCACAACCATCTTGTGACATCGCATTTGATAAAACTCAAAGGAACTAACATCGGCACCCCGGACACTGAACCGGTACCGACGATTTGCGCGGGCGGTTTGCATATCGGCGAGGTACGCAGCTTTATGATTAAGTATTACGGTTGCGGTACCGGACAGCCGATTGATGATCCGGTGCATACGATAACCACCAAAGACCGGCTGGGGCTAGTCACAATACACGGTGAGGCTTACGCGATTGTAGATATCGGGATGCGGATGCTCGAACCGCACGAACTATTTGCGGCACAGGGTTTCCCGAAAGATTACAAAATCGATGGTATGCCGAAGTATGAACAGGTCGCAAAGTGCGGCAACAGTGTTAGTCCGGTGATACCAAAGGCGCTGGTTGAGGCGAACCTGCCGGAGATGTGCGGAGAAGTTGAGGAGGTGGCGTGATGCGAGAATACGAATTCGAATATGAAATAATTTATCGCAACATAATAAAGGTTGAAGCGGACAGCCACAAGGAAGCAATAGTAAAAGCAAAACAGATAATTAGCGAAAGTCCATGTGACCATAAGACTGAACATCCCGAATTAAGAATTGTTTCGTGAGGTAATGTGATGAATTGTTTTTTATGCCAACATTGTGAACAAGACAGGGCTATGGAATGGCGGTGCCATTACAAGAGCGAAAGAGGGCGAATTATTGATGACGAAATACTGGATAATGAGCCTGCCGCTCCGGGTTGGTGTCCGCAGAAAGCAGGTGAGTGATGATTAAAATATACGGAGTTTCCGACGATTTGATTGAGTTTCGCGGTCATTATAACGATGAAATATCGATATATGATAAACCGCTGCAGATTGAGTTTAGCGACGGAACGATAATCGAAATTGAGTATGCGCCCGGTGACGTAGGCGCTATTTGGAAAATAAAAATTATTTGTGAAGGCGATGGTATAGAAAGCTTTGTCGAGTGTACCGATGAAAACGCGCAAATATATTCTGACATTTTGACAATGTGTGACGGCGTATATTCTGAGCAGTTGGAAAAAATATGCACCGAAGGAGAATAATATGCAAATTGAAAATGATGTCATCCAACAAAAAATAATTCTTGGATCCAGGCAATCCGGGAAAACAACTGAACTGATTAAAGCTTGTGCTAATCAAGGTGGTTGTATTGTTTGCCTTAATCAGATTGCCGGGAGAGAAATCGAGCGTAGGGCTAGAGAAATGAATATAGAGATACCGTTAATAATAACGCATGACGATTTTATACATCGGCATTACCAATATCCACGCGGAATTAAACAATTTTGGATAGATGACGCGAATGAACTGATAAGGCGGCTTTCCGCGTTGCCAATAGCGGGCATGGCTTTTGATACTACTGATTATCCCGCGTTAATATTGAGGGATTATGATAAGCGTTGAAAATGAAAATCGCGTAAGCGAAGACGATTTTCATTGCGTTGACTGTGTATGGTGGGATAAAGAAGCGCTTGAAAAACATCAAGTGCAATATTGTAGAGTTTATGGCGAGTATATTTACAAAAACGGAACGCAATTTATCACCTCTGTATTTCATAAATCATGTGGCATCGGCAGAGCATATGCCAAAAAAATAGCTGAGTGCGAACAGCTATCCAAGGCGCTGGATCAGGCAAGCAAAATGTTTACGGAAAAATGTCCGGACGAGTATGGCTATGTCAATAATTGTGAAAAATCAGGTTACACTGACGAAATAATCTGCTCTCGAGTGGATGAGTGTCTGGCAGAATGTTGGCGCAAATATTTTTTATGGAAAGCAGGCGAATGATGGATAACGAAGCAGCGACAATGGGGCGCATCAGGTTTTTGGAAGCCGAAAACAAACGGCTTAACCAAAGAAACGAAGAATACAAGAAAGCATTGAGACGAATATGCCGTCTCGTAAATTGTACCCAATGTCCGGTCAAGGCCAACGAGTGCGACGAAAACCTTTCGATAGTTAGCTGCTATAGCCGCTTCATGGAATAAATTATGAGGTTAAGATCATGAATTTTGTAATGCCGATAAAAGACGACATTATGCTCGAAGATATTTGCGATTATCTGAAAGCAAAGAATCCGCGCGACTATGTTTGGTTTAGTGTCGGGATTTATACAGGGCTGCGGATATCGGATATTCTTGCGCTGAAGGTCATTGACGTTAAGGATAGATCGTTCATAATATCGCGCGAGATAAAGACTGGGAAGGCTCGCAGAACGGCACTTAACGAAAAGAAGTTGATTCCAATATTGAAAGCTTACTGCAGCGGGCGCCGACCGCATGAATATTTATTTCTTTCCAATCGCGGCAGTAACAAAGCGATCAGCCGGTTCACAGCTTATAAAGTCATCAAGGAAATCGGAAAAGTATTCAAGTTGGACAATATCGGCACTCATACAATGCGCAAAACTTTCGGGTTTCATCATTATCAGCAATACCATGATGTAGCTAAGCTAATGAAGATATTCAACCATGACGATCAATCGACAACTATGCGGTACATCGGGCTGGAGCAGGATGACATGGATGAGACGCTAAAAAACTTCGATTACAAAAGGCGTTAACGATATTTTTTTAATCTAAAATTCCACATAATTCCTGCCACGTGGAATTGGTTGTTTTTCAAAACGCTGATCAGACCAATAATTTACAGGGCGTAACGGCGAAAAAAAAGAGGGTCACATAATTCTAAGATAAGAGGAATTTGGAGGTAAAGAAAATGACGTATGAAAAATGGTTGAAAATTGCCACGCCGGGCATGATTGATTCAGCCGGCGATATTTGTTGTCCGGTAGAAACAAAGCACAATATTATCATTCATGGTTGCTGCGACATTCCTGATTGCGACAAGTGCGCTCAGTACGCGGCGCGCTGGAAAGAAGAGCACAATGGTTAAAAAGCATTGTACATACGATGATAAGACCGGCAATGGTATGTCCGGATGCTTTAAGGTTGAGCTGCAAAGAAGGCTACAGCAAAGCACACTTCGGGGAAAACTTGAATTGCAAACCGAAAATATTGTTTTGGAAACAGCTCTATATATTGCCTGCGTGGGATTGCAGGATCACGTGGGCTACAACATGACACCTGAGCAAATCGAGGCGCTGATCGAAAGTTATATCGCGGCAGCAAAGAAGGAATGCGGAAATGATTAATGATTACAACATCACCGACGAGATCGCTGCCGAGAAGCGTGACAAAACCAAACACTCTTTCATGTACGAGCGCAGGCTACGCAACGTTTACCACGATGACAATTACACTGCCAAAGAAGCACAGGTGATTGCCATTAATGCGCTGAATCAGCTCAAACGATCAGCAGATGTTCGGGAAATTATTATTAGAGTGGCTACCGATGGAATAGTTAATATTTGGATGTTATGAAAATACATTAACTTTTATCGGGCGGAAGTAAATAAAATTGCCCGGTAGCGCTGCTAACACTACCGGGCAAGCCTTGTGAATCTCAAATATATTATAACACAAGGAGACGTAATGGCAAAGCGGGAAAATCTTTGGTGGGTACGCTATATCGAAAAATGTATTGAAGATTATCATTCATTCGACGAGCAGATCGAGGAAGCGTGGGAGATATTACGCTCGCGAACTTACATGAAACAAACTTCAGTACGCGGCAGACGTGGGATCAGCCGAACAACCGAGCGGGCCGCGATTAATAATGTCGATGCCAATAAGCCAATCAAGCGGTTGGAACATGACTACCAGTGTTGTAAAGCGGCAATAGCCAGATTAAACCCGCGCCAATTGGAATTGCTCCAGGCAAAATATTGGACCGAGCATGCTATATATAATAACGTCGGGTTAGCAATACAGTTGGGTTATGCTGATGTAGTTGGCTATTACCGGATGAAACACCGTGTAATTACTATCTTTGCCGAGGAATTTGGGTTTATAAATAAAATTTATTGATGTATAGTTTTGGACCCCTATTCCTGTGTTATGATATATGCAGGTTATCAAGCGTCCGAGTGATCGGGCGTTTTTTTATTGGAGAAATTGATGTGTATCGCGAGCGGTGGGCGAAGCATAGGGCTGACCGCGGCACCGCCCCCCTATCCGACCCCTCTCAAGGTACTCCTAGCGCCTTTTGCCCCGAGGGTTGCTGTAGAGCGCGGGAATTTCCTAGACACAGGAAAAATAAAACAGTTCAGCTTGGCAGAAAGTGAGAGAAACGAAAATGGCCGAAAAAAACGATGAAATATTGACTTTAAACCTAATAAAATTATCGGCGGTCATAGGAATCTCAGAACGGTATGCAGAAACTCTGAAAAAGGCGGGAGTAATTGTTCGTATTTCGCATGGCGAATATGATGTCGCAAAATCGGTGCAGAATTTTATTAAGTTTAAATGCAAAACTGTTGACGTGAACGCCGAACTTGATTTCAATACTGAAAAAACTTTACTCACCAAGGCGCAGCGCGAAATGGCTGAACTTGATTTGGAAAAAGAGCGCGGTGGGCTGTGGTTGAAGACTGATATTACTTTGTATTTCAACCGGATAGCAACGAACGTGAAAACGAAATTGCTTGGACTGCCAGCGGCAGTGGCGCCATTGTTGCTTGGTCAGACGAATATCGGCAAAATACAAAACATTCTTGACGAGAGAGTCCGGGCATTGTTGGTTGATTGCAGCAAATTCGACCCGACGCAAGAAGGTGTTGTTTTACGTGAATGATACTTACGCCACTTTATGCTTAATATTTACGCCGCCCCCGAAATTGACGGTTTCCTATTGGGCTGACAACTACCGGATATTATCACCGGAGGATTCGGCAGAGCCGGGGCGATGGAACACTGACCGCGCGCCGTACCAACGCGAGATAATGGATGCGGTCACGGATCCGGAAATTGAAGATGTCGTGATAATGAGTTCGGCGCAGGTTGGCAAGACGGCAATATTCTTAAACATCATCGGCTATTATATTGACTATGACCCGGCGCCGATTCTGTGCATACAACCAACCAAGGAAATGGCGGAATCGTTTTCAAAAGACCGGCTGGCGACGATGATCAGAGATTGCGACCGCTTGCATGAAAAAGTATCTGACACAAAATCGCGTGACAGCGGCAATACAATCGGTCACAAGACGTTTCCCAGCGGTCATATAACAATGCTTGGAGCTAATTCACCGACGGGATTATCAGGCCGGCCGATTAGAATATTTCTGGCGGATGAAGTGGACCGCTATCCGGTTAGCGCCGGAATCGAGGGCGATCCGATAAAACTTGGTGAAAAGCGGACGGCAACATTTTGGAACAGGAAGAAAATCAAATTCAGCACGCCGTCTATAAAAGGTTTTTCGCGGATAGAAGCCGAGTATGAGCGCGGCACGATGGAGCAGTATCATCTGCCCTGTCCTGAATGCGGACATTATCAACCGTTGACATGGGCGCAGATACATTTCGAGACAGAGCAACACGCCTGTTCGCGTTGCGGTTCGCTTAACGACGAGGTTCTTTGGAAATACAGTAATCCTAAGGGCAAGGGCAAATGGAAAGCGCAACGCAAAGCTAAAGGGATACGGAGTTTCCACATTAACGAACTGTACAGCCCATGGCGGCGCTGGGGTGAAATTATAAAAGACTTCCACGAAGCCAAAGCGGGCGGTACTGAGGAACTAAAAGTTTGGGTGAATACATCGTTGGGCGAATCTTGGGAAGAGGCGGGCGACGAAATTGAGATTAAGTATCTCGAAAAACGGCGCGAATATTATGATAGCGAATTACCGGACGGAACGCTAATGCTTACTGCCGGGGTTGACGTACAAAAAGACCGGCTGGAAATTGAGGTTGTTGGATGGGGCGAAGGTAAAGAAAGCTGGGGAGTTGATTACAAAGCCTTTATTGGCAACCCGGCGGAGGAAGATGTTTGGGAGCAGCTTGATAAATATCTGCTTAAGAATTTCCGGTACTCTGACGGCTGCGGGTTGACGATAGCCTGTACCTGTGTGGACAGCGGCTATAAGACTACCGAGGTTTATGACTTCTGCAAGCCAAGAGAGCATCGGCGGGTGTTCGCTATTAAAGGCGTTGAGGGTTTCGGGAAAATATTTATCGGCAATCCGACGCGACGCAATCGTAAGAATACACCGATGTTCCCGCTGGGCGTTGATACCGGCAAGGAATTGCTGTTTTCACGACTGAAAATCGAACATGAAGGCGCAGGATACTGCCATTTTCCGCGCGAATCAGACCGGGGCTATGGCGAACAGTACTTCAAAGGGCTTACATCTGAGCGGTTGGTAACGCGCTATAACAAAGGCAAAAAGCGTCTGGTCTGGGAAAAACGCCCCGGCGCACGCAACGAGCCGCTGGACTTGAGGAATTATGCGACGGCAGCAATGGAAATAGTTAATCCTGATTTTGAAAAACTAAAGAATATGCGTAAAAAAGAAAGCGCTCCTATTATCGCGACAAGACGTCGGCAGATAAGCAGGGGCGTTTCGTTATGAGGTGATTATGACAATAACCGAAACGTTAATTAATCAGAAACTGCAAATGTGGCTGGACGCCGAAGATTTTATAGCCCAAGGTAAGAGCTACAAAATCGGCACACGAGAATTGACGAGGGAAAACCTATCCGAGATACGTGATGCGCAGCTCTATTGGGAAACTCGTTTATGCAGGATAAAAGGTGGCGGTCCGCGCGTGATGCGTGTAACGCCGCGGGACTTATAGGGGGGCATAAAAATAGCAGCCGGATTGCTCCGACTGCTATTTATCATCCGAGACGTACTCGAATATATCACTAGGCTGACATTGGAAGTACGCGCAGAGACGTTCAATGACTTCGAGTGAAACATATTCGTTTTTAGATAGTTTGGCGACGGTTCCGGAGGATAACCCGATTATGGTTTTCAAATCCATTTTATTCATATTCTTATCTACTAACATTTTTAGTAAGGGTTTATAAGTTATCATGTTTGCACCTCGTGTCTATATAATAACTCTATAAGTTCAAGAAGTCAAAAATAATTATTGACAAACAATCTAAGAAGTTATACCATACGTCTATGAACACAGAAAAACCGCCCAAAACTTTGGACGGTCAAAGCGGCTTTTCTGTTGTGAAAACCTCGAAAGGTTCACCCACATTATATAATGGCGTGAATCCTTTCGCAAGGTAATCGAAAGGAGACTAATATGCACAGACACGAAACATTCAAGAAATTCGTCGACAACCGGGTACTCGACATTCTTAACGATATAGTTGAGGACAAACAGTATCGAGAAAAAGTTGATGCGCTATCGGCAATCGAAAACAATTTTCCGCTGAAAATTATCGGCGAACTTAATAACGCGCAAGGTGCGCTGGACAATCTCTTACATAACGAAATCTACGCCAAAGCCTTTAAGGACGGCTACGAAATGAAAAAACTAATGGGGGCAACGATATGAAATTAACACTAGTCGAAAAGACAATGATTCCGGTTTACCGGAACGAAAACCAAGAAACGATCATCAATGCCAGAGAGTTGCACGAGTTTTTAGGAAGCCAGCAAGAGTTCGCAAATTGGATCAAAAATCGTATTGAAAAATATGGATTTATTGAGGGCGAGGACTATTTGACAATTTTATCAAATAGGTCAGACGGGTTGGCGGGTAAACCGAAAACAGATTATCTTCTCAAAATGGATTGTGCTAAAGAAATCGCAATGGTCGAAAATAATGACCAAGGGCGCAAGGTGCGTAAATATTTCATCGAGGTAGAAAAACGAGCCAAACAGAACGTTTCACAATTCCGGGTGCCGACGAATTTTACCGAAGCCTTGCGACTGGCGCTGGAGCAAGCTGAACAAAACCAAATATTACTCGAAAATAACCAAACGCAGGCGCAAATCATCGGCGAACTTAAACCGAAAGCCGATTACACCGACCGGATTCTGCAAAACAAGGGGTTGGTCAATATAACGCAAATTGCAAAAGATTACGGAATTTCCGGCGCTGAAATGAACCGGACGTTGCATGATCTCAAAGTGCAGTACAAGAACTCGCGCGGTCAGTGGTTGTTGACAGCTAAATATCACGGGCTTGGCTATACGCACTCTGACACTATCGACTTCAAGCACAGCGACGGCAGGGCTGATGTGAAGATGCACACCAACTGGACGCAAAAGGGTAGGCTGTTCTTGTATGATCTTCTCAAGAAACACGACATATTGCCAGTGATCGAGATTGAGCAGGCTGCATGAAACAGTTAATAGTAATCGTCGGACTGCTGATGTGGTTCGTATCGGAAACGAAAAAGCCGCTACTGCGGGAACAGCAACGGCAGGATGTGATGGATGTAGTTTCAGATACAATAATTAAGGCTTTTCGGTCAAATCGTCAAGATTTTCGAGTATTACGCGAATCAACGATGGATTAACGCTTGTAAATAGATACATCATAGTTTCTGTTTGAAGTTTTAGCGCGTCAAGAAGGTTTGGTTCTTCGGTTTGATTCTTTGCACGGATTTTTTCCAAATCACCACGCAGAAGTTTTTCGTTTTTAGCGAAAAATTCATCAACGAAAGTATTGTACTTATCAACATCAATTTTCATTATTTCTCACCTCCTTCCGGGAGGCATTATAGCAAATAACTCTAAGCGTCGCAAAAGCGGCGCTTTTTTCATGGGGGTGGCAATATCAATATTTTTGACAAAACAATAGCGGCTATCAGCCCCAATAGGGCTTTGCGTCGGCTTGTAGCCCGTAAAAAACTGGAAGTTTATAACTCGATGTATGACGTTACCGGCGCTGGCGGCTATCAGCAGCATGGCGCAAGCGGTACAAAAAAAGCATTGCGCGGATTTTTCGGATTAAGCGGCAGTCCGGACGATGACATTATCGGCGTATCGGCAAGCATGACGCTAAAATCTTTGCGGCAGCGGTCGCGGGATTTGTATATGGGCGGCGCGCCGTTGGCGACAAGTGCGCTCAATACGATAACTACCAACGTCGTTGGCAACGGCTTGCAACTCAAGGCGCGTATCGATTCGCAATTTCTAAAACTCTCCGACGACGAAGCCGATGAATGGCAAAAGAATGTTGAACGGGAGTTTTCGTTATGGTGTGGCGAGTGTGACGCCGAGCGGAACAAAGATTTTGGTGAGATACAGGAACTGGCTTTTATTTCGGCGTTAATGAGCGGCGATTCGTTCATAGCGCTGCCAATGATTAATTATCTTGGCAATACCTACGGTTTGAAAGTGTTGCTGATTGAAGCTGACCGAATCGAAACGCCGCCGGGAATGGAAGGTGATACAAATGTTCGCGGCGGTGTGCGGGTGGACGAGCGCGGCGCACCGCTTGAATATTATGTTCTCAAAAAACATCCGCTGGACAGTCGCAACTATGAACAGTATCAGTATGATCCGTATCCGGCGTTTGGCGCGTTGAGTGGCCGCCGGAATATTTTGCATCTGACTACGTTTCAGAGACCGGGTCAGAAACGCGGCGTACCGCTGTTATCGCCGGTAATTGAGCAACTTAAACAACTGGGCAGATACACCGAGGCTGAACTGATGGCGGCAGTCATAAATGGTATGCTCACCGTGTTTATCACTAGCGATATACCAAGCGTTGACGGCAAAATGCTGGGTTCAGGAATACCGCAAACCGAACAGATTACCGATGATGGTTTCGGGTATGAGCTGGGGAACGGCTCGATAATCGGTTTGAATCCGGGCGAAAAGATACAAGAGAGCAATCCGGGCAGACCGAACCAAGCCTTTGACGGATTTGTGACTGCAATTTGCAGACAAATTGGCGCGGCGATTGAGTTGCCGTTTGAATTGTTGGTGAAACATTTCACTGCGTCGTATTCGGCAAGCCGCGCGGCGCTGTTGGAGGCGTGGAAATACTTTCGTAAACGCCGGGTCTGGCTCGCAAAAAGATGTTGCCAACCGATTTACGAAGAGTGGCTGGCGGAGGCAGTTGCAACCGGACGGATAGAAGCACCGGGATTCTTTGAAGACAAGGCAATCCGTATGGCATATTGCGGAACGGAATGGTACGGACCAAGTCCGGGACAAATCGACCCGGAAAAAGAAGTCAACGCGGCTATTTTGCGTGTCGAGAATTGTTTCAGCACCCGCGACCGCGAAACAACCGAGTTAACCGGCGGCGACTTCGAGGACAATGTTCGCCAGCGCACTCGCGAGGAAAAAATAATCAAAGAAGGAGGACTGGAAATTGTCAAAAATACACCGGCAGCGGGTAACCAACCGCCTGCCAACGCGAACCCCGACGACGGCGGAAAAGTTCTGGACGATAAGTAACGCCAAAGCCAACGAAGGCGAGATGCTATTGTATGGCGTTCTCGGTGAAGACGAGGGCTGGGATGATGTTTTGTCCAGGCAGTTTGCCAAAGACCTGCAGACACTGGACGACAAGGCGCGTATTACGGTGCGAATAAACAGTCCGGGCGGCAGTTTATTCACCGGACAGGCTATTTACTCGATGCTCAGCCGCCATAAGGCGAAGATCACTACTGTTGTTGACGGTATAGCGGCATCGGCGGCGTCAATCGTAGCAATGGCAGGCAGCACGGTCAAAATGCCCGCTAATGCCATGATGATGATTCATAATCCGATGACCATAGCATTCGGCAACCAAAACGATTTTCGCAAGACGGCGGACGATTTAGAGGCCATGCGCGACACCTTGGTTAACGTTTATGCCGCTAAAACCGGGATGGCTAACGAGAAAATCATTGAATTACTCGATGCTGAAACATGGATGTCGGCGGCAACGGCTAAGGATTTCGGATTTATCGACGAGATTGAGAATGAACGGACCGTTGATGCGAGTATTCAAAACGGAATTATGGTTATCAACGGGTTGGCGTTCCCGACGCAAAACCTGAAAACACTGCCGCTGCAGTTATTCAATAGCGTTAACATAACAAATAAAATCGGAGGAACAGAAATGATCGACAAAGACATTCTCGCGAAAGACCACAAACCAGTTTACGACGAAGTATTCAACCTCGGAAAAGAACAGGGAGCAGCCGTCGCGGCAAAGACTGAACGTGAGCGCATATTCGCGCTGCAGGAACTCGATAGCACGGACGTTAAAATTCACGCGCTGATCACGGCAGCAATCAATGATGGGAAAACCGTTAATGAAGTCGCTGTAGAACTTTGCAAGTTGCAAAAAGAAACGATTGCCAAGGCAAAACCAATCGTTGACCGCACGCTTGACGCTCAGGCATTGGCTAACTTAAGTCAAACGCCGCCGGCCGAAGGCGCGGACGCTGAAAAAGCAGAAACCCAAGCATTAATTGGTGGGGCTGTCGCTTATGCCAAAAAAATTATGGGGGTGAAATAAGACATGGCTGTTGAAACTTACGCATATCAACCGGACAATCTCGTAGCCGGTGGTAATCTCGACGTTGAGACTACCGCCGAAACACTTGCTAAAGGCGAAAACTTAAAGCGCGGGGCGTTGGTAGGAATGCTTGACGCTGACGGCACACTCAAAGCCATTAAAAAAGGTGTTACCGACGGAACTCAAAACCTTTACGGAATCATGACCGAAGATGTTGACGCGACGGCGAATGCAGCTCCGGCGGTAGTTTATGTTTTTGGCAATTTCAATACCAACTCAATGATCGTTCCGGCGGGCGATACCGTCGCGGCTTATCGTGTGCAAGGCAGAAAAATCGGATTAATATTCCGTACAGCTCAAGCTGTACCGGCATAAGGGAGGGCTGAACAATGGCGATTAATATTTTTGATACCCGGACGATGCTCCAAGCGGTGGAGCAAATCCCGCCGGTGCGGACATTTATCCGCGACACCTTTTTCACAAATATTCGTGAGTTTGACACAGCGAAGGTTGATGTCGACTTGGTAAAAGGCAACCGCCGAATCGCGGCGTATGTCAACCGCAACCTGCCGGGTAAGCCGGTTGACCGTCAGGGATATTCGACCAGCACTTACACACCGCCGAAAGTCGAGCCGATGCGCACAACCACAGCTGAGCAACTGATGAAACGGTTGCCGGGCGAAACTCCTTATGCGGCGTTATCACCGCAACAACGCGCAATGCAACAACTGACCAAAGACCTGATCGACAACGACACCGAAATAACCAGGCGCGAGGAAGTGATGTGTGCGCAGGCGTTGTTCAACGGGAAAATAAATATCGTTGGCGATGGCGTTAATGATGTTATGGATTTCGGGCTAACGAATTTCGAAGACGTATTAGTAAAATGGGACGCGCCGGCCGCGCTACCTTACGATGATATTCAAAAATGGCAATTGCGCGTGCAAATGCTGACCGGCGTTACTCCGAATATGCTAATTCTGGCAACCGATGCCGCCAAAGCGTTCATTAACAGCGCGCAAATACAAAAAATCGTGAGTACTTTCCGCGATTTGCGTATTGAACTGGCGCCGCAGTCGCGTCCGAACGGCACAACTTTCGTTACCCGGATCGTCGAACTTGGCATTGATATTTATGCCTATAACGAGTGGTATTATGACGATACCACCAAGACCACGTTGCCAATCGTTCCGCAAGGAATGGCATTGCTGGCAAGTTCCGGCGCAAATTTCCACATGCTTTATGGCGCCTGTGCTGCCACTATCAACGATGAGCTTGTAATATTGGGCGCGAAACGCCTGCCGCGCAGCTGGACGGAAAATAATCCGCCGGTGCGGTTTGTTGCAACGGCTTCGGCACCGCTGCCGGTTCCGGTCATGATCGACAGTATCTTCTCGGCGCAAGTCGTAAAAAAACTAACTGCGAAAGAAATGGCAGCATTTCAAGAGTCTTTCAATCCTAGCGCAAAATGACACTAAAAGAGGTTATGGCGGCAGACTTAAAGACGTTTCAGAACACTAATGAGTTTGCCGAAAAGGCTAAATACGTCCGAACCGTACAGGGGTCGTTGACTGAAACGTTGACGACCCTCGACGTCGTTATCGTTCGGGATGACGTGATGACTGATCAGCGCGGAAATGTTTATGAAAGCGGTGAAGGGCATAGTGACGAAGCGTTGTTTCATGTGTTCCGCGATGCAAGTTGGACGTTAGACTATCCCAAGACGGTAGATTTTATCATATTAGCGGATTCGTCAGAATGGAACGTAGCTAAAATAACCAAAAGTGACGAGTATTCATGGCTGGTTAATTGTGTAATGAACGAATCGGCGTGGAGGTAACGTGGCGGATGAGATGAAAGTAATATCGAATGTGCACATGGAAATATCAATGCTTGATAATGCATCGCCGTTGCTAAAGGAATTGCTGTCACGCTATCCAAACTCTACGAAAATCGCGCTGCAATCGTGCGGGAAATTCCTTAAAGGAAAAATTCAAGAGGGAATAACGGCGAAAGCACCGGGCGGTAGCGGTTATAAAACGTGGCAGGATATTGTTCGTTGGCATAAATCTAGAAAAGCTCCGGACGGAATGGCGGCGAAAAGTCGCAGGCAGATATTAAAAAAACGCTCAAATAATCCACTGGCATGGGTGCGTAGTAATACTGAGTATGACACAGACGGAGCCACTTTCGTAAAAACGGGGTGGTTTGCAACTCCGCGCGCCGGGAAAAGTAGAGCCGCTAAGGGGTGGGGTGGATTCGTCGAGGAAGGACACAAAATCGAGGTTTCGAAAAAAATGAGACGATTATTTGCCGGAGCCGGTGCCGGGATTGCTAAAGACCGAAACGAAATAGCCGTTCCGGCGCGTCCGACAATTGATCCTGTTTATCAGGCAGAGAAGAACAATATGGCTGAACACTTCTCGAACAAGTTCTTTGAATACCTCATGAAAGGTAAAGGCTGATGAATTATCCAACAATCGCTTTATACCCGCTGATTGAAAAAGTTGCCGGTTTGTTGAAAAACAGTGCGGAAATATCTGAATTTTGTGTAACAAATTATGGTAAAAATCCGAAAATATCAATCGGCTACAACAAGAAACTGCGGTTCGATGCTGCGTATAATCCGGCGATAATGGTTTTGCCGGGTACAAAAAATGAAGGGCTGAACCGCGACGCTAACACATACAATTTCACAATCGGCTGGTGCGTCACAAAAGATGTGATAAACGATATTGACGGAATATCGATATTGCCGGGTATAGAGCAATGCGATCAGTTAGGGCAGTTGATAATCAATTGTTTCTGCGAGGAGTTCAAACGCCGTGCGGAAGTCGATACGATTGATTACGAAATTGAACCGGTCGAGATGTATCCGCAATTCCCGGGGTATATGGACATAACAATACGGCTGCCGTCAGCTATTGGCGGCAAATTAGAATTTTAACAGGAGGTAGAATGAGCTGGAATAAAGACTATAACTCGTTTCTGGCGCTCGGCTTTGAAACGGATTACAACAAGCCGCCAGTCGAGTGCATTTTGATGCCGATCGACAGCGAGGCGATGGATTACAAACGTACCAAAACTGACCCGACAACCATGCGCGGTATTCGCGCGCAGGAAGCGCCGGTATTCGGCAATGTTGACATATCCGGCGGGATTACCTTCCCGCTTGATACAGTAGCGTTAGGCTATGTCTTGCGCGCGGCATTCGGACTGCCGACGACCACTGGAACAACCCCGGCTTTTTCTCACGCATTTAAGCCGGGTAATACTCAGCCGTCGTTTTGCGCGGAGAAGCAGTTCACAGACGCCAAGGGGTACGATTTGCTATCCGGATTGAAAGTCAACAAACTCACCTTTAATTTTGGCGATGACAAGAACACGAGTTATGTAGCCGAGATTATCGGAGCTGACCGCGTGCTAGGAGCCAAAACCGCGTTTACTACCACTGAGAAAGCGTTGCTGGATTATACCCGGTTCTTCGAATGGCAGGGAACGGTGAAAGAGGGCGGACTGACGACCGGGATAATCACTAAAGGCACGATTGTTCTGGACTTCGGACTGCAGGCGGACACTTACGCAATCGGCAGCAAGGGTATCCGTACCAAACTGGAGCCTACGAGTCCATTCAAAGTTACTGGCCAGCTGACATTATTCTTCGAAGATACGCTAATGGTTGAAAAAACAATCACCGGGGCTACATCGTCGCTGGAATTTGCGCTGACCGATAGCGACGGACCTAGTTTCACGATCAGTATTCCGGAAGTGGTTTATGAACCGGCTATTGCCAAACTCGAAGCGTCAAAAGGCACAATGCTGACGATAAACTACAACGGATTTGTTTCTAATCCGCTCGACGCGGCAGCGTCAATTGTATTGATGACGCTGGCTAACGGACACGCAGATTATACAAAACTGCCGGCAACCATGTTGAAAAATATAAATAATGAGGTATGAGACGTTGAAGAGTTCAACTAAGATTATTACGCCTGCCCGGTCGATGACGTTTGGCGAGTTAAAAGCGTTCCGGGCGGCAGGGTTAGACCCGGCATTTGGCGAGGGTAAAGAATCCGGGCTAGGCGTTATCAAAATGAAAGCCGAGGGCGGTGAGTGGATTGCCGAAAAAATATACGGCTTAACTGACGAAGGTGTGGCGTATTCCGAGATAATGCAATTGGCGGAAGACACCTATCGTTTGACCTATAGCGGTGACGAAAAAAACTAACGGCGGCTTGGGACTGGATTACCGGCGGCAAGCGGGATTATTGTGAGGCTTGCCGCCTGGTACAGAAACAGACCCGGGCCGCGCATAAATGTTTTGAATGTGCCGATAAATTTCCGGATTTACAGGGCGACAACCTGAGAATATTCAGGTTATGGCTGGCGGTAAATACGCAATGGCGCACGTCGTTTGATGGCTATGTGGGGCTGGACTATAACGCTGTGGCGCTGATCGCTGATTCGCATGGCGTGGAAATGGTGCCGTCGGCGTGGCAAAAAATAAAAGCCCTCGAAGTTCGAGAGCTTAACAGACAGCGAGAAAAACATTGAGTTATTTTGAAAACAAGTGCATTAGCATTATGATAAAAATTATCAGCGAAACGAAACAAATAATGTTGAAGATGGTGTTCTTGATACCCGAGTAAATGCGTTCGCCCGGCGATTTGTTCAACGGGTGGGCGCAATGGGGGCAGGCGCGGGCGGCTGATGATACTTCGTTGCCGCATGCCGGGCAATTGATTAGCAATGGATTTATTGACGTTTTCATGCGCTTTTCGCTTCTTGGTAATCAACGCCGATTTCAAATAGTTTCTCCGGAGCTATGTCAATCTCGCCATCGTTCCATGCAACGTAACCGTGTTCGATATAAACGCCGTTGAAAACTTGCTTGTCCGACAGAGGCATGAAGGCTGGATATTTCAAAAAGGGTTTGAAGTCTACTATTTTGGTTTCTCCTGTAAAGAACACCAGCTTGAGAAAATAATCTTCCATCGCACGGACGGTGCGTACCTTGATCGGTTGGCGCGTGTCGTCGGCGTAAGCTATGTCGTTTTTGATATACATGTGACCTCCTATTTCAAAGGTTCGATTTTGCCGAATGGTTTGTTGTTGACTGCGTTGTTCCAGGCTTGATAGACTTCTTCCTCGTGGATTATGGTCCACGCTTGTACCAACTTGAGCTGTTTTGGCGGTAATTTGCCGGCGAGTAGTTCGCCATCCACGCCAACGGAAGCTTCGTGTTCGGCGTAATATACATGAAAGTGTGGTTTGTTGTGTTGTCCAGTGTCGGAATACAGCATTTTGATTACAATGTTGAAAAAACGGCTAAGTTCAGGCATATTATTTCTCCTCCGGCACGTATTCAAAAATTTGGTCAGGCTGTACATCAAAGTACGCACAGAGCTTGTCAAGCACTTCAAAAGATATGTATTCGTTCTTGGCGATTTTCGCAATAGTATTTGGCGACAAACCGAGGTCGCTTCTCAAATGAGACTTGTTCACGTTTTTATCTATCATCAATTTCAACAAAGGTTTGTAAGAAAACATAGTTACCTCTCTTTCTATACATTGTAATTCAATCGCTATACTATTGCAAATAAAATCTACAGAAAAGTATTGACAGGCGATAGCGATTGTTATAGTATATGTATAGATGTTTATACATCGACAAAAAAAGAGAAGCCGCTTCACCGTCCAAAGTATAGCGACTTCTCCAAAACAAACCTCGAAAGGTTCACATACATTATATTATGAAGTGAATCCTTTCGCAAGGTAATCGAAAGGAGACAAATGTTATTCCAAATCTGCACCGACGAGCCGCTGGAAAAACTCCGGCAGACAATCACACTTCCTCAGCTGCTACACGCTCACGCAGCAGTGAAAAGCCGGTTGGAAGCAGTTGACATCAAAATGGTAGTCAATGACGACAAAGACGAACTCCAGAACCTGTATCACAATTCGAACGGCGATATGAAATTTCACAACTACTTCCAACCCATCAACCCGGAACGAGCCGCGCCGGTAATGGTGGCAATTACGGACTGCAACCGCGAGCTTGCCAAAATCGGTATGCGCTTCAAAATTGAGCTATTACCGGCAAACTGGTCGCAAGCGGTTCAAACCAAAGCGTTAGAAAAAGTTGAGGAGAAGAAAGAAATGAAACAACAAATGCAGGTATTCAAGTACAATGATGTTCAGGTTCGTAGTGAGTTGGTAAACGGTGAACCGTGGTTTTGCGCAAAAGATGTTTGTGGTGTGCTTGACTTGAAAAATAGCAGGGACGCTTTAGGCAGATTAAGGGATAAAGACAAGGGTGTAGTTTTAACCGACACCCTCGGCGGAAAGCAGAAAATGACTTATGTTTCAGAGCAGGGCGCATACGATTTAATACTCCGCAGCGACAAACCGGGAGCGTTGGAAATTCGTTACTGGCTCACCGATGAGGTTCTGCCAGCGCTCCGCAAGACCGGCGAATACGTCCAGCCGACGCACCATGTTCAGCAGGAAAAAGCAAAACCGAAAAAAATCACCGTTGACAAGCGTCTGGAAATAATGGAACTGAAAGCCCGGACGCAGGCAGCGGTGGCGATACGGTTGCTGATCGCCGAACACCCCGACTTGGATAGCGTATCGAAAGCGGCGATAGTGGTCAACGCCGTGAACATGATCACCGGCGACCGCGCTATCGAAGCCCCGCAGACCGAACGTCACTACACAGCAACGGAGCTGGCAAAAGAGTTCTGCGTAACAGCGATGAAGATCGGGCAGGTTGCCAACGCCAAAGGGTTGAAAACCGACAGCAACGGTATGCTGGTACTGGACAAGTCACCATACAGCAGCAAGCAAGTAGAAAGTTTCCGGTACAACGAAAACGGCAGGCTGGCGTTACAGTCAGCGCTGGCGAGATAAATAACTCTAAGCGTCGCAAAAGCGGCGCTTTTTATATGGAGGCACGGCCATGGGTATAGCAAAAGATATAGCGATAACAATAGCGGTAAAGGATTTGGCTACATCCGCGCTGAAAAACATTGAGAAGCAGTTCAAGAGCCTTCCCGACGGTCTGCGCAACGGGTTGGCAGGGGTTGGTGGTGTTGTAACCGGTCTCACAACGGTTATCGGCGGAATCGCAACAGGATTGGCTACAGCTACCAAGGCCGCAGTAGAGTATGGTGTGGCCGTGCAGACGATTCGTCGCTCAACCGGCGCTTCAGCGGAAGAAGTGTCGAAGCTGTATGCCATTATGCGCTATGGCGGCGTAGAGACCGAACAAGCTGAAAACATGATGGGTAAGTTTGGTAAATCCATTTCAATGGCAAAAGACGAGATGATCAAGGCGCAATCAGAGGGCAAACAGTCTAACGATATTTTTTCCCGGCTGGGAATGACGTTGCAGGACATTAGCGGCAAGAATCTGACCGAAGTCTATGAGTTGGTGGCAAAAAAAATCAGCGGAATGACCGATGCCGCCGACAAAGACCGTGCGGCTATCGAACTGTTTGGCAAATCGGGCATGAAGATGATGGAAACTCTGGGATTGTCTGGTGAGCAGATCGACGCGATCACTAAAAAAGCCGAAGCCATGGGCATGGTGCTCAGCGATAAAGATGCCGAAGCTGCCGAGAAACTCGATAAAACAATGAACTCCTTGAGTGGTACGTTTAAAAAAATGTGGATACAGATAGGCAACGAGCTTATGCCGCAGGCGCAAGAGTATTTGGGCGGTATTAAGTCACTTGCCGAATGGACGTTGAAACTAAACCACGCTACAGACGGATTAGCAGCATCGTTGGTTTTAATTGGGATAACTGCCGTTCCGGCATACGTCGGTATTTCAAGAATCGCAGTACAAATGGGTCTTGCAACCACTGCCACAATGGGTTGGGTAGGTGCGTTGGTGGTATTGGCTGGTGCATTGACTTATGCGGTCTATAAATATAGTGAAATAGAAGATGCCCGCACTCAGGATGCCGAAATCGCGAACGAACCTAACCGGGCGCGATGGAGCAGTGGGAGTTTTAACGCGAGAACAGGATTTAGCGGTTCGACGGCGGTAATGGTTAACCCGCAATCTCCTGAAGCCCGCTCCGACATTGATCAACTAAACCTCGAACAAAACGCGCTAAAAGCGTGGAAAAAAAAGCAACCCAAAGATTCGGCGCTCGCGGCGTCTCTTGCAGCACAAAACGAAATAAGCGGCTTGATACCAAAATATGAGACACCGAAAGCGGCAGGCGGCGCTAAAACTGACGATACCGCAAGACAATATGAAGCGGCTGCCGATAAGCTGGCAGGTATTCAAGACAGCCTTACAGCTAAACTCAAAGAGACTACCGGCGGATTTGTTGGCGATATGGCGAAAATCGAAGAGGAATACAGCAAAACAATCGACGAACTCAACGATTTATCAAAAAAAGGTGTCGACACCACGCAGGCAAAAACGCTGGCAAAAGGAGTATTGACGCAAGAAGAGGCAGATGTTGAGAAAAAGCGCGTCCAGTCCTTAACCGACTGCTGGCTAGACGCAAAAATAACCCGGGAGCAGACGTCCGGCGATATGATAGCGGTTGCTACTGATGAATATAACAAGACTGTTGAGTTGCTTGGACGTGAAAAAGAAGAAGTCTTAGCCAAAACAAACGATATGGCCACTGCCGAAGAAGTTTACAACAGCAAACTTGCTGCAGCGGTGAAAAAACGCGACGGCGACATAAAAACTGCTGCACAAGCAAAGAAAGATGCTGATCAAGCGGAAATTGACGCTACGCTTGCGAATAATATCAATCTTGCAAGAATAGCAGGCCAAGGTCAAGAGGCTATAGATGCGTTGACGATGCAAGGTTTAATTAAAAGGCGTGAAGTTCTGAAAAGCGAACTTGATGACACCACGATTACCGATGAACAAAAAGCAAGAATCAGGTCTGAATATGTTGGAACGCTTGATAGTATTGCAAATATATCTCCAAAAGATATGACACTTGCAAAACAATGGACTACGCAAATGGACATAATTAAAAAATCGCTACCGGATTATACCAACGATATCACAAACGCTTTCACACAAATGGGTCAGGCCGGAGCAACCTTCGCAGGGTCAATAATTACTGACTTTTCGAATATTGGCACGAATTTCAACAGCTTTGCGCAATCCTTAGGGCAAGCGTTTGTAAACATGCTATCCCAAATGGCGGCAGATTTCATTTCGTCTAAAATACAATCATTAATTGCCGGGCTGTTTACGGCAACGGGTAGCGGGACTTCACTGATTAACGCAGTAGCGGGGTGGTTTGGTCACGATTACGGCGGATTGGCAGCAGCCGGTGAAGCGATTACTGTCGGTGAACGCGGCCCGGAAGTATTCGTGCCATCAACCAGCGGTTCAATAGTACCGGCTAACCGGCAATCAGCATTGCCGCCGAATATAACTATCGAGATAACCAATAACGCTGCAAAAGATGTTGAAGTTTCATCGACACAGCCAAAGGTCAATATGGATGATATTGTTATGGGAATAATTATTAACAGCCTGCGTTATAACAAAGGCGGTTCTAAAGATGCAATGCGGGCGGCATTGGCCTAAAAAGTGGCATTAGAAAGCTCTCGATTAAGTTCGGGAGCTTTTTTGTTGGAGGCGAGAATGAGGTTTACAGAGGGGCAAGATTGGACGCCACCAGATCGCGCATTTACAGAACAAGAAGATTTGGTGCGCCCGCCAAACCGCAAATTAAGATATGTAAAACGCACATTAAAAGCCTTTCCGGTATTGGAAGCGCCATCCGCGCCGCTGGATGTGACTTATGAAGACAACACCATCCGTTCAAATCTTGAAAACGGTATGGAAGTTACGCGGGCGAAGTTCACTAGGCGTCGGCGGTCATGGGCTTCTGTCAAATGGACCTCGATGAGCGCGCCGGATTTTGCCAAACTGGATAACTTTTATCGCAATATTACCGGCGGTGGCGGCGATATGTTTACCTGGATATTGCCGACGACCGGGGAAAGTGCCACGGTTCGGTTCTCAGGAGCGCCAGTCGTGTCCTATGGCAGTATTTTGAGTACGGTGGCAGTGACGATTGCGCTGCGGGAGGTATAGATGAATATCTTATCGACTGCGGCAATATTGGAAAAAAACCGGCTGTCATCGTCCGGCGCGTGGCTTATATTGCTGGAAATGGATTTTGAACGGTTTATACCGGGACTGGTCGTGCGCTGCGTGTTGAATAATCAAAACATTCAATACCAAAACAACGAATATATAGCGTTTCCATTCACGCTTGATGACATTAATGAGAGTTCTACCGGCGAGATTCCGGCGGTACCACTGAAAGTTTCTAACATTGACCGCGTCCTTCAATCATTAATCGAACCTTGTGGCGGTTGTTGTGGCGCGCCGGTGAACATTAAAATCGTTCATTCGTTGCATTTGGACGTTATTAATCCGGAAATAGAATTAGATTTCGTGGTGATCGAGACGGATGCTGACGAAAATTGGGTTACTTTCACTTTGTCAGTTGACCGGCGGTTTTACGAACGCCGCCCCGAACGGCGCATAATGAAGAGTTTTTGCCCGTTCGTCTATGCCGAATCAGAATCAGGCTATAAAGAATGTCTGATTGACGAGCGATTAAAGACGGCTTATCCGGATTATAAAGATTGTCCGAAAACCTTATCTGCTTGTGGCGCGCGCATCGCCAAACATAACGCTATGGGCTACAAGCATATAAGTTATTGTTCTTTTGGCGGTGAACCGAACATTCCGGACGGAGGCAGCTATTATGTTTAATGATTTACTAGGAACGAAATTCACTGATGGCGGTCGAAGCAAAGAAACAGGCTTCGATTGCTGGGGCTTGGTCATTGAAATATACCGGCGTCACGGAATTGTACTGCCAGAATACACAATGGCCGCCTATGACGATGTTTCCATCGCCGGGGTGTTTACCAGCGAAATAGAGACCGGTGCGTTTGTGCGCGTGCCGGACGGGCTTCCTGCTCCAGCTATAGTATTAATGCGGTTGATGTGCGGCCAATGGGCTAATCATGTCGGAGTGCATGTCGGAAACGGAAGATTTATCCACATTTGCAAAGGCGCCGGCGTTGCGATTGAGCGGCTGGATTCGTTGAAATGGAAAAGCCGGATAGAAGGTATATATACGTTGAGGTAAATAATGGAAGACGTCCGAATCTTAGAAATACACAATCCGTTTGAACCGGAAAAGCGCGAAACCCGTTTTGCTGACGCCGGAAAACCGCTTAGTGAATATCTGCCGGACATGGACGTAGACTGTATTGTGTTTTTGAACGGCCAGCAGACTATCGACCGCAATATCATTGTGAAAAATAAAAGCGAAATTATTATTAAACCCCGGCTCGGGAAAGCGGGTGGCTGGATCCGCGAGGCCTGGGATGCAACTACCGATTTTGTTGAAAACAATTTACCAATGGTGCTTGGCGTTGCATTAGCGGTAGTTACCGGTGGTGCCAGTTTGTTGGTTTCGGGAGCAATCACGCTTGCCTCAATGGGCACGGCGCTTACAATGGCTAGTATCGGTTATGGTGTTGGTTCATATGCGGGCGATAAAATTCAAGAAAGTATGGGCTGGGGCGATTACTCTGGCAACCATAACCTGACCGAAACCGCAACTTACTCTTGGAACAGTCAGAACATGATCGCTAAACAGGGCGTGGCGCAAGGAATAACTTACGGCACAGTGAAACCGGCGCCGGTTGTTTTGGCACAGCACGTTTCGGCGTCCGGCGCTGATCAGTTTTTGAATTTATTGTTATGTGGCGGCGACGGACCAATAGACCGCATAACTAACGTTAGGTTGAATGCTAATCCTATCGAAAACTACGAACAGACCACAGCTTTAATTACGTTAGGCGCACCAAATCAAGCGCCATTAAATGGTTTTGACAATTTATACTATGACCAATTCCCGAATATGGAGTTAAATAACAATGAACAACGTGATTTTGATTTAGCCGGAGATAACTTTGATGCGTTGGAAGTTCGGATATATTTCCCGAACGGTCTATATCAAGTAGAGAAAAAAACCGGACAATATACAACGATCAACTGCATAACCACTATTTATATTTCCTACGATTCCGGCGCTTGGGAAACATTTCACGCAGCTGAGGATATAACCCGTTGCCAAAAAGAAGCTTTCAGTTATTCGTGGGTTGGTGACGTTCGCAAAGCGACAAATTATACTGTCCGGGTTGTCCAGTCGCAGGTTGGTGATTCTGATGATTATCAAAGAAGTTACCGCTGTATGTGGGCGCAATTAAGCGGAATAGTACGCGGCAACTACAGCCGTCCGTCAAAAGTACTGGTGGGAATCAAAGCCTGTGCAACCGGGCAGTTGAGCGGCGGTATGCCTAAAGTCGACTGGTTGCAAACACGGGCGACAGTAATCGTATGGGATCCCAGTGAAACACCGGTATTGAAACCGGCTGATAATCCGGCGTGGGCGGCATATGATTTGATTGTCCGCTGCAAAAAACATCCGGGCAACGGGCTTTGGTTTGATTTGGGCGTTCCGCACAGCAATGTTATCTACAACGATTTCAAAGCGTGGGCGGATTTCTGCGATTCGAAAAACCTCAAATGTAATTATTTCATAGACGCCATGGCGGCGTTGACCGATGTTTTAAAACCGATCTGTGCGGTTGGCCGGGGTGCGATTATTTTGCGCGGAACAAAATTCGGCTGTATATACGATTCAGTTGCTGAACCGGTGCAGATGTTCACAATGGGCAATATTATTTCCGGATCGTTCAAAGAAAAATTTATGGCTTTAGATGGCCGGGCAACGTCAGTTGAAATAACACTGAACAACGCCGAAAAAGATTACCAGCGCGATATGGTTGTCGTTTATGGCGATAACTATGACGCGATGGACGGAATACAGAAACCGGCGGCTATTGTACTCAATGCCTGCACGTCGGCTGATCAAGCTTATCGGCATGGTTATTATTACCTGCAGCAAAACAAATATCTTGGTAAAGTTGCATCATGGGAAGCTGACGTTGATAGTATTGCGTCGACAGTTGGCGACGTGGTTTTGTTCCAACATGATGTTCCTGAATGGGGAGAGGGCGGCAGGTTAAGCGGCATAATCTCGCAAACTCAAATACAACTCGATAAACAAATACCGTATGAAGCAGGAACTACTTATAACCTCACAATCAGGCAAGGAGATGACGAGTTTTACAAGTATAGTTTTGTTGCCACGACTACTGAAACAACTGATATTTTGACAGTCCCAGACACTACGACGCTGGACGCTTATGATTTATATGCGATTTATGATATTAATCATGCGCCGAAACTATTCCGAATTCTCACCCTTACCCGCGCTGAAGCTATGACGCGTAAAATAACGGCGTTGGAATATATTGCCGAGGTTTACGATGAAAAACCAGTGCCGGATTTGAAAACACAACCGGTAACAGCTTTGGCGGATCCATTCAATCCGATGATTTCACAAAACACCTGGATGACAAAAGACCTTACCCAAATGTGCGAACTATATATAGTATGGCAAGCGCCGAGAAACGGTATTGCGCCGGTGAGCTATGATGTCTATCTGTCGACCGATGGTTCGCGCTGGAATCACATCCTGCAGACAGCAGATACAACAACTACAGTTACTGGCGTTGCGCCAAAACTTACTTATTGGGCTAAAATCGTTTCCAGACGTGGTTTTTTACAATCGCCCGGAGCCGTAACGGAATCGGTAATTACAGGCAAAGACAAAGAACCGCCGGATGTGCAACTGATTTCAGCCGAGCAATTACAGAACAGAACTAAGCGGTTTACCTGGCTATATGATGCGCCGCTTCCGGATGACACGATGGGTTTTGAAATACGACTTACTAATCAAAAATTCAGTACGATTGCTGACGCATGGAACGCAGCTCAACCGATTAGTGATACACTCATTAACCATTCGCCTTTTGAAACAGCTGCGATTTTAACCGGACAATATACGGTAATGATTAAGGCATTGGACTTTGCCGGCAATTATTCCAAAACAGCGGCAGCGACGATAGTCGATTTCAGCGCTGAACGGTTTGAAAACATACTCACAAAGCTGGATTGTCGAAGTAAAAACTGGTTTGGGATAATCAGCAGCGGCCATATCGAGAACGGTGTAATCGTCGCAGATACTCCGGGCGGTTCAATCGTCTATTCCGCAGAGTTTGACCCCGGAAACAGTGTGCAAACACTCGGACAATTGCTGATCACTCCGGTATTTGATGGCAACTGCTATATTTACTATTCGTTCGGCGCGTTGGATTTGTTTTGGCATGGCGAGAATACCGATAATTTCTGGCAGGGTAGTGATGACGATAATTTTTGGGCAAATACCGGTGACGGCATGGTTGTTCCTTACACTTCGAAAGTTCAGGTTAATACAGTAGGTAAAATCGGCGTGACCGTGGTAGTAGAATCAACCAAAGCCACGGCTAAACTTAAAGATTTGACTATTATCTGTGATTTGCCGGATGTTAACGAATTTGAAAATAATGTCGTTATCCCGGTAGAAGGTTTGGAATGGATACCAACCGATCATGCCTACCCGAACGCCATTAAAGCGTTGGTTGTCAATCCGCACATCGCGCCCGGCAGTCCAATGATAACTTCCAAATATACGCTCATCAAAAAAGATATTGTTGTGAACGGAAAAACGCTCACGAGCTGGGTGGCTACAATCTTTTTAATAGACACATCCGGCAACAATGTGGGCGGTACTGCTGACATTCAAGTTTTTGGATATTGAGGTAAAGTAAATGTCTGTAATGAAAAAAATGAAAGAGCATTTTCCGCAATTTTTCCCCGGAGATTCTGGTGAATTAGACCCGAATATTATCAATAAAGGTACGGCGATGAACGCCGACGCTCGTTCTTTCTTTACCAACGTCGCGAGTAGCTTTAAGTCTTTGACAGAATGGGTTACTACGCAAATAGCCACATTAACCGGACAAATCGGCGATAAAGCGTCGAAGTTAGAATTATCGGCGCATACAACCGTAATAAACGGAACCGCACACGGAATTAATACGCTAATTGGTGAGCACAATGCCGCTATAAGCCACGCCGCCGGAATAGCGGGGAGTGCGCCGTTCCTGACTACCGAGAGACATATAAATCTAAGTGACGATTTAACCGGATCGGCAAAGTTTAACGGCAGCAAAGATATTACAATTCAGGCGATATTAAAAAACACCGGCGCTGCGTCAAATTATCGAAGTGTAACAACCGATGCACAAGGTAGAGTTGTATCAGGAACTTTGCCGAACACGCTTGCCGGTTACGATTTAGCCACGACGGTTTACACAAAACTGGAAACTGATGCTGTTATTGATGCCGACATAGTAATCCACAACGGCTCAAATCTGGCACACGCCAACGGAATATCGGGACGCTCTGCTGGTGCGGACGTTGCCGATAAATTAAAAACACCGTTCAAAATACAGCTCAAAGGCGATTTGTGGGGCTTGTCTGACCCGATTGACGGCAGTGACCCGTTGGTTGAAATCGTTGGATATTCTAACATTGATTATGCTTGGTCACCGAATATGGCTGATACAGAGTTTGGCGACATAGTTATGCCGTCTGACAGGTACGCTATGATTTGGGTAGCTGGAACTGTTTTTAGAGTTGGCGATTATCTCAAGGATGCAAGTAATTCCGCATTCCACTTTCGATGCGAATTTGGCGGCACAGCAAGCGGAGCAGAACCGAATTGGGCGATACACATTACAGCAAACGAACTTTGGACAGATGCGAATGGTATTCAATGGCGAACACTTGCTGGAGCAATTTACAGCCGCTTTTCATACCGCAGTGTTTGTTCGGTGGCAGGTACAGGAATATGCGGAGCAACTGAACCTGATTGGGGAGTTTTCGCTAATCTCGAAACGGAATGTACAGACGGCGGCGTAAAGTGGCATTGTTTTTCCACTGCTTTGGCAACTCATGCAGTAACAGCAGATATGGCAGAAAAGTGGACAGAACCAATGACACTGATATTCAACGGAGCAGATGTAACAGGTAGCGTGGCGTTTGATGGTGGCTCGTCTCCAGTAACGGTTGCGCTTGATGTTAAGCACTCCGATAATTCTGACAAATGGCTTGACGGTAAAACCATAAATCTAACCGGCGATATTGTAGGAACATCGGCAAAGTTTGACGGTAGCGAAAACTTGTCATTTGCTACAACTTTGAAAAATACCGGTACGGCAAGCACATATCGAAGTGTAACAACCGATGCGCAAGGAAGGGTTGTTAGCGGTACTAATCCAACGACGATTGCAGGTTATTTAATATCTGATGCTTATACCAAAGCCGAAACGGAAAAAATTATTGACGATGATGTGGCGGTTGTTGCAGGAAACTTAACCACTCACGTCAACAAAAGCGGTTCGGCTACAGATGCTCACGGTATAGCAGGAATAGTAACCGCAATCAACGGCGTAATAAACAATAAAGCGGACGCAACGGCCTTGACAACCCACACAGGACAAACGACAGGAGCGCACAATTTAGCGGCGTTGCTTGAGGAAAAATTGGGTACAGGCGACAGAGCGGCGTCAGCGGCAGCAGTGCATGGTACGACTACAATTCCAATTTACATTAACACAGGTGGAACGCTACCGAGTTTTATCCTGCATTGCAACCGTTCAGACCAAAACAGAATGATGGTAATTCAAAACGAAAGTTGTTGGAATGAAGTTGCGATAGGTGGAACGCCAGAAGGAGCAAGACCGGGTGGTTTATATCCCTGCACTAACGGTTCTGGCGGCTTTACATGGGCTGGAATAACGATTGGCGAACCGTTATTAGCCGCTCACGCCGCATCAACCAACACCGCGCACGGCATACAAGAAACAGTTGAATTTATAATGACAGAGGTGTATGGCAGAGTTGCAAACGTAACTTACAACGCACACACGGCAGACAATACAGCGCATAATTTAACAGCGACAATAGCCACGCTCAATACCGCGATTAATGGCAAAACATCATCTGGCGCTTTTCGTGGTATGTTGTGTGCGTTCCATGTCGCGCCAACTGATGCGAATTGGAAATATTGTGATGGCGGAAACGGCACGCCCGACCTTAGAGGATATTTTCTGTTTGGCGCAAATGGCGCGCACCCAGTAGGTTATGGCGTTGGAGGGGAGGAAAGCCACACACTTGGACTTACCGAAATTACCTCGCACCAACACAAAACCGACACGGACAGCGTAACCCTCAAAGGTGGTAGTAGTTCTGGCGACCAAAAAGGTGCGCTTATTAATTCTTACGCATACGACAGAGTCCAAGAAATAGTTGGCGGTGGTTTAGCGCATAACAATATGCCGCCGTATTATTGCGCCAACTTCTACTGTTATCTTCCTCCCCTTTCGGTTGAGGATGAAGTTGCCGAAGAAATTGACGATACCGAGGACGAAAAAAAACGGAAAGTTTTACGCATTTTGAAATGGTTGGACAAGTCGGAGAATAAAAAAATTCTCGAAAGAATGGTGTAAAGGTGGAAATAAAATACGCTATAGTTGTTGATGAAATCGAAGGGAAGGTTTTGGGATTTTGTTCTGACGAACCATCGAAAACCTCAACAAAAAGCCTACAGGTTACAAAGGAAAAGTATAACGAAGTGACAAAAAATCCGTCCGAATGGCGATACAAACAAGGAGCTTTTATTTTCACGCCTACCCCAGAACCGATAGAACCAACACCCGAAGAAAAAAAGGAAATAAAACGTCAACAATGCAACGCCTATTACAATCCAAAATTTGAAGGTTATAAATCAGCTTATCTTGGCGCATTAATGGACAATATTGAGGGCAACGAAGCACCGATTATGACCGATTACCAAAAATTGCTTGAGGAATATACAGCGGCGATTAAAGCTATTGAAGAAGGAACTGACACGGTGCAGACCGTCCCATACAATGAATACTGTCCGAACTGCGGCACGTTGCTTGCTGAAAACAAATGTCCGAATTGTGGTTGGAGATTATGAAAAACGAACCAGTAGAAAAGATTGACGCAACCACTGGCGAAGTGATTGAGCGTTACAATTCCCTGCAAGAAGCAGGTTTTGACAACAAGGTTTTTGTTCACGACATACGGAAAGTTTTGAAAGGTACAAAAGAAATAGCAGGAGGTTTTAAGTGGCGATTGCGTTAGTAAATTACATTTAGACGGCTATCAAAAGGTAGTCGTCTTTTGATTTTAAAGGAGGAAAAATGAATCAACCATTCGATGTTCTGCGAGATCTATCGGGTCGGAAACTTCCGATATTACGATGGGATATTCCAACTGGCAGCAAAAAAGGCGAGTCAACAACACTGCTAATTCCAGCGGGAATAAGCTGGGCGAAATATCACATTGCTGATATTATCAGCAATTGCGCTGTAGAAATATCCGCAGCGTTTGCGCGGCGCGGCAAAGACAGCGCCAGTGAGGCTTATGCCACGAACGTTATAAAAACGCAAAAAGCGGGACCTTACGAAACCGCTTGTTGTGAATTGGACTATTTATTCGCGAGTGGCAACGGTGCCAGCGTGACGTTAATGCTCATGGCAGACAGCGTAGCCGACGATTACGTGGAGGTGATTATCAATGAAATTGGCTGCCGGTGAACAAGTGGTAGTTGTTGTTTATTACAGCAAAGACACATCAGAGCCAGTTGCCGATTTAGATGTGCAAATATTTATGCCGGACAGAATCACGCCGGTCACTGGAATCAAACAAACAAATCCAAGGGGCTACACTGATTTTAAAGACCCGGAAATAACCGCAGGCGATTACTCAGTAGGCGTCGGCTCCGGAACAACACTTCAATTCCGCGACTTCACCCTCGAAGAAGATGGATTCGCACAAATTAGCGTTAAACGTTTTCCGCGCCCAACAGCCGAAGGCAAAATTAAAATAAAAACAACTATCACCGTGGAAGGAGAAAACCGATGAGCAAATTTAATTTAGAGGGACGAAAATTAACCGCCAGAAATGATAAAAACAAAGTTGTTGGAACCGGAACATCAGACCTGTCCGGAGAATTATTAATTGATCACGTCCAAGTAGGTCCGACAACTGTTACTGACGATGAGTTTTCCGGAGTATCTAATACAGTTACCGTTGTCAAAGGCGAAACCGCAAACTGCGACCTCGACTATACCGCTCAGGCAATTGTCGAAATCCCTGTGCTTGTTGTCCGGGCGGATGGTGTAACGCCTTTGCCAAACGTCGTAGTCGGCTGGCGCAACTGTGGCCGTGAAGTTCCGGGCAAAACCTCGACCACTAACACTGATGGCAAATGCAAAGTTGCCGGATGCTTACCCGGCGCAGACACGAAAAACGATGTTTTTTGTGTCGTTCAAGGGAAAACCTGTTCGACATCTTGCCAAATTGAAAACGGCATGGCGCAGATTACGATTGCAACTGAGGCACCGCAGGATACTGGCAGCTTAAAAGTAACTTGCTATATTTTGGCCGCTGATAATACGAAATTCGCGATAGGACGGTAGCGGAATGGCAAAGAAATTGAAAGGTGCTCCGGGGGAGCCAATAAAAGATGTTGCTATTGAGTACATCGACGGGGTTGGCGATATACAGACTGCGTCAAGTGGCGATGATGGTATTGCGAAAGCTGCCAACGTCAAAGCTGGACCGCTGCAAAAAATAGCGGTTGTTATCGGCGACCAGCGGGCAGAGTTTGAAGTGCCGATCGTTGCCGGTCAAGAAAACGCGTTTCTTGTAGCCTTTGCCGATACAGTAGCGCGTGAAGGGCTGCTGGCCAAACTCGATAAACCCGCACTACCGGCGAAGTTGTCTTTCGTCTCTATTGATGAGAAGGGCGCAGTGAGTACAGCGTTGCCACAAAAAGGCGATAAAGGAGAGCCGGGTAAAGACAGTACCGTTCCCGGACCTCAAGGCAATCCGGGCAAAGATTCTACGGTGCCGGGTCCTCAAGGAGATCCAGGCAAGGATAGCACAGTTCCGGGGCCAAAGGGCGATACAGGAACATCTATACAAGCGAAAGGTCTTTGGGCTGCCGGTGCGTACGTAAAGAATGATTACGTGTCAATACAGGGTGAAGGCTACATTGAACATTACATTGCTAAGATCGCAATCCAAAATTCCTTAGTCAGTCCGGATAAAGACTTGGCAAATTGGGCGTACGACGGGCGCGTCAGCGGTAACGGAAGTGTTGGAGAACCTTTCATAATGACGCTTAACCCAAGCGGCGCAGGATCAGCGCAGACTATTAACGATAAACGCTTGTCTAAGTTCATTTTTAACGTTTCGCTTCAGTGGGACCCTACCGGAGCTACTGTTTGGAGTACTCCTCCTGCTGATCAAGTTTGGTATGAGTGGAGTGGCGATAACATCACTGTTAAGCGCGCTAGTCCGGAAGGAAGTAAGCCTTGCCGTGTAGTGCTTACTATAACTTTCACAAACTCACCAGCCGTAGATGCAATTGCGACTGTTCCGCCGGGAACCTTCAAAGTACAATTTGACTTAAATCATCTGACAAGCGATGAAATGAAGTGTTTTGTTACGGATTATCCAACTACAGCGCGATATTATATGCGGGATGGTTTACATAATGTTGGAAGACAAACATATTTAACACCTGAAATTTCAATTGATGCCTCTCGAACATATCAAGCCTATTTCTGGAACCAGGAACAACAAAAAATGATAAGTACAAAAACCTTTAAGCCTGTCCATAGTCAAGTATACTCTGTAGCTTACTTGCCAGATTCAATAGAGCAGGAAATCATAACAACAGCTGATGCAGTAAATGTATCAGACTTAGGCGTTAAGGAGATCAGCAATGGTTAAACGTTTTACAGCTTTAGCACTTATCCTTACTTTACTCTTCTCAATGACTTGCTACGCGAGCAATCCTAGCCCAGTTGGCCCCTTAGGTAACCTTCCGGAACTTGGTGCTGACAATGCAATTCTTGTTAAAGACGGTGTTGCAGACCCAATGTATAATTTTGATTTAAAATGGTACCAATTTGCACCAAACAGTTTGTTAGCAAGTGACGCTAACGGACTGACGCTGTCGCTGTCACAAGATACATTTGCCCGGTTTCTACATCAACACAACTGGGCAGATGTTATTGGTTTACCAGCCTCGACCCTTCTAGGGTCAGATGCGATAGGTGCAACCGTCTATGTACCGCAGTCTACTTTTGCACAGTTCGCGCACCAACACGGCTGGACAGATTTGAACCTCGATGTTGACCATCAATTCGCAACCACTACACAATTAGCGAATATTGATTTAGCGCTGCAAGGTGTCAAGACTGCGGAAGCCGCAGCCTTGGCCGCCGCAGTAGCCGCCGGTGATGCTCACACCGACGCTCAAACAGCCATAACCTCTGCGGCTACGGCAAATACTACAGCAAACGGCGCGGTGGTCACAGCTAACGCTATAGATGCTAAAGCAACTAAAGCACAGACGGATTCTGCAGCTGCGGTAGTAACAGCTAACAGTGCCGGTATTACGGCTAAATCCGCACTAGATACGGCTAAGGCAGCCGTTAATCCAAAAGACGGTAATTATATTGCCTTAACAACCACTGCTTATACTACCGCAGCAACGGTGGCGGGCTTGGGTGTTTGGCAAGGCACGATTCAAAGTGCTGTAAACGGTACCAAAGGCGATGTGTCAAACATACAAGGACAGTTACCAGGCATTAATACCAATATTACCGCGCTAGGCGCTAAAGTCGATACGATTAACGCAAGTTTAACGGCTACGGATGGCGTAATTAATAAACGAATCGACAGCGTTGAGAAAGCGGTTAATGCTCTCGACGATTATAACATCACGAAACTCGGAACTTTATCTGTAGCCGACATAGCCGCGAATAAATCTCTCCCTATATTTGAAGTGCTTGATAAAGTCACGGGAGCGGATATGTACGGTGCTTACATCGTCGATATCATAACAGTATCTAATCATGTTGAAGATCACGCTACCGCAAAGTTTGAAGTCAACAACGGATATATCACTGATATACTTTGGCTACCAAACACTCGTTGGGCAGGTAAACTCTGGTTCACACAAACTAAGATGTGGTTCGGAATGCCACTCGTCGCAGACTTAAACTACTCATATCAATATCCGGTGGATGTTTATGCGAGTATTGTATCCCGCTCTTCAGACGCATTAGTCCCTCATATCAAAGCTCTAGGTACTGTCTCAGAGGTCCATAGCACTACTGGTAACACTACCTCTGTTTACGGCTCAAGTTTTGGGGCAAGTACGAACAACTACACTTCGGCAAACGTGATCGATAAAAGATTGAAACTGCCGAAAGAAGCCTACCTCGGGGCACTGGCCGCTGGAACGACACTACCTACTACCGGTTATAAAGTTCCAAACCTACGCTACTACAGCAAGGTAATTGTTACTTATAAACAGGTAGACACTGATGGGTGGTACAGCCCAGGGAACGTAACCGAGACGTTTAACATAGACCCTACCTCAGTAGACGGAACAGCTAATTATTTAGTCTTCGGTTATAGCAAGACCAACGTGGCCAACGACATTACATCAGGAAACTTCTATAAAGGAAATTCTAAACAAGACGATTGGCATAGTTCAGGCAATACGATGCCGATTAAAGAGATAGTTCCGATGTATGGTGTCTACATCGATTATAAAAACAATACTGTGGCTGCTTACACGAGCTACTGGACTAGCGCACTTGGTTGGCTTAATGGTAAAGACTTCATCTCGATTGTTTTGGAACAATAATAAATTTCGGAGGAAAAGAAAAATGCTAAACTCGATGTCAGGTAAGCTACAGGTAATCACTCCAGCAGACCGTCCAACATTGGCAAGCGTGAAGAACGGAGTTTTCAGCGGAGGTGGAGCCAAAGGGGTGGCTTATAGCAAAGTCCTAGAGTTCCTCGAAGCAAACAATGTTAAATTCAAGAATGTTGCCGGAGCGTCAGCGGGTGCTATTACTGCATACCTTATTGCACTCGGCTACAGTGCCAAAGAGGTAGCACAGATTTTAGCTGAGAAAAACCTTGGGGACTTCCTGGACTCAAAAATACCTTTACAACGTGTTATCGAGGACCCGTTAATCTTGGTCGGCCCCGAGGGGCTGCTCAAAGGGTGGCCGCTCATTTTGCTGAACGACTTACTCAGGTACTGGGGCATCTGTAATGGACGCGCGATAAAAGGCTGGTTCAGGGATTTGGCGATTGCCAAAGGATTTGACCCGGCAATCACCTTTAAGCAGCTTTACGACAAAACCGGTATCGGTTTGTACGTTATCAACTGCAATGTTAGCCGCGCTAAATATGTTATCCGCAGCTGGGAACACAGTCCGGACTTTAGCGTAGTACTGGCAATCCGGACTTCGATGAGTATTCCGTTCGCTTTCGCACCGGAGCACATTGATGGAGAGGTATTTGTTGACGGCGGTACTACCAATAATATGCCTATTGGTCTGTTCGACGATTTGGGCTATGCACCTAATGAGACTGTTGGCTTCATGACTTCGATTGAAGCAGAGGTAATTACTCCGCCGGCAGTTTACTTTAAGAACGTAGTGGGTTTTCTTGGGCGTTTGTACTCCACGTTTTCAAACACAAGCTATGATGCAATGATTAAAGCCGGAAATGCTAACCGGATAATCTTCATTGACCCCAAAGATGTCGGCACGTTGGAGTTCGTAATCCCGCCCAAGAAGCTTGAAGATATTCTCCAATCTGCAACCAAAGCGTGCGAAGCATTTTTCAAATGATAACGCGAATTGTCGTTCTGGTCACGCTAATCATGTTGCTGTGCGGGGCGGTTTATGCCGACACCATGCCGCCTCCGGCAACGCCGTTACCATGGACGGAATGGGATAGTTGGGAGCGCACCATAGCGAACGCTGTTAACGACATAGGGATGCCGGTAGGCGCGGTGATCATAGCCTTATATCTGTTATATAGCGTGTTTATGGACTTGAAAGCTTTTTGCTTTGGTACGATGAAAACCTATTTCGACACCCGCGCAAGCACTACCAAAGAGATTGTTGACAGTAATATTGAGACTAATAAAATTCTTATTAACGAACTAATCAAGGCGCGAATACGCCCGGAGGTTGGAGATGGAACTAAGTAATATATTTTCAGGTGGGGTCGCCTTGGCGGCGTTGATCATCATTTGGCGCAGCCGCAAGGTCAAACTGGAAGTAGGCGACTGGCAAGCAATGATTTCCGATAACCGGGATGCTGTCAATAAGCAAATTGAAACGGTTGATAAACAGATCGCAACGCTCCAGCAGATACTCGATAAACTCATCGCGCATGATATGGTCCTAGAAAATCACGGTAACAGAATATCAATGCTGGAACGCTACAGCAATACCAAACAGCAGGTACAGCAAGAAAATCAATAGGAGGTAAACTAAATGGACAACAGATGGAAAGGTTTAGCGTTGTTGGCAGGGTTTGTGGCAATAATCGCTATCGGCACGGCACTAATACAACATTTTGGAAAGTAGGTTGGTTTGGGAGAATATTATACCGAACGTTTTAGCGCGGGAGGGCTACACGCTCAGGCACAGGAGGTTAAAAATGACGGAGCAAGAATGCACGGAGATGAACGCAACGACAAAAGCGGTTGCACTGCCGCCGGGGGCGAAAATGTCTAACGGCGCAATAATCGGAAAGGCTCTGACCGAAAAAGACAGAGCTGACATGATCGCAAGTCGAAGAAATTTAGCTGAGCCGGTTGATCAGGAAAACAGCATTTCGGCTGATATAGAGGTTGACCCTTTAACCGGCAACCCGCATTTAACAGCGGATTATAAAAACAAGGGATTGGATATTTACGCCGATGCTTCGGTCGATAAAATCAAGATCGGTGTTTCCAAAAAGTTCGATTAAGTGTATCGTAGCGGTGGCGATTGCTGCCGCTCTTTTTTTATGCTATAATCAGTTTACATCACAGCATTAAGATGTTTCACGAGCCTGATTTTACTTCACCATTCACTTCACCTTATAGAATTATAAAGGCTTAAAAAACATTATAAATGGTTAAGTGGTCAAAGCAAATCAACCGTTAAAACCCAACAAGTATAAGGCTCTAAAGCTGTTTAGTTGCATTTTTGGGGTGGTAGAGGCCGCAAGTTCAAGTCTTGTCGCTCCGACCAGAATATTTTACGGCATACATTGTATGCCGTTTTTTTACAATTATGACACACATTGTAACTGAAATTGTGAGATAATTGTTAAGAACTCAGAACTCAGAACTCAGAACTCAGAACTCAGAACTCAGAACTTAGGGGGATGTATGAATAATCTAAAAACGACGTTTCTATTGGTTTTGTTAACCGTGATATTGATGATGGTCGGGCAAGCCTTCGGCGGTCGCGGTGGGATGACGCTGATGTTGTTTGTGTCGTTAGGAATGAACTTGGTTAGTTATTGGTATAGCGATAAAATTGTGTTGAAGATGTACAAAGCGCGTCAGGTTACTAGCGAGCAAGCACCGGCGTTATATCATATTGTGGAAAATTTGGCGGCCTACGCGGAATTGCCGATGCCAAAAGTTTATGTAATCGACTCGGACACACCAAACGCCTTCGCCACCGGCCGCAGTCCCGCACACGCGGCGGTTGCTGTAACTACCGGCATAATTCGTGTTTTGGATAAGGATGAATTAGAAGCGGTGCTGGCGCACGAACTAGCCCATGTAAAACATCGTGATACTTTAATCGGCACGATGGTTGCTTCCATTGCCGGAGTTATTACCTGGATATCAACCATGGCGCAATGGGCGATGATATTTGGTGGCCGCGGTGGCGACCGCGAGGAAGGCGGCGGGCTTGTCGGTTCACTGTTTATGATAATTTTGGCGCCGATTGCAGCGACTTTAGTGCAACTGGCGATTTCCCGGTCGCGTGAATTTGAAGCTGATTATGGCGCAGCGAAAATCTGCCGTAAGCCGCTAGCGCTGGCGGATGCGTTGCGGAAAATCGAACAGTCTGCCAAATATGGGCAATTAGCCCAAACTGCCAGTCCGGCAACGGCGCACTTATTTATTATCAATCCGTTAAGCGGCGGCAACAAAGCCTTTGCTTCGCTTTTTTCAACACATCCGCCTACCGAACAACGGGTGGCGCGGTTGGTTGATATCGCGCAAAAACTTTGAACCGGTTGATGAAACTGGAAAACTTAGGCTGGAATAGCCGATTTGAATGTGAATTTGAAAAAAGCTACCTGAAAATAAATAAGCCGCGACTGATTGCCGGTCGGGTGATATTGACCTATAATGATTTTTATAGGGTTATTAGCGAAAACGGCGAGCAACTTGTAAAAGTGGCCGGACGACTGAAACTGCGTTCACGCCGTGCCGACTTGCCGGCAGTTGGCGATTGGGTGGTTATCGAAAGCGATAAAAACTTAATTCAAGCAGTTTTGCCGCGACAAACAAAATTTTCCCGCAAGGTTGCCGGGAAATATCTTGTTGAGCAAGTGGTTGCCGCGAATATTGATACTATTTTTGTAATGACGTCTTGTAATGCTGATTTTAATGTTCGGCGGCTGGAGCGCTATGTGACAATGGCCAGCGAAGGCGGAATTGTCCCGGTTGTTATACTCGGTAAAGCTGATTTATGCAATCCGCAGCAACTAGTCGAATATTTGGCGGCTGCTGCGGCTGTAACGTCCTATGAAATCTTGGTCGTCAGCAATCAAACCGGTGAGGGATTAGCCGCGGTAGAAAAATATATCCAGTTTGGCAAGACTGTTGCCATCGTCGGTTCGAGCGGTGTGGGAAAATCGACTTTGATCAATGAACTGCTGGGAACGGAGCGGCAAAAAACCGGCGCCATTCGCGAGACCGATGCCCGTGGTCGCCATAGTACTATTCACCGA
>JBAXTZ010000018.1:0-63594 GCA_037129925.1 Bacillota bacterium
CGGGCTATAGAAACAATCTTGAGTACCGGCGAACTGCCGTCACAAATTAAAAACGGTTTGTGTTACAACGCCGTTGTGCTTGCGATTGAATATCCGCGTGAACAATTATATTGCCGCATTAATCACCGCGTTGACCAAATGGTCGCAAACGGCCTATTTGAAGAAGTGTCTTCATTATTACAGCAAGACTTGACTCCCGAGGCTCAGGCGCTGCAGGGAATAGGCTATAAAGAGATTGTGGAGTTTTTTTCCGGTAAATGCAGTAAAAATGAGGCGATTGAAAAGATAAAAATCAACACTCGCCATTTTGCCAAACGGCAATTGACCTGGTATAAAAAAATGCCCTATATACAGTGGATTACAGCAACAAGTTTAGATGATTCAGAGATATTGTACAAAACCGCAGCAAATCTCATCGCTGATAAATTTAACTTGCAAATATCCACGAGGAGCGGAAATGAAAGTTATTCAGGCTGATTTTATTAAAACTGTTGCTGAACAGTTGCAATATATTTCCTATAATCTGCCGGCAGATTTTTTGGCGCGCTACCGTGCAGCTTATCACAAAGAACATTCGGTTTTGGCCAAACGAGCGTTGTTGCAAGTGTTACAGAGCGCCGATATTTCCAAAAAAACACATCGTCCGCTGTGTCAAGACACTGGAATTGTTATTGCTTTTTTGGAAATTGGCAGGGAAGTCGAGTGGTGTGGCGATTTAACTCCTGAGGAAATGATAAACGCCGCAGTGAAAATTGCCTATAATGATTATCCTGACAATATTCTACGCGCCTCGGTTGTTAATAATCCTAGTAGTAGCCGCAAAAACACAACTGATAACACACCGGCAATTACCCACATAAAAATCACGCAAGGCGACAAACTGATAGTTAAGTTGATTGCCAAAGGCGGCGGTTCTGAATTCAAAACCGCGTTTACAGTGTTAAACCCGTCTGACAGTGTTGCGGACTGGGTTGTTGCTACAATGCCAACTCTTGGTTCCGGCTGGTGTCCGCCCGGAATAGTCGCTATTGGAATTGGCGGCACTGCTGAAAAAGCGATGCTGATGTCGAAGGAAGCGATATTCAATCCCTTGAATATCAACGATATTATCCGTGATGGCGCAACTAACGAACTCGATAAATTGAGAATGGAACTTTATGAAAAAATAAACTCACTAAAAATTGGCGCGCAAGGCTTGGGCGGCGATAACACAGTTTTGGATGTTCTGGTCAAAGAATATCCAACCCATGCTGCGATATTACCAGTATCTTTAACAGTAAGTTGTTCAGCGACGCGCCATGCTCATTTTGAATATCCAATGACTATAAAAACTGAGCCATCAGAAAATGAAATATTCGAAGATTTAGCTGTACAAAATGCCAACATATCGCTAAAATTTAATACAAATATAAGTTCTCGTAAAGAATTGAAAAAACTTAAAGCCGGTGACTGCGTAGAATTAAGCGGTAAAATTTACACTGCGCGTGACGCGGCGCACAAGCGCTTACAGCAATTATACGCTGACGGGACAGATTTTCCGAGTGGTCTGGACTTTAACAACGCATTCATATATTACGTCGGTCCGATAACTGCTGTAAAAAACGAAATTATCGGTCCTGCCGGTCCGACAACTGCTAAACGCATGGATAAGTTTTCTCGATTTATGCTCGAAAACTTAAATATCGCGGCAATGATCGGCAAAGGCGAACGCAGTAGTGAAACCGTAAATCTCATCAAACAACACAAAGCAATCTATTTCGCCGCAACCGGCGGCGCGGCATGTTTGATTTCCAAATCCATTAAATCCGCTCGTGTGGTGGCTTTTGCAGACTTAGGCATGGAAGCAATATATGAATTTGTGGTTGAAGACATGCCGTTAATAGTAGCAGTTGACTCAGAAGGTAATTCAATATATCCGAACATTGCAAGTTGATCTATTTGCTGATAACTTGTATTTAGTTTACATAATTTATATTATCGGACTGTGTTCGTTGCAAAAAAAGACACCGAGAATATTTATCTCAGTGTCTTTATTAACCATTATTATGAGGCGAAATCAATATGCGCTATTTTTTGCGATTAATATCAATTTTATATACTCCATACGCCAACGCACCGGCGACAACAGTTGATATTCCGCGAATTATATAGCGATGCATCACTAAATGTAAATCAAAAAAAGGTATAATAATGTAAGTTAATAAGAAAAACAGCACGATAAATAATAACAAATACAGGTTGAATTTCTTTTTGATCACCAATACTAAAATAAAGATTGCCGCACAGATTAATTCGTATAATAAAAACACATTCATATTATAAAAACCTCGTTAATCTTTTACTGTTGGTATTTTATCCAGAGTGAATCGCCCTAGTTTTCCACCGCGAAATTCATTTAACAGCATTTCACCCGCCCTGTTGGTATCGGTTCGGTTGCCGCTTAGTAACAATCCGCGTTTTCGGGCAATCTCGTCGATGATTGTTTCGCCGTTGATATTTTCGGCGGAAAATGTTGAACAATCCAATTGGTAGCGTTCGGTCAGTCGATCCGGATAATTTACGAATAAATATTTGGCCAACTCGGCAATCATCGCCGGTTTGTCGATCGCATCATCATTGATGCAGCCAGTAAAAGCCAGATACTGCGCGCCGATTTGATCTTCAATCTTTGGCCATAATACGCCGGGAAGATCCAGCAATTCGAGGTCGCTTGCAACCTTAATCCATTGTTTTCCGCGCGTAACACCGGCTTTATCGCCAGTTTTAGCAGCTTTACCTTTGTTGAGCGTGTTAATCAAAGTGGACTTTCCAACATTAGGTATGCCCATTATCATCGCTCGCACTGTAAATGATTTGATTCCTTTGGCAAGATAGTTTGCGCGTTTCTTTTCGGTAACATCATATAAGGCTTTTTGCATTTGCTTTAAACCTTTTCCGGATACTGCTTCAATCGGATAGGCGATGATATTTTTTGTTTTGAAATACTTAACCCAGGCTTCAGTAGCCAGGTTATCGGCAGTATCAGCTTTGTTTAATAAAATAACCCGTGGCTTGTCCTTAATTATCTCATCAATTTTCGGATTGGCGCTGCTTAGCGGAATTCGCGCATCGCGCAATTCCACACAGGCATCAACTAATTTGAGGTTCTCTTCAATAATTCGAAAAGCTTTGGTCATATGACCAGGGTACCAGTGAATATTTACGCTCATATTGTTTTACCACATCACCATGTTTCCATGTTATTACCCAAATTGCAAAAGCGGATAATTATATGGCGACCTGGTAGTTGCTTTCATTATTAGTTTAAGGTAACGTCCGGATTTTATTTAATGGCCAGAATACTAAAACTGCTTTTCCTTTGATTAAGTCGTAGCTTACCAAACCGACATCTGAATAACGGCTATCTTCAGAGTTATTACGGTTGTCGCCCATGACGAACATATATCCGGCTGGAATATCAATTTTCGGGTAGTTATTAGCAACACGCATTGGTTCCAAAGTGTAGGACTCTTGTATTTGATTACCATTTACATATACTGAGCCATCAATTATTTCCAGTGTTTCACCCTGGACGGCAATTACTCGCTTGATGAAATCGCGATTTTGGTCGCTAGGATATTTAAATACTACTATATCACCATGTTGTGGATTTTTGAACCAACGATAGATAAATTTGTTTACAACTAATCGTTGACCATCTAACAATGTTGGTTTCATTGATGAACCATCCACTAAATAAAGTTCCACGATAAAATATCTAATAATAAGCGCCAAGACTATTGCGATTGCAATACTAATCGCCCAGTCTTTTGCTTCTCGTAAAATAACATTATAATTCATAAATCCTCAATACTTATCGTAGTTCTTTACGCGCATAATAATCGTTATATTTATGCTCATCTTCGGTTTCGTCAACGACAGCTATAGTGTTGCTGTCTGTTAAATATTCTTTGAGTTGCCCAACCATTTCCGGATGCTTTTTTTCCAGTATTTCTTTGATATCGACTGTGATTTGCCGATTATTAACATCCATTACGTCCATCATCGCTTTAATAGTTGCCATAATTGCCTTTTGAAAAGCATCGACATCGCCGGATTTTTCTAACCGTTTAACGTAATATTCCTTATGCAGTTTACCGATTTTTTTTCTAGATAAACCCAGTTGTTTCATGGTTACTCCTAATAGAAATTAACCCCCCGAAAATATCGGGGGGTTTTTGTTACCGCGTTCTAGTTGCTTATAAGTTAGGCCGAAATAGCGCCTACCGGACAAGCACCTGCACATGCTCCGCACTCAACACAATCATTGGAAATTGTGTACGGAGTGCCTTCTGCAATCGCACTAACCGGGCAAGTAGCTGCGCATGCGCCGCAACCTACACAATCGTTAGAAATTTTGTAAGCCATTATATTACACCTCCCTTCACAGAGGATATATCTAAGCCCTTTTGCTTTCGCGCGACTATTAATTCGCAACAGCAATCACTCGTAAATATTGCATTCAAGCAATAATACTGATCGCTCAATTCGAATTTTCGCGATATTGGCTCAGTAGCTTTAATTGTATATTGAATTTCGCAATCTTGCAAGTATTTAGCTACAATATCCAATGGTCTACCAAGTATTTTAGTTTGGTGAGTTGTAAAATTTTCCAAAAACTATACTTCCAGCAATTCTTTTTCTTTTGCAGCGGCGATACTATCGATTTCTTTGATATACTTGTCGGTTAATTTTTGCATTTCTTCTTGAGTTTTTTTAGACTCATCTTCGGTTATTAATTTATCTTTTTCGATTTTCTTAATTTGCTCATTGCCGTCACGTCGCAAATTACGAATGGCGACTTTATCAGATTCGGCTTTCTTGTAAACTTCTTTTACAAGCTCTTGACGACGTTCTTTAGTAAGTTGCGGAAAAGCGATTCGAATTATAACGCCATCACTGCTTGGATTTATGCCGAGGTCGGATTTTAAAATCGCTTTTTCAATAACTGCGGTCATAGTTTTTTCCCAGGGCTGAATGGTCATAAGCCGGGCTTCAGGAATAGTAACATTGGCAACTTGATTGATCGCGGTCGGTGTGCCGTAGTAGTCGACCATTATTTTGTCTAGAATATGCGGATTAGCTCGACCGGCACGCATGTTAGCATATTCCTTTTTTAAGATCTCGATTGATTTCTTCATTCGCTCTTCGTGACTGATTAATACTTCTTTAGTCATAATTATTTTTCACCTCCGATATAAGTCCCGATATTTTCACCCATTACCACTCTCATAATGTTGCCGCTTGTGTCCATGTTGAATACGATTATGGGGATATTATTATCCATACACAGGCTTGCCGCGGTGCTGTCCATGACACCAAGCCCACGTTGAATTATTTCCATGTGTTCAAGCGATTTATAAAGCTTGGCGTTGGGATTTTTTTGCGGATCACTATCGTACACGCCTTCAGTATTTCTTTTCGCCATCAAAACTACATCGGCCTCAATCTCGGCCGCCCGCAATGCTGCGGTTGTATCAGTTGAGAAATATGGATTACCAGTGCCGGCAGCAAAAATCACAATACGACCTTTCTCAAGGTGGTGCGTTGCTCGGCGGCGAATATAAGGTTCGGCGATCTGCTGCATAGTGATTGCTGACATTACCCGCGTCGGATGACCCTTGCTTTCAATCGAATCCTGCAAAGCTAAAGAATTCATGCAAGTTGCCAGCATACCCATATAGTCAGCAGTGGCGCGTTCCATGCCACCTTTAGCGCTTGCCGTCAGACCGCGCCAAAAGTTGCCGCCGCCCACTACGATGGCCACTTCGACACCCAATTTATTAACTTCGATAATCTCTCGTCCTATGGCATCAACCATGTCGTGATCAATACCGAATCCCTTTTTACCAGAAAGTGCTTCACCGCTAATTTTTAATACAATTCTTTTGTATTTTAGTTCTTTCAAAACAACGCCTCCAAGTATTTTATGAAAAATAAGAGAACACAAACGGTGTTCTCTTAAATATCAATATATAATTAGCCTTTGACAGCAGCCATTACCTCAGCAGCAAAGTCGTCTACTTTTTTCTCAATGCCTTCGCCTAATTGAAAACGTACAAATCGGCGAATACTGATGTTCTCGCCGATTTTAGCGATAGTTTCAGTAATGAGCTGTTGTACAGTTACATCAGGATTCTTAATGTATTGCTGTTCGAGCAAACATACTTCCTTGTAATATTTTTCAATGCGTCCTACGACCATTTTGTCAACTATTGCCGCCGGTTTACCTTCGTTCAATGCTTGAGCGCGAAGAATGTTTTTTTCGTGCTCAATAATGTCTGCCGGAACTTCTTCGCGACGAATATACATCGGATTTGAAGCTACGATTTGCATACTAATATCCTTAACCAAGGCTTGAAAACCTTCGGTTTTGGCAACGAAATCAGTCTCACAGTTAACTTCGACTAACACACCAATACGACCGCCACCATGGATATAGCTACCTACTGTACCCTCAGCCGCGATCCGTCCGGCTTTTTTTGCCGCTGCGGCCAAACCCTTTTCGCGTAATAAATCATTTGCTTTTTGCAAATCGCCATCGGTCTCAACTAATGCGCGCTTGCAATCCATCATTCCTGCGCCAGTTGTATCGCGCAGTTGTTTTACTAATTCAGCTGTTACTGCCATCTATAATTCCCTCTATTCAACTTCTTCAAATTCTTCTGCGGCTTCATCTACTGCCGTAGCGGTTGTATCCTCAGCGCCATATTGTTCGCCTTGGCGTCCTTCTAACACTGCATCTGCCATCTTCGCGCACAGTAAACGAACTGCACGGATAGCATCATCGTTACCTGGAATAATGTAGTCAATCACGTCCGGGTCGCAGTTAGTGTCAACTATTGCAACAACCGGAATGCCTAATTTACGCGCTTCAGCGATAGCAATGTGTTCTTTACGCGGATCGACAACAAACAATGCGCCCGGAGTGCGTTTCATGTGCTTGATGCCATCGAGGAACTTTTTCAAACGATCCATTTCGTGACGAAGAACGATGACTTCCTTTTTCGGCAATATTTCAAACTGACCTTCGGCTTCCATAGCTTCTAAAGCGTGCAAACGATTAATCCGCTTTTTTATAGTTTGAAAATTGGTTAACATTCCGCCCAACCAACGTTGATTGACATAATACATATCGCAACGAGTGGCTTCTTCGAGAATTGACTCTTGTGCCTGTTTTTTTGTGCCAACAAACAAAATTGATTCGCCGGCTGCTGACAGATCGCGAATAAAATTATACGCTTCGTCAACTTTTTTTACAGTTTTTTGCAAATCGATAATGTAGATACCATTACGTTCTGCAAAAATGTACGGTGCCATTTTCGGATTCCAGCGGCGGGTTTGATGTCCAAAATGTACACCGGCTTCGAGCAGGGATTTCATTGAGATTACGCCCATTAGTGCCTCCTGTTTTTTCCTCCGCGTCAATTGCATATCAATAATTTTGATACACAGGATATTTTTGACGCGTGTGTTATATGCATAACCGAAAGTATTATAGCAAAATAATATTTAGCAAGCAAGCTAAAATACAAACATTAACGAAATTTACAGTATAAACTGCGAAAGATCCTGGCTTTTTAAGATACTATCCAATTTTTCCCGGACATAACCACGGGTAATAATGATCTCACCGGGCGCTTCCGGGGCGTGAAAAGATATATCTTCCATCAACCGCTCTAATATTGTATGCAGCCGACGAGCGCCGATATTTTCAGTATCGCTGTTAACTTTTTCTGCAATATCGGCAATTTCATCCAGCGCTTCGTCTTGAAAAACGACCTGAACATTTTCGGTGTCGAGTAATTTAGTATACTGTTTGACAATTGAGTTAGATGGTTCGGTTAAAATACGTTTGAAATCCGCTCGTCCCAGATTTTCTAATTCAACGCGAATCGGGAACCGTCCCTGCAACTCCGGAATTAAATCTGACGGCTTAGACATATGAAAAGCGCCAGCAGCGATAAATAGTACGCGGTCGGTGCTAACTTGTCCATACTTGGTCATCACTGTTGAACCCTCAACAATTGGTAATATATCGCGTTGCACACCTTCACGAGAAACATCGGCGCCACCAGAATTCCCCCGTCCGGCGATTTTATCAATCTCGTCGACGAAAATTATTCCGGCGGTTTCGGCGAGCTCCACCCCGGCACGATTTATTTCATCAGTGTCGATTAGTTTGTGCGCTTCCTCTTGCTGAAATATTTTTCGCGCCTCGCTCACTTTGACTTTGCGCTTCTTATTTTTTTTCGGCAGCATATTCCCCAACATTTCCTGGAGATTCATGCCCATTTCTTCCATGTTGCCGCCGCCGAGCATTCCTAACATCGGAATTCCGCTCTGTTCAACAGCTATTTCAATAATCTTTTCTTCAAGTTGTCCGTTTTTTAGTTGTTCACGAATTTTATCGCGCTCAACGCTGGCAGCGCCAGACTCCGGCTGTGGTTGCTGACCGTTTCCAAATAACATCCCCAGTGGATTCATTGGCGTGTCATTTTGCTTTTTGGGGATAAAACTATCGACAATGCGTTCCTCGGCCAGTTCAGCCGAACGTTGCTCGACTTCTTTAATTTTACGATTTTTCACCAACCGCACAGCAGTTTCAACCAAGTCACGAACCATCGATTCAACGTCGCGACCGACGTAGCCGACCTCAGTGAATTTAGTAGCCTCGACTTTTACAAACGGCGCGTCGACAATCTTCGCCATACGCCGGGCAATTTCGGTTTTACCGACCCCGGTCGGTCCAATCATTAAAATGTTTTTGGGAATGATCTCTTCTTGAACTTCTTTGGTTAGTTGAGCTGCCCGCCAGCGATTTCTAATGGCGATTGCTACCGATTTTTTTGCAGCATTTTGACCGATGATATATTTGTCTAATTCGAATACGATTTGTTTCGGAGTGAGATTCGTCATTATTTATCCTTTCCTATTCACACTACCTAGCCGCCAATCGCCAGCAGCCTATAACTTTTCTACAGTAATATTGTGATTAGTATATACACAGATGTCGGCAGCTATCGTCAATGCCTCATGAACGATTTTATCGGCTGGCAAATCGGAATGTTGCATCAATGCCCGTGCCGCAGCCAACGCGTAAAAGCCGCCCGAACCAATAGCGCAGACTGCATCATCCGGCTCGATTACTTCGCCGGTTCCGGAAATAATCAACATTTTTTCGCTATCAGCCACAATCAGCAACGCTTCCAGTCGGCGTAGCACCCGGTCCATCCGCCAATCTTTGGCTAATTCGACCGCCGCCCGGGATAGATTGCCGTTAAATTCCTGCAATTTTGCTTCAAATTTCGCGAACAATGTGAAGGCATCGGCCACCGAACCGGCAAACCCGGCAATAACTTTGTCGTCATGTAATCGGCGAACCTTCTTTGCCTTCTGCTTCATGATAGTTGCCTGACCAAAAGTTACCTGACCATCCCCGGCAATAGCTGTTACACCATTTTTTTTAACACCGACAATTGTGGTGCCACGAAACTTTATTGTATTATCTTCCATATTCAGCTCCTGATTAACTATATTTTATTCATCCGCATCAGCACGCGGGTGTTTGTTGCTGTAAACGCTTAGTAAGCGGTCAGTAGATATATGCGTATAGATTTGTGTGGTCGATAAATTGACGTGTCCAAGTAACTCCTGCACCGCCCGCAAATCGGCGCCGTGATTCAACAAGTGGGTTGCAAATGTGTGCCGGATAGTATGCGGACTAATATTGCGCTCGCTGGCAAAGATAACCGTGTATTTCTCGAAAATTCGTCTGATACTGCGGTCGCTCAGCCGGGATCCCCGAAAATTAACAAACAGATAATTATGCGGCCGGACATCGTTGTCGGCAATTATTTTGGCGCGGGCGGTGCGCAAATACTCATTTACGCGGTTATAGGCAGTATCGTTAATTGGGACAATTCGTTCTTTTGAACCTTTACCCAATACCAGCAATTCTCCGTCTTGACAAGACGACACGCGCAGTTCCACTAGTTCACCGACGCGCAATCCGGACGAATACAATAATTCAATAATCGCTCCATCGCGTAATCCTAACAGCGTGGAACGATCAGGAACATCCAAAAGCTTGACAATCTCATGCTCATCGAGAAACTGCGGTAGTTTCTTGTCCATTTTTGGCGAACGCACTGACGCAAACGGATTATTGTCAACTAACTCCTCACGCAAGAGAAAATTGTAAAAAGTTCGTAATGCCGATAATTTTCGGGTGACACTTCGCTTGGAAATTGTCAACCGCAATTCTGCCAAATAGCGGCGAATATCGTGAATAGTAACATTATCAGCGGCAGTGGTTGTATCTGCAAAAAACTGTTCGATATCTGAACGATAGTTTTTCATGGTGTGTAAGGCAGCGTGCTTTTCTACCCGCAAATAATCAATGAATGCATCAAGTTGATTGGTTGTTACAGACATTTTCTTTTTCCATAAAATCCTGCAAAATCATTAGTGAGCGCTCGGCATAATATGCATAGCGCTCTTTTTTGTTGCGGATTTTTTTCTCTGCATTAGGCACGATACCGAAATTGGCGTTCATTGGTTGAAAGTGCTTGTTAACAGTGGTGATGTAGGCGCACAATGAGCCAAGAACAGTTTGTAACGGGAACGTCAATTGCGATTGCCCATGCGCTAATCGAGCGGCATTAATTCCGGCGATCATACCCGATGCCGCTGATTCAACATAGCCTTCAACTCCGGTTATCTGTCCGGCAAAATAAATGTTGGGATTGCTTTGCATATTTAGTGTCGGCAGGATTATTTTTGGAGAATTGATAAAAGTATTGCGGTGCATCACCCCATAGCGAATGAATTCAGCATTTGCTAAGCCTGGTATCAATCGAAATACTCGTTTTTGCTCCGACCACTTCAAATTAGTTTGAAACCCGACCATGTTATATAAAGTTGCTGCAAAATTATCTTGTCGCAATTGGACGACGGCAAACTCTTCGCGACCACTGTGTGGGTTGATTAATCCCACTGGTTTTAACGGGCCAAATCGGATGGTATCATAACCGCGTCCGGCCATATCTTCGATCGGCATACAACCTTCAAAAAGGATTTTATCTTCAAATTTATGCAGCGTTACTTTTTCCGAATCAATTAATTGCTGGTAAAACAAGTCATATTGTTCTTTATCCATCGGTAAATTAATGTAATCGGCTTCACCGCGACCATAACGCGATGCTGCAAAAGCGATTGACATATCAATAGATTCATATTCAATTATTGGCGCTGCGGCATCATAAAAGTACATAAGTTCTGCGCCACATAACGTCTTAATTTGCGCAGCGAGCAGGTCGCTGGTCAGCGGTCCGCTGGCAATAATCGTTGTTTCGCTTAACAATTGCTCCAGCTCACTAACTTCAGCGGCAATTATCTCGATATTCTCATGATTAGCGAGTTTTGAAGTAACATCGAGCGAAAAAACTTCTCGATCGACCGCTAATGCTCCGCCAGCGGGTACCCGATTGCGGTCAGCACTGGAAATGATTAAGGAGTCAAAACAACGCATTTCCGCTTTTAGTAAGCCACAAGCATTATCAATTTCATTTGATTTTAGCGAATTACTGCACACCAACTCAGCACAATTGCCGGTAAAATGCGCAGCGGTCATTTTTTTGGGACGCATTTCGAATAACCGAACCTGGCAACCATGATTGGCAGCCTGCCAAGCTGCTTCACTACCGGCTAAACCGGCGCCAATGATGTTAACTAGCGGTTTTGTCATTTTTTTTAACCGGCTTTTCTTTTCCATAAGTACATTCGCTATTACTGCACAACTTCTTGCCACCCCGACCTTTAAAAATGTGTTTCAGCAAGTATTCATTACATTTAGGACATTTTTCTTCAATCGGAACATCCCAAGTAGCAAAGGTGCAGGTTGGATATTCACTACAGCCAAAAAACTTTTTCCCTTTTTTGCTGCGTTTTTCTGATAGCATACCGACTTTGCATAGCGGACAGAGAAAATTTGACAGACTGACTAGCGGTTTTGTGAATTTACATTCAGGGTAGCCCGGACAGGCGAGAAATTCGCCAAATCGCCCGGACTTCATAACTAAGTTCTTGCCACACTTCGGACATAGTTCGTCAGTAACAATAGGCTCAATTACCCGACGTTCGGCTTTTTCACGTGCCTCGGCAATGCTTGCGCTAAAGCTTTGATAGAATTCACGCAATGCAGTCACCCGTTGCATTTTGCCATCGGCGATTTCGTCGAGTTCAGTCTCCATTTTTGCAGTGAATTCGGCATTGACTATCGCATCGAAATATTTCACCAAAAGTTCGTTTACGATAAATCCCAATTCGGTTGGGATGAATTTCTTTTCAATTTTGTCAACATAGCCTCGATCAACAATCGTTTCGATTATCGGCACAAAAGTGCTCGGACGACCGATACCCAGATCTTCTAGCAGTTTAATCAATGACGGTTCGTTGTAGCGCGGCGGCGGCTCGGTGAATTTTTGGGCTGACTCTAGTTTTAGCAATTTTACTAACTGCTCCAAATCAAGAACAGGCAATGTCTTTTGTTTGTCAGCAATCTCGTCGCTACCATCATCATAGACCGCCAAATAACCGGCGAATATCCGCTTGGAGCCGCTGGCATGAAATAAATATTTTCCGGCTTTGACATCGCAGGTTTCAATATCATAAATTGCCGGAGTCATTTGACTCGCAATAAACCGATCCCAAATCAACTTATACAACCGCAACTGATCACGTCCGAGCGAATTTTTTAGTTTGTCCGGGGTTATCAACGCATCGACCGGGCGAATGGCTTCATGAGCATCTTGCGAAGCTTTTTTCTTGTAAAAATTCGGTTTGTCCGGAAGATAACTATTACCAAAACTTTCGCTGATAATTGCGCGGGCGGTCTCGATGGCTTGCTCGGATATCCGAAACGAATCGGTACGCATATAGGTGATCAATCCGGTATGTCCAAATCCCGGGACATCCATGCCCTCGTACAATTGCTGTGCCAGTTGCATCACGCGTTTGGGTGTAATGTTCAATCGCCGCGAGGCCTCTTGTTGCAAAGAGCTGGTAATAAACGGCGGCGGCGCCGATTTTTTGCGCTGCTTTTTGGCAATATCCGCTACTTTAAATTCAGCCGACTGCAAGTCGGCGACTATTTGATCATTTTGCAATTTATTGGTAATTTTCGCTTTCTTTCCGCTTATTTTAGTCAAAGTTGCGCTGAAATCACCTTTAGCTTTGCCATTATTAAACAAAGCATCAATAATCCAATACTCTTCCGGTTTAAAATCTCTAATCTCTAATTCGCGTTCACAAATTAAGCGGACAACTACTGATTGCACCCGACCGGCGCTAAGACCTTTCTTGATTTTGTTCCACAACAACGGACTGAGTTCGTAACCAACAATGCGGTCAAGAATTCGCCGGGTTTGCTGGGCTTCAACTAAATCAAAATCAATAGCACGCGGCGCTTTTACGGCATTTTGGATGCACGGTTTAGTTATCTCATTGAAAACAATCCGGCATTTGCCGGTGGTGTCGACTTTCAATACCTCGGCAATGTGCCAGGCTATTGCTTCGCCTTCGCGATCCGGGTCAGTTGCGAGCAGCACTTGGTCGGCTGATTTCGCGGCAAGTTTCAGCTCCTTGATTAAGGCGCTCTTGTCACGACTGTTAATATAATGTGGTTCGAAATCATTCTCCAAATCAACACCCATTTTGCTTTTGGGTAAATCACGAATATGTCCCTTAGTTGATTTTACAGAATAATTTTTCCCCAGATAGCCCTCGATTGTTTTCGCCTTCGCCGGCGATTCCACTAATACCAAATATTTCAAGTAGTTCCTCCTAATTGCTGCGCAGATAACGTTTTCCTGATTCTTCGCGTACTATTCCCCGCATAAGCATGTTGAAAATCGCGACGTTCGCCTGTTTGGCGCCAACATTTGCCCGTAAACATATTTCATCAATAGTCATTGTTTTGTCGATGTGCAGCACGCCAAAAATCATTTCCTCGTCGTTATTGGAGAAACTCGGCGTGATTTTATTAATGCATTGACGAGAAAATAACACAAACGTCTGTAATTCGTCAATCAAATCTTTTGCATTGTCAATTAATTTGGCGCCATTCTTGATTAGTTTGTGACAACCTGCCGAATTCTCGGAAAAAATCGAACCTGGTACTGCGAAAATATCTTTGCCTTGATCAAGCGCAAAATCAGCGGTTATCAACGCGCCGCTTTTTTCAGCCGCTTCAACGACTATTATTGAATTCGACAAGCCGCTGATAATCCGGTTGCGCATCGGAAAATAATACGGACGAACTTCAGTGCCGGGCGGATACTCAGAAATAACCGCGCCGGTTTCGGTAATTGCTTTCAGCAGCCCGGCGTTTTCGCGCGGATACGCGACATCAATACCACAACCTAAAACGGCAATCGTCAGACGGTTGACTGCTAAAGTTGCCGTGTGAGCAACCGTGTCGATGCCCCGCGCGGCGCCGCTTACTATCACTAATCCGGATTCAGCAAGCTCGGTTGCCAGTTTGTTGGCTGCAGCTTTACCGTAGACCGTTGGATTACGCGAACCAACAATTGCTATTTTAGCAGTCGTTGGTAGCTCGCCGCGACAATACAAAACAGCTGGGGCATTGTAGATGTTCATTAAATCAGCTGGATATTCCGGTGCGCCAATGGTTAGAATCCTCGCAGATAACTTGGTCAGCGTTTGAGCAAGCCGCTCCAATTCATCGTCATTACGCAGACTTACAAATTGTCCACATTCTTCATTGGTAACGCCAAAACCTGATAATGTGTTGGCATCAGCAAATAAGGCTGCGCGCGCGCTGCCAAAGTTGTCGATTAACAATCGATGTTTCCTATTATTGAAGCCAAGAGCTTTGTGTAGTTGCGCGCAAAAAAATTTGTTGATGACTACACTTCCTTACTCAAATTTTAGCAACTCATCAGCAATTGCTGAAGCGGCGTTAGGAGACCCTAAGTTTTTAACGTTAATTCGCAATTGTTGCAATGTTTTTGGACAAGTTAGTAATCCTTCAACAATATTGACAAGTTCTTTGATATTAGGAGCAATAAGCGCAGCATTGTTATCGGTCAAAAACCGGGCATTGTCAGTTTCATGTCCGGGTATCGGTTTATAGACAATCATCGGTAAACCGATACTTAACGTCTCCGCGGTAGTCAATCCGCCTGGCTTGGAAATTATCATATCCGAAACAGCCATTACGTCATTGACAAAATCAATATAAGAATATATTCGCAACGGTTTCTTGGCATGTTTTTTGTACTCGATCAATTGTCGATACATATTCAAGTTGGTACCGGCCATCATAACCAGTTGAAACGGCACGGTCGATTTATCGAGCGCCTTGGCAATTTCATCTAATGGAATCATCCCGGTTCCGCCACCCATAGCCGCAACAATCGGCAAATCGTCCCGTAAGTTTAACCGATTCAGAATCTCGACGCGGGCATTGAGTTTAGTTAAGTCAAGGCTGGAAGGAATACCGGTTACCTGAAAATGACTTGCATCAATCTTGTAATGTTCAAAGCTTTCAATCATATCCGCGCAGCCGATGAAATATTTGCGAATATGTTCAAACACCCACCAATAATGCAGCGAATAATCGGTTATTATGCCATATACTGGAATATTAATATATTTGTTCGCGATTAAGTAATCAAGAATTCCCGCCGGGAGGAAATGAGTACAGACAATGGCCGAAGGTTGAACTTTTCGAACTAGTTTGAGCATCTTATAGGCACCGGCCATGTGCATTACGCTTCGCATCGAAAAATACTTTCCATACTGATTCTGCATATCATATAAAGTTCCGTAAAATTTAGGCACTTTGGCTACAAAACGCAAATAAGCCTTAGTTAAAGCGCTTCCAAAGAAATCGGGATATTCTTCGAAAACATCAACAAGGCGGGTGTCGACTGTCGGATCGGTTTTTTTAATTGCTTTTATTACCGCTTGCGCAGCTTTGGCATGACCATGACCAAACGGCGCCGATAAAAATAAAATGCGTTTAGGTTTTATCATTGATTACACAACATCTATATATATTTTTCACTTAAATATCATACTACAATACTACACCCGGCAAGTCAATACAAACAACTCCAGCCGGCTTTAGTGGTCAACTTCAACTAGGCTTATTCGCAAACTACTTTTCAGCAGTGCCAGAGCAGCTTTGGGATAGCGATACGCCAGTACTCCGGCTGAAGCCATAACATAATCGTGATCAATCAGCACTGTGGCGGACCGCGGCAGTAACCGAATATCATGTTGGTGGGTGTTTAGTTTCTGCAAAATGTGCTGACCGCAGTCCAATTTCGTCAATGCCCCGCCGGTGCCGACAATCCATTTAACGGCCGTCAAATCCTTGCCGCGGGCAATTTGCTTGCGACCGCTAACACCATAGATGTATTCAAGCGACCCGGAATGGCGGACAAGCGCAGTGCGAGCAGCAATGTCCGCCATACATTCGGCAAGTTCAAGCTGTTCAGCCGTTTGCGGCACCGCGACAACCAGACCGATTAGTTCATCTATGTTATAACGACCGCCGAAAATGTTTTCTGGATTCAGCAGGTTGATAACATTTGCGGCGTTAATAAACATACCGAGATCGCCCTCAACAGTGCGTTTTGCCGTGGGTTCAGGGTTGATCAGCAATGAGCTTATTTCGCTGTCGCCATCAGTTACCGAATGGACATCGGTAGTAGCGCCGCCAATATCAATTACTAACAAATCACCAATGGCCACACGCAACAACTTAGCCGCATTCATTACCGCGCCCGGTACCGGCAAAATATTTCCGGTCACCATATCGCGAATCGAATTCATTCCCGGAGCATGAATAATGTGTTTTTCAAATACCGCCTGTATTGCCAATCGCGCCGCATCGACATTGAGCGCATCGATTCGCGGATAAACATTTTCAACGCAAATCAGTTCTTTATTATTAGCAGCAAACATATCTTTGACATCATCAATAAGCGCGCAGTTACCGGCATAGATTGTCGGCACAATCAACGGCAACCGCGCCAGTTTTTCGGCATTGCGTAGCGTAATCTCCTGTTCGCCATAATCAACACCACCAGCGAGAAACATAATGTTCGGCTGGATTTTGACAATACACAACAATTCCCGCTCACTAATATCCCCGGCAGTTATAAGCTGAATGTTAGCACCAGCCCCCAACACCGCTTCTTTAGCCGCCTTAACCGTCATATCATAGACCAAACCATGCACCGTCATCCGCAACCCGCCCGCCGCCGATGATGCCGCGAGCATTTCCCTATAAATGAGTTTACAATTTAACGCGCACTCAATTTGTGCGATGGCGTTGTGCAAACCGATAGTAACATCACCGTCGGCAACAGTTGTCAATGCCTGTCCCTGAGCGATGATATGCGGATTGTTACCTTCAATATTATCAATCGCTGTAACGATTGTGGTAGTGCTGCCGATTTCGGCGATTAGGCAGTCAATTGATTGAGTATTCATAATTACACCTGCTGTTTTTTAGACTGGCAAAAAGTTATTTGTCCATTACTTTCCAATCCAACTCTAAGCTTATTTCGAAACCATTTTCTACTCCATCTAAAACATTTTTTGCCTTGCACAGTAGAGGAGAAGCATTTTCATAACATATACTTCGTAAATCGATCCACTCAGCACTTTCAGAATCATTGGTTTCAATATCATTATCTGCTCCGACGTATTTTTCGACTTCGCCGACCACAGAAATAACGTCCACAAAGTAAAAAAATGCGATATGATGAGTATATTCACAATTTCCGTATGGCGTATTTACTAAAAAATCGTAAACTCCACAAGTTTTCATCTTTAATATGCTATATCCAGTTTCTTCCATGAATTCTCTAATTAGACATTCTTTAATGGATTCATCTTTATTTAAAGTACCACCAGGCACATCGTATCTTTTTCGATAAGGTCCATTAACTTTGTTTATGACCAATATTTTATTATCGATATTTATAGCGAGCCCATATACACCAATGTGTTTGTGCCAATTATTCATAACCACCTTCAAACAGTGACCGCAACTCGGCACACTTAATTTAGTCGACATTGTATCACCGGATTGAATGACACTGTCGAATGATCACCTTAATCCTCTGATTTTATTTGCCAGTGCGGATAACCGATTGGTCGAACATTTGCGATTATGACCATGTTCCTGCATTAGATGATGGCTATATCATGTTTCCCGGTAGAGCTATTCTACCGCCGTTTAATGCGTAGTGCTTTTAACTGCGGCTTCCAGCGCTTTATGAATTAATAGCCGTTATTTTAAACTCTACTGGCAGTAGAGTGTTTTAGCAAGTTTTGAGCAGAAACGGCTATTATTTCGCCCGTAGCCGCTCCACCAAACAACTTGCTACGTGAATTCCCTTCGTGCCTCTGCCGAAACCGGCATCCATACCGCTGTCGACGGCGATTTCGTTGGTTACCTGAGTGCCGCCGGCGATTATTATCAGCTTATCGCGCACCCCTTTTTCGCGGGCGTACTGGTCGATTTTCCGCATATTGTCACGGTGCACATCGGAGTGTGAGATAATCGTGCTGATTAATACGGCGCTCGCGCCTTCTTCAATTGCCGCGTCGATTAACTTGTTTACCGGTACCGAAGTTCCCAGGTATGAATATTTAATTCCAAAACCCTCGATGCCGCCGTGTTTGATATCCAATATTTCCAACAACCCAACCGAGTGCTCGTCTTGTCCGACAGTTCCCGCAACAACCTTTAGTTGATGCTCGCTGGCATAGGCGCGAATTTCATCCTCGCTGATTATTTTTGGCAACGGCGGAATTTTCAATTGCGAAGGGTCAATAGCGAACGGCACTTTACCCTTCAACTCGATCAATGTGCCTTCAGCCGGATGCATAACTTGTCTGTTAATAACTTCCACGTCTAGCAGACCCAGCCGTTGGGCGATTTCCATCGCGCCAAATTCGGCAACTCGTTCGGCAGCTGGCAAAAACATCGTCATACTGACCATGCTGTCATTTTGCCACTGAACTTCCGGACGAAGCAAACCCAATTTTGAGTCTTTGGAGGCTTCGGCAATGCGGATGTTGGCGTTATCGATTTCGTCGATCTCGTCCACGAAAACGATTTTTTCTGGTTTCTCAAAAGTGCAGCCGCCGATAAGATCGCAGGCGTGACTGATACCGTCCGGCAAATTGTTGTTGCCAAAGTGATTGCAGACCGGCGCCAAATAGTCACTAGCGCGCTCCACAATCGTGTTCGCGCCGATGCCACCGGCGATGTTACGGACAATGCCGTCACCGTTCCGTTCCGGATAGCAGCCGGAATCAACAAAGAACCCTTCCTGCACCGCGGTGAAGTAGCCACCGGCCGCGATAATCTCTTCCATATATAGCACTGCCCGTTCTTTCAGTTCACGGACTTTTTTACCAAGCTCACCATCACGGTCAAGGCTGACATAATCCATCAAAGCATCTGTACCGACCAGAGTCTGCTTGGCGGTATTGATGCCGTTAATGTTATTGTAATGCCAAGGGACGTTTCGACCTTCGTCCGGGGTAATTGTACTTTGAATATCGGCGCTGGTCAGCCGCGATAGCAAGGCGTTCAGTGTATGGGTGACAGTTACTTCGCGCATACAGGATTCCATATATTTGGTATTCATTTGCGCCCGCATTTTGTACTCATCAAACAAATCGCGAAGCGCAACCGCGTAAGGTAAGTCCAGCGCCATGCACGGTGCCGGCGGCGCAGTTGGCGGCACTGTCGACAGACAAATGTTCGTCTTTTTCATACCGATTTTCGCAGAAAAGATACTGTTGATGGCGTGTTGCACCATCAGTTCCGGCATGACTTTCCAGGCTTGGCGGGCGGTGGCATTGGCATTGTGAGCGCCATCAATCTGCGCCATATCGTAAGCGGTCATGATGGTCTTGGCCTCTGCGGCATCGACAAATGAACGCAACATATTGATATTACGATAGAGAATATTATACTGCGGGTCCTGATGGGCGCCATTAACCCCCTCTTCGCCCTGCAACACCGCCATTTCCGGACCGGCAACGCCGGAAATGTAGCTGTGAAAATTAATTTCCCGACCCACTTCTTCTTCGATGAGGTCGAGCGCCTTACGTGATGCCCGCAATTGTTTGCGAGTTATCGGCACACCGCCGATACCTTCGGGCGACCCTTCAATCAAGCCGTCAAAATGTGATTGCCCGGCGGTGCGGATTACCATAATATGATCAGCGCCATGCCAGGCCGCCATCCGCATTCGCCGGATGTCGTCTTCAAACCGGCCGGAAGCAATTTCTGTAGTAATACAGCAGTCCGGCTGCGGATCGATGTTGCCAAAATATTTTGCCGCGGGCAACGGAATGGATTGCTCAAGGTTTTCCGACATCTGTTTGAACACAAACGGACCGATCTGCGCATTCGGCGTTTTTTTACGCCAATGCCAGCCATGACGTTTGGGGCGATAATGTTCCAAACCCGCCAATAGCTGCTCGACATTGAGTTTTTCGTTTGGCTTAAGCTTCATGTCCCTTGCCTCCCTTGCACCATACTGATAGCAATTCTAACCAACCGTCATTATTTGCTAACATTGCGCCTGCAGCCAAATAATTGCAGTCGCGCAATTCTGCCAGTTTGACAATGCAGTGTCCTGCGCCTTTTCCGAGCAGGCTGTGCTCCAGACAGCGGTTGACAATTTCCTTAGAATCAGCGCTTGAAAAGCCCATGCGTAGCAATACTGAGCGCTCAATGGACGGTGAGGTGTGGTTTTTGGCAATTTTCAGCATCGGGTCGACAACTGCTCCGGCCAATTCCCAGAATCGTGCCTTGAGTTGGTCATCACTTAATGTTCCGAGCGCGACCCGCCGCTCGGCGAAATCATCTGTTCTTTGCATAATTTTTCTCCATTTCCGCTATCGTTCTTTCAACGTCTGCAACGGACTGTTTTGTTTCGGCGGCAACATATTCCAGTTCTGCGGCAGTCAATTTGGGCGATTGCTCGAGGATATTTTTGATGTAAGATGTCCGCAACTTGGTCATCGGATAATCGGTTACGCGAATCTGCGCGGGATGCGCGGGAATAATAATATTCTTACCGGGAATACTGGTTCGGGGATCGCCGACACTGACGGCAATTCCATTTTGCATGGCAAAAGTCAACTGAGGCGCAGGGCTTTTTCCGGCGCCAGTGTATTCGGTTTCCTGAACGACTATAATTTGCTCGCTATCCATTTCTTGTGCCAAAGCGAAAGCCGCTGCAAGCGAAGTGTTGCCCGCCGGGCCGCGTTCCAGCCCTTCGAGCTGCGCCAGCATTTCCGTTGTGTAAAACACTTCCCCTTGTGTCACCAACACATAGCGGTCCATATAGCGCAATGACCGCGCCGCGTTGCGCGGCACATCGGCGCGATCCGGCATCGTCGCGAACGGTACACCGAAACCGGTGTGTCCGGTCGTAAATGATTTTTTGTTAAAATCGATATCGCTTGCCATGTGCAACCCTTTCAGGTCAACACTGGCAGCGATGATTTGGGTTTGCGTGCAACCGGCTTTGATAAGGCCGCGGGCTGTACCGGTGACATTACCGCCACCGGCGTGAGTAATAACCACAGCATCGGGTGCACGACCGTTGCGGGCAACGACCTGTTCTGCCAGCTCATAACCGAGAGTTTCCACACCGGCGATGCCAAACGGCGTGTATAGCGAAGCGTTAAAAAAACCGGTTTCTTCCAACACTAAGAGATATTTATAAAACAACTCCGGGCCGACAGAAAGTTGCAGCACTTCGGCGCCATAAGCTTCGCACACCCGGCCTTTTTCCTCGATTTCCGGTTGATTGATCCCCCGACTGTCAAAAACTTCCTGACAAATAATGGCTTTCAATCCACGCATTGCCGCCTGTGATGCCACCGCGGCGCCGTAGTTTCCTGATGTCGCCGAGGCAATACCGCTATAACCAAGCTTTTTGGCATGGTACGCCGAAACTGCCGCGCGCCGGGCTTTGAAACTGCCGGAAGGATTGCAGGCTTCGTCTTTGACAAATATTCGCGCCCCTTTTCCGGGCCGACTGATGCTGCGAGCCAATATCGTGATGTTTTTCAATTCCAGCAACGGTGTATTGCCAACACCGACGGCGGTTTGAATTGCACGGATTTCTTCGAGTGAATAACCCGCCTCGCGCATCATCAGTTCATAATCAAACGCCACGCCGTTCTGTTCAAATAGTGAGTAATCCACAGCTGTGGACTGTTTCATAATCTGGGCTTTGCGCTGCATGACATCGTTGTAACTATTCTTCACCATTCTTTATACCCCGCATAATCTGGCGCAAGTTAATGCCGATATTTAATAGCTCCGGTTGCGGCATTCCAAAATCATGTTGATACCTAGGGTTAATCGCGATCAGTTTTCCAGACAATTTCCGCTCAGCTAAGGTAGTTATCGTGACTTCGTCACCAAGCTTGACTAAAGCATTTGTTAAGAATCCTTTAGCCTTCATAATCATCGGCACTGCCGCTGTTTCTGCCGGTACCTGTGGCGCGCGTTCACCGACGGCGAGAATGGTATTTTCAATCTGCACCCAGTCACCTTTTTTTGCAAAACTCCACATTTTTATATCCTCTTTTTAGTAAATTAACGGTCATCCGCAAAAACGGCAGAAAGCCACTGACTCTCTGCCGTTAATTTAGTTTTAGACTAGCAGCAACATTCCGCGTCACCGTGATTGATTTTTACCCGGTAATCGCCCATAATCGCTGAAATAACCGGCAAATCGAGCATCGTCTTCAAGCCCGGTGCGGCGTTGATAATTTGCGGAATCATGTTAATGGCGGTTGCCATCGTGCCTTTTCCGCCCGGACACTCCGGTTTGTTGGCAAACTGCATATTCGGGTCGCCATAGACCCAGATATAGTCACCGGTATCAACATTTTCAAGATGGGGGTGAATTTGCTGCGGATGCTCCAATTCGATAAGAAGTTTTCCGGCTTTGTCATAGGCCTTGGCACAGTGCCGGCAACCGGCAACCATACCCGGCTGAACTTTTACGCAGGGTGTTTCGCGATACACATTACTGATAATCGGCGCACGAGTTTCGTCGATGCGCGCGATTTCCCAACCAATAGCTTCAGCAATCATCCGCGCCGATTGTTGAAAACCAATGTGGCCGACAATAGTCCCAGCCGCCACACCGCTCATAAATTCCTCAACCGTCGAACCCACACCTTGTGTCTTCATAACCGTCGGACCAAACGGTGAAAGATCGTTAATTCGCGCAGCTTTGACGCTGTCAACCCGCAGACAGCTGCCGGATACTGCGGCAACCAGCATGTCCATCATAAATCCCGGATTAACCCCGGTACCCAAAACCGACACGCCGTTGGCGCGGGCTGCTTCGTCGATACGCGCGGCAAGTTCCGGATCTAACCCTTGCGGATAAGCCATTTCTTCGGCGATAGTGATGACGTTCTTGCCGCAATCACAGCAGAGAATGATTTCCTCATGGACAGTTTTTACAAAACTATCTGTAGAATGAAGCACAACATCGGCTTGGGTATTCATTAATACATCCGCAGCATCATTACTGATGACTACGCCAATTCTTCCCAATCCCAAGGTCTCGCCGAGGTCTTTGCCGATTTTCGCGGGATTTTTCCCAATCGCGCCAACTACTTCTACACCACTGCGTTCCAACAGGGCTTTCGCCATCCCGCTGCCCATGTTTCCAAGGCCCCACATGATTACCCGTACTTTGTTCATTTTGATCTCCTTTAAAAAATTAATTATCAACGTAGTATTTTGCAACATAAGGCGAAAGCATCGCGTAAATAAACGCCGCGTAACTGACCGAAAACTCAACTGTATCGCCCAGCTTAAGTTGTTTTGCCTCTTCAACATCGCAGATAAGATGGTCGCTGCTGCCGCCGAGAATTTCCACACCGGCTGTTCGTGGCTTCAAGCCTTCAACATCAATATCCAGTTTGCCAATGGCACAGATTGCCCGCCGGCGCACGCCGCGATCGACAAATAGTGGCATTTCACCAAAAGCATTTTGACCGAGTTCGCCACTTGGTAATGACGGTTTGCTAATCAGTTCGACAATTTCGGCACATAGCGTTACTGCGTCAATACTCGCCCCGGGTATCTGATGCCGATTCAAAGTTTCTCGTCCTAACAGCAGGCACTCACCTAGCCGGAGTTGGTTTATTCCCGGCGGAATCGAATTGTTCAGCAACATGCTGATATTGGCAGAATTACCCCCTGATACAATCGTCAGTTTTTTTTGGATATGCTTTTCAATTAAAGTTTTGATTTCCAGCAACTGTTGCAACTTGGCAATTGTCGGCGCTACACCGCCAAAACAAGCAAAATTTGCGCCAACTCCAACTAGTTCGATATTATCCATCTGCTCGATTGTTTCAGCAACAATACTGGCATTGACCGGCAGTACACCTTCCCGCAAATCTCCTAAGTCAATCATTAAAATTAATTTGATTGCCAGCGGATTTTGGGCATTAGCCATACTAATCAATTTCGCGGTTGCCGGTTCAGATATCAGGCAGTAATTTGCGTTTTGGACAAGCCGCTCAACTTCCGACGGCATCGGGATTCTTAACAACATAAATTCAGCGTTGACTTTAGCGGCTTTCATCCGGGCGATATTATCCATACGCGAATCACCGAGTACCTTGAAACCGCTGTTTATGTAGATATTGGCAATTTTTGGTTCACCATCAAACGCCTTAGTTACCCCGACAACGCTAATTCCGCGACTCTTGCAGTGTTCCTGTAATAGTCGGCAGTTGTTCGCGATTTTTCGCAGATTGATTATCAAGCATGGATTACTCAACTTTCACCTATCCTTTTTACAACAAATGGTAAGTTATCAACGATTAATTGCATTTCAGTAATAGTATCCGCTGTGCAACGGACAAAAACTTTTCCGCTTTTGCTGTCCACGGTGGTGAGTGTTCCGAGATGTGAATAGCCTTCGATAATTCGATTAAAAAAATTGATATTTTCCGGCGAAACAAATAGTTTTATCAGGCAATCATCGTTCATCGCGCACGCCTCATCAAAGTATTAGTTTCGACTGGTTGTTGGACAGAGATCGTGAAAATCTGCTGCGGGTGTGGCGCAACTTCAATGGCGAGACCGCTGGCGTCATACATTTCTAATATTGGTTGTGCAAAGGTCAGACCACAGGGTTGAAAAAACTCCACTACTTCACCGCATTTAACATTGTTGCGTTGTTCGATCGTCGCCAGCTTGCTAGTTTCATCATAACTCAAAACAATCCCGACAAATTCATGGGATTGCTCGCAGGAAGAATTGTCATATATTTGCCCTTGTACGCCAGGATCACCGTAGTAAAAGCCGTTTCCATACTCCCGATGGGCAATTTTATTGAGTTCAGCCAACAACTGTGTAGCGAGCGCTGAATCGTATTCATTGTTATAATACGCATCAATCGCCCGTCGGTAAGCGTTGGTGACGGTTGCGACATAATAAGCGCTTTTCATTCGCCCTTCGATTTTGAACGAACTAATACCGCACTCTATAAGCTCGGGGATGTGCTCAATCATGCACATATCCCGCGAATTGAAAATATACGTTCCACGTTCGTCTTCGACAACCGGGAAAAACTGTCCGGGCCGCTGCTCTTCAACAAGATTATATTTCCAGCGACAGGGTTGGGTGCAACCGCCGCGATTGGAGTCGCGCTGGTTAAGATAATTACTCAGCAAACACCGTCCAGAATAAGACACGCACATGGCGCCGTGGACAAAACATTCAATAGTCAGCGTTGTTCGGTTACAGATTTCAGTAATCTCGGCTAAAGAAAGTTCACGAGCCAATACTACCCGCTCAGCGCCAAGTTGCTGCCACAGATCTACGGCTGCAAAATTGACGGTATTTGCCTGAGTACTGATATGAATCGGCAAATCAGGCACAACTTTGCGGGCAGTTGCCAGCACTCCCGGGTCGGCGACAATAATTGCGTCTACGCCTAATGCCGCAAGTTTTAGTAAATAATCGGGTAACTCAGCAATTTCAGAATTGCGTAAATAAGCATTAACAGTTACATAAACCCGCTTACCGAGGTTGTGGGCAAAAGCAATTCCTGTAGCAAAATCAGCATCATCAAAATTGCCGCTATAAGCCCGTAGACCAAATTGTTTTCCACCGATATAGACAGCATCAGCGCCGAACAAACAAGCAAATTTTAGTTTTTCCAAATTACCGGCTGGCGCAAGTAGCTCAACTTTATGAACATTCCCATTCTCCATTAACTATTCCCCATTCCTCGTTCCCATTCCCTATTTCCTAATCCCCATACCCTAATCCCCAATTCCTAACCCCCAACAACCAGCAACTAGTTTTCGCCACGAGCGATATTCTTCTCGTGCTCCTCGTAAGTCTTTGCAAAATAATGTCCACCTTTACCATTAACGACAAAAAATAAATAATCAGTTTTCGCCGGATTTAACACCGCTTTAATACAAGCCAGGCCGGGATTGGCAATCGGCCCGACTGGCAGACCATTTCGCTCATAAGTATTGTATGGCGAATCAATTTGTGTATCACTAATCGAAAGCACATCTTTGTGCTCAGCCAAAACATACTGCACGGTTGCGCAAGACTGAAGCGGCATGTTAATCGCCAAGCGGTTTAGAAAGACGCTGGCAACCTCCGGACGCTCGTCTTTCAATTTTGCTTCCCGCTCTACGAGCGATGCCATCGTGACCAAATCATAAATCGACATTTTCTCTTGGGCGGCTTGCTGACGCAGGTTTGCATCAAGTTTTTGGTCAAATTCGCGGGTCAGCCGTTTCAGCACTTCAAGCGCCGGAGTTTTAACCGCAAAATCGTATGTTTCGGGAAACAAAAAACCCTCGCAAGCGTATTTGACCTGCGGGCGGCGTTCCATATAGTTATATGGCGTAAAATCTTTAGCAAGCTCTAAAAACTGGTCGCGATTTTCTAACACACCCTTACTTACCAGCAAATCGGCTATTTGTTCCACAGTATAGCCCTCAGGTATTGTAATACCGTTAGCCGACATTTTTCCTGAAGCAAGGATACTGACAATACTTTGCATCGATAGTGAAGAAGATAACGTGTACGAACCAACTTTCAATTTGCTGTCTAACCCTTCCACTTTGGCAAATAGTTCAAATATTGTTTCATTACGAATTATCCCTTTGGATTTTAATTCAGCAGCAATATCTCGCGCTGAACTGCCTTCACGCACTGCAAACGATACTGGTGTCTGGTCGTGATTAACCGGACTATTGAGAAATAAAAAGCTGAACACCGCAATAATAACCAGTAAGCCACTACTGACCCAGTATTTTTTTTGGATTATATATTCACGGTACAATTTTATGCGGTCATGAGAAAAATATTCATTGAAAGATTTCATAAACACCTCTAACGAAAAAAATAGGACTGATAAAGGAATCAGTCCTATGCAAGCAATCATTAAGCCGAGTTTTGTCCTGCATAAGCAGTGATAATCATTTATCTCGACCACCTGTCGCCAAGTGGCTCTAGCAGCCAACCCGGAAGGTCGGCGGACCGCGTCAACCCTTCCCTATTTGGCCTTGCTCCGAACGGGGTTTACCAAGCCAGCCAGTTACCCGGCTGCTGGTGCGCTCTTACCGCACCGTTCCACCCTTACCGGCAATAGCCGGCGGTACACATTTCTGTGGCACTTTCCCTAAGGTTACCCTTGCCGGGCGTTATCCGGCGTTCTGTCCTATGGAGCTCGGACTTTCCTCAGTATTGCTACCGCGATTATCTTTCCTACTTGCGCTGATATTTTAACACTTCCTGTAAAAGTAGTCAAACAATGTTTCCAGATAAACTGCAAAAAAAAGACAATTCCACAACGGAATTGTCTTAAGATTTATTTCGGTAACCGAGCCACAACGGCATCAACATTGCCCATTAATTTTTGCATTATCTCCACACAGGTCATTTGTTCATCAATCATACCGGCGATTTGCCCAATCATTACCGATCCGTATTCAATATCGCCGTCGACAACTGCCAAGCGAAGTTTGCCCGCACCGAGTTTCTCCAATTCTTCGACTGGCGCGTTCTGTCGCTCCAATTCTTCAAACTGGCGGGTAAACAAATTTTTGAGCACCCGGACTGGGTGACCAGTGGTATGACCAGTTACGACTGTCGAACGGTCTTTAGCCTTTAGCACCATATCTTTATAGTTCTGGTGCGCGTTGCACTCTTTAGCCACGACAAATAGCGATCCGATCTGCACGCCTTGGGCGCCAAGTGCAAACGCTGCGACTACGCCGCGTGAGTCAGCAATGCCACCGGCAGCAATTACCGGAATGGTGACCGCGTCGACTACTTGCGGCAGTAACGCCATCGTCGTCAAATCGCCGACATGACCACCGCCTTCAAGCCCTTCAGCGATGATTCCGTCAGCGCCCATCCGCTCCATTTTTTTGGCTAATGCCACTGAAGCTACTACCGGAAATATCCTGGCGCCGATTTCCTTCAAACGCTTGATATATTTTCCGGGATTGCCGGCGCCGGTTGTAACCACTGGAATACGCTCAGCAACAATAATATCCATAATTTCTTCAACAAATGGCGACATCAACATAACATTAACGCCAAAAGGTTTGTTAGTTAACGTCTTGGCTTTGCGAATTTCTTTCAGGAACGGCTCGCCCGGCATTTGTCCGGCGCCAATTAGTCCTAACCCGCCGGCATTAGAGACCGCAGCTGCTAAATCAGCATCGGCTACCCAGGCCATGCCACCTTGTATGACCGGATATTGGATATTCAACATGTCGCAAATAATATACTTACTCACTATTTGACAATTCCTCCCCACTTCAAAACGCAAGCCGCCCAAGTCAATCCAGCGCCAAATCCTACCAGAACTGAATTTTCTCCGTCAATCAGTTGCCCTGCGGCTTTGGCTTCACACAGCGCTATCGGTATTGAAGCCGAAGAAGTATTACCGTAATTTTCAACATTTACAAATACGCGTTCCATTGGCAGTTTTAACCGTTTAGCCGCTGCCTGGATGATCCGGATATTTGCTTGATGCGGGAATAATAAATTAACATCATCGACAGTAATCCCGGCTCTCTCGATAGCTTTTAGCGCCGTTGCGCCCATTATTTTTACGGCAAATTTATACACTTCATTGCCATTCATTTGAATGAAGTGTAATTTATTAGCAACCGTTTCTGCTGATGCCGGCATCCGAGTGCCACCAGCCTCAACCTTCAACAATTCGCCACCGCTGCCATCAGCTCCCAAATCAAAACCGAGCAACCCGTGACCATCAGCCACCTTAGAAATCACGGCAGCGCCTGCGCCATCGCCAAACAGCACGCAAGTATTTCGATCAGACCAATCTGTAATCTTCGTAAGTGTTTCCGCGCCAATAACTAAAACATTCTTATAAGTCCCGTTTTGCACAAACTGTGAGGCAGTAATAAGCGCGTAAACAAAGCCGGAACAACCGGCCACCAGGTCGAACGCCGCGGCATTTTTTGCGCCGATACGCGTTTGTACCAGACAAGCTACAGACGGAAAAAACATATCCGGCGTAGCTGTTGCCACAATAATCAAACTGATGTCTTCAGCTGAAAGATTTGCGTCTGCTAATGCCGCTTCGGCCGCATATACTGCTAAGTCCGATGTCGTAACGTCCGCCTCGACGACGTGGCGTTGTTTAATTCCGGTTCGATCAATTATCCACTCCGAATTAGTGTCAACAATTTTCTCGATGTCGGCATTGGTAACAATTTTCTCAGGAACATACATTCCTAACCCGATAATACCTGCTGAACATGTCTCCATGAAATTTTCTCCAAACTCAAAATATATTATCACTATGTGTCTTGCAAACAGCAATTTAGTAATTATAGTACTTTTCACTAAATATTACAATCTTTTACGATTTTAGCGAAAAACAACCACTGACCAGTCAATTTTTATAAGTACATTTTGGATATTTATTGCAGCCGACGAATTTGCCATATTTGCCGGTGCGTTCGACCAAGCTGCCGTCACTACATGCCGGACAGGGCTTGTTCAATGCAACCGTAACAGTAACTGGCGTAATTTCCAATATCGGTGCTCCTGAATTATCTTTGTAACTCCGCCCGCAAGCCGCGCATTTCCAATAGGCGCCGTATTGCCCGTCCAAACGCTTGATTACCCGGTTACAGGCTAAGCATAATTGCGCTCCCTCGATGTTATTCATTGCGAAGCTCAATTGAGAAAATATCGTCATGTTGTTTAGTTGCACGAGTAATTTGTCCCAAAATTTCTTGGCGGCGATTGATGACTCGTGCGGCGCGCACTCGGTCACGATTTCATCGAGAAACATTTCATATACCGCGGTAGTGAGTGGATTTGCCAAAAAACCAAGCTCTTGACTGGTGTCCTGATTTGCGGTAAACGAGCCAATCAAGGTTGCGCCGAGTTCAGTGCCGACCAGATATTTCTTTTGCTTATCAATAAACTTCTTGCGAAATAGATTTTCAATTATCCCGGCGCGGGTGGCTTCGGTGCCAAGTCCGGAGGATTCTTTGAGAATTGCGCGATACTCTTTGATTAACCGCTCAGATGTCTCAGCGTCGTAATTCATTTGCTTAACTAATTCCGGAACCCGGCTGTGAATGTTGGTCATCGCTTTAATCAGTGTGCCTTCGGTGTAATGTTTGGGTTTAGTGGCCTTTTTCGATAACAATTTAGTGGCTATGCAACTAACCGGTTGACCAGTTACTAATAGCGGTAAAATTATTTCCGGTTCATTTTCTTCACGGTCACCAGCCTCTTCTTTTTTTGCGGAAGCAATGGCAGTTGCTGCGAACACTTTTTTCCAGCCCAAATCAACAATTGTTTTCCCGACAGCTCTGAATTGGTATTGTTCAATATCGACGATAATTTCCACTTCATCGTAGAGCAGTTCCGGATAGAACTGAGCCAGGTATTGCACCGAAATCAAATGAAAAACGTTTTTGATATCCGGATATTTTTTCGACAATTCCTCTAACGCGGTCAGATTGGCGCCGGTTGGAACAATTGCATGGTGTGCGGAAACTTTTTCATCGTTCCATACAGCTGATTTAATCGAGGCATCCGGCGTGAGCGTTTTATAGCGCGATAGCCGCAGCAGATTTTTCAAAACGTTCGGCGCATCTTCAAACTGTGATGCCGGCATATATTGACTGTCAGTTCGCGGATAAGATGCCAGCTTGTTTTCGTAGAGCGCTTGCGCTAAATCCAACACTTGTTGCGCAGTCAGCCCGAATTTTTTGTTGGCTTCGATTTGCAAATCAGAAAGATTAAATAACAGCGGCTGACGTTGTGATTTGCGGGTATTGCTATAACTGGCTATTTTCCCGGTCTTGTCTTTGATCTGCGCGGCAATTTCGACAAGCGGCTGTTTGTCGAGCAACTTGCTTTCATCGTCGAGCAGAAGTTTAACAGCATCGGGCAGCACCAGTTTAGCATCGAATTTATTAGCCTTGTCGTCACGAAAAGTAGCTTGCAGTTCGTAAAAAGTTTTGTCCTTGAAATTTCTAATTTCATTATCACGGTCGATAATCAATTTTAACGTCGGCGTCTGTACCCTGCCGATGGAAATCGAGGTATGATAACCATATGAATCAAACATCCGCTTAAACGCCCGCGAATAATTCATGCCAATCAACCAGTCCGATTGCTGGCGCACCTCGGCCGCGGCTTTGAATCCAACATACGCGCTATTGCTTTTAATCGCCGAAAACGCCCGTTCAATCGACAAATCATCAATTGCCGCCAGCCACAACCGATTAACCGGCTTAGTATTGCCGAAATAATCCAACACTTCGTCAACCAATAACTGACCTTCACGATCGGGGTCACCGGCATTTATCACTTCATCACAATTGTCCAGCAGATTTTTAATTGTTGCGATTTGCTGTTGAACACCATCATCGGCGCGCAACTTGTTGATAAATTTTTCCGGAATCATTGGCAACACGCAGGAAAATGATTTCCAAGCCGGCAAATAATCACCCGGTTCATACAATTCCAGCATATGACCAAATACCCAGGACACAACATAATCGTTTTTGCACTCGATATAACCGGATTTGCGATAACTACTCCCCAGCCACTCGGCTATCGCCCGCCCCAAACTTGGCTTTTCCGCGATGATAAGTTTCATTTGCTACTCCACCATAACTTTGGACATTTCTATGTTTTAATTTTGTTCTTAGCAGGAATAAGTAAAAATAAATTGAATTATAGATTATGAATGAATAACGGACAAGTTGTTTGCAATTAGATATAGGAGTGATGTATTGTGGGAAGTGAAAGCAGAAAGTCAAAGCAGTATTTTTCCGAATTTGAAAAGTCATTATTTTCCGGGTCAGTAATTGATATTGGCGCGGGGAATGACCCGATTGTCGAGCACGCGGAAATTTTCGATCTCCAACATGGCGATGCAAATCATATCAGTCGCTATGTAAGCTCACAATTTGATTGTGTGTATTCCAGCCATTGCCTGGAGCATATGTATAATCCTTATGAATCTTTACAGGAATGGTTTTCTTTGGTTAAACCGGGCGGTTACTTGTTTGTATTAGTTCCTGACGAAGATTTGTATGAACAAGGTTTTTTTCCAAGTGTTTTTAACAGCGATCACAAACATAGTTTTACCATAGCTAAAAAACGTAGTTGGTGCAAACGATCTATAAATGTAATCGAATTATGTTGTTCCCTGAAAGATGCGGAAATCATTAGTATCCAATTAGTGGATATCGGCTATGACCGAAAATTATCCGCAGCCCACAATGCAAGGGCAATTGATCAAACACAAATGGGAGCGGTTGCCCAAATAGAATTTATCATAAGGAAAACTAATAAATCAATAGAAGCCAACAATGCTGCTGCGATAGCGTTTTCACCGCAAAGTATCACGGAAATAGCCCGCGTTAACACAGCATTAGTCGGTTGCAAACTGGAACTCGATCAAGTAAAAAAAGAATTATTTACTACAAGGCAGCAGCTGAAACAAATGGAAACACATGTCAGTACTATCGTTAAAGATTTATTAACGTAAATTAATAGCACTCCGGCCTGAGGTCGTCGAAAAGATCATTGTACTCGGTAATACTCTTATTGTCAGCATCAGCTAATTCGATATCGCTAATCAATATTTGTTCATCGTGATCTCCGGCGCGTTGAAGAATAATTCCGGTTGGTGTTACGATCTGGCTCCTGCCGATAAATGTAAATTCATTCCCGCCGCGATCCTCAACCCCCACCCGATCGGCTGTTGCGGTGAATACGCAGTTATCTCGCGAGCGCACCGGCATACTGTCCGGGCAGTGAGCGCCGACTAAATTAGACGGATGGGCAATCAACTGAGCGCCGCGGAGCGCTAAGGTTCGGGCGCTTTCTGGAAAGTACCAATCATAGCAAATCATAATACCCACTCTGCCAAATGGCAGCTCAAACACCGAAAATGGAACATCGCCTGGTTGGAAAAACAACTTTTCCCGGTTGTATAAATGAATTTTACGGTATAGCCCAATCGCGCCGTCCGGTCCGGTCAAACCAGCCGAGTTGAATAATTCGCCATTATCTTCTTCGGCGAAACCATAGACAACGTAGCAATTATTAGTTCGACAAAACTCATCTAACGCCCAAAAAGTCTCGCCATCGGCGAACGGTTCGCTTAAATCGCGAACTTCATCCGTATCAATAAAATTGTAGCCAGTCGCGAATAATTCCGGCAATATATATAATTCCGCGTGCTCTGATTCCATCAACTTTAGCGCGGCGGCAATATTGGCGGTCTTTTCGCCAAATACAGGATTAGTTTGAACAACAGCAAGTTTCATAAGCAGTCACTCCTTCTATTGCTGGACATAAACAAAAGCGGCCGAATATTTTTCCGGTCGCTTTTGTTTGTAATTAAAAACTCTATTTCTTTGCCAACTCTTCCAGTAGTTTCACGGTAAATTTGTAAAACCGTGGCACAGTGTCGATTTCCAAATTCTCATCCGGAGAATGCGGATCGAAAATATTCGGTCCAAACGAAATCATTTGCATCTTTGGATATTTTTTGCCGATAACGCCGCATTCTAGCCCGGCGTGAATCGCCATAATTACCGGATTTTTACGGAAGACGCGTTTATAGACTACTTGACACTTGCCATTAATGTCCGCGTCAGGGTTTGGCTGCCAACCTGGATAGCCTTCAGATTGTTCAATATCAAAACCATATACACAGGTAAAGGCATTGATTTTGGCGATTATTGCTTCCAACTGACTGGCGATAGAACTTCTGTGGCTCATTTTTACCAACAATTTTCCATTTTCGATTTTGACGTAAGCCATATTAGTTGAAGTCTGCACCAATCCCGGAATCGACGGTGACATTGCGCACACGCCATGCGGCATCGCAAACAAAAATGCGATGAACTTCCAGTCTTCTTGCGACGGAATAACTCCGACCGGCGCAACATCAAGTTTCTTTAACGAAATTTGCACATTTGGCTCAACGGAACCGTATTCATTGCGGAAGTCGGCTTGCAATGCAGCAAGTGTTTCAACCAACAATCCTTCGTTTTCCGACGCAACGAAAATGTCCGCCCAAGCTTCTCGGGCAATAGCATTGACTTTATTGCCGCCGTTAATCGTAGCGATTTCCATCGCAAAGCCACGGGCATTCGCCCAAAGTGTTCGCGCCAATAATTTATTGGCGTTACCCAAACCATCTTTAATATTTACTCCGGAATGTCCGCCGCGCAAACCGCTAACTGTTAATCGATAGGCATCCTTACCGTCAGTTGGTGTGGCTTCGGCATAACCATAGCTTACAGTGCTGTTTCGGCCCCCGGCGCAACCAATGCAAAATTCGCCTTCTTCTTCACTGTCAAGGTTTAATAAATAATCAGCTTTCAACCAATTAGTTTTAAGATTAAGCGCTCCGGTCATTCCGTCTTCTTCGTCCATAGTGAACAAGCACTCCAAAGGACCATGTTTCAGCTTGCTATCAGCCAATATTGCCATCGCGCAAGCTGCGCCGATACCGTTATCGGCTCCAAGGGTGGTCCCATCAGCACGTAAAAATCCATCAACAATTTTCAATTTTATGCCGTCAGTCAGGAAATCGTGGACGGTTGCGCTGTTTTTCTCACAGACCATGTCAACATGACCTTGTAAGACGACAGTGGGCGCATTTTCCAGTCCAGCCGATGCCGGTTTACGCACCAAGATATTACCAACGTCATCACGCTCGACCACTAATCCTAACGCGGTCATTTCGGCAACGATATAAGCGGCAATAGCCGTTTCGTTTTTTGAACCGTGCGGTATCTCGCACATTTTTGCAAAATAATGCCAAAGTTGTTTTGGCTCAGACGCTAATAGTTGTTCGATAGTTTCCACCAGATAACCTCCAAATAATTTGCTTGAATTTCTGTTCTCTTGCTGAATTATAACTCATCCGCCAATATTTTGCCAATAGTTATTATTGGGAAAGCTCAGCTTCATAAGCCACAGCAATGATAATTAGTGTTGAACTTTACCAGACCAAGTTTTGCGGAACCTCGCCGTTTAATGCAGAAATAACATTATCCACCACTAACCTAGCCATTGCATCCCGGGTTTCAAAGGTTGCACTTCCAACGTGCGGCGCCAAAACTACGTTATCCAATTCAGCTAATCCCGGCGTAAGCGCCGGTTCATGCTCATAAACATCAAATCCGGCGGCAAAGATCCGATTGCTTCTTAGCGCCTCCACCAAAGCCTGTTCATCTACGACCGGACCGCGGGCGGTATTTAGCAAGACAGCAGTAGGTTTCATTAAGGCGATTTCGCGTTCACCAATCAAATACCTGGTGTCCGGAGTTAGCGGAATGTGCAGCGACACAAAATCCGCCTGGCTAAGCAATGCTGGCAAATCTACCCGGGTCGCGCCAGTAGCCTGTTCAAAATCCGGTTTAGCTTCCCGCGCATAATATAAAATTTTCATGTCAAAACCGCACGCCCGTTTGGCAACAGCCGTTGCTATTCTTCCTGCGCCAATCAGCCCCAGTGTTTTACCGGTCACCTGAACTCCGCGCATAAACAACGGCGCCCAGCCGGTAAATTCACCGCACCGCGTAAGCTTATCCCCTTCGGTAACTCGTCGGGCGCAATCCAATAATAACGCCCAAGTTAAATCGGCGGTTGCATCAGTCAGTACGCCGGGAGTATTTGTAACATAGATGCTATGTTCGCGTGCCGCAACTATATCAATATTATTATAGCCGACAGCATAATTGGCAAATATCTTGCAACGACCGGATGATGCCGCAACAATAACGTCATTATCTACTTTGTCGCTCAGCATACTGATTACGGCATCGGCGTTAACCGACTCGCATAGCAAAGTCTGCTTGTCGATAACTCGATCATGTTCAAAAGTTTTAACCGCAAACCCGGCAGCGCTGAGTAATTGTTCAGTAATCTTGGGCATTGAGCGTGTAATATATACTTTTTTCATTATAAACTCCTGAATTTACTTTGCAGGCGCTTTGTCGATCGTAACCACCCAGTCAGGACCGGAGTAGACTTTGTTCACTTCGGAAAAGCTCTTCATGTTCAAAGCAAATGATAATTGCATCAGGCTGTTCATGTATGCCAACGGCTTACCCTCCGGAACATCGCCGAAAGTGTGGACATAAGGCATAACTCCTTGAAATATCGGCTTGTCGCCGCTGGAAATATTCACTAATATATTATCGCCGATTTTTATTCCTTGCTTTATCAAAAGTTCGGCGCCAATATTAGTCCATACATTGCCATATTGAATATCCAGAACAGGAATATTTCCAGAAATCACACCTCTGTTCAATACTGCTTTTTGATAAGAGATACGCACAATCTCGTTTTTCTGTAGCGGCCCAATCTCCGTATAGGCTATTGTCCCGGATGCCAACCGCGCGCCGGTGTAAGCGTACACATCGCGCCCATAAAATGTGTATGAATCATTAGAGTTTTTCAATCTGTTTTTGGTTTCATCAATTTTCCGAATTTCAGCAATACCAACGCTATCAGCAATCAACGTCAACGTACCATTGTCCGGTGTAACGATGTACTGCCCGGTCTTCGTTTTTGCAACAACAGATTTACGATCTGTACCAACACCGGGGTCGACTACGGATACAAAAACTGTTCCCGCCGGCCAGTACGCGATGGTTTGCATCAACCGATATGATGCTTCCCAAATATTGTAGCCGGGAATCTCGTGGGTCAGACTGAATATCGGCAACTGATGGTCAACGCTGAAAGCCACGCCTTCCATGGCGGCAACTGCGCCGTCCTTTAAACCAAAATCTGTTTGTAATACCAGTGCGTTGCGATCAACCGCTCCGGCGCTCACAGACAAACTAGCCAATATAATTGTCGCGATAAGAAGGTAATACTTTATTCGCTTATTCATAAATGTCTCCTAATATTCAAACCTGTAAAAGCCCGCTGCTTCTGCAAGTATGCGAAGTAACGGGCCTTATTGTTCTGGCTAATAGCCTTTCAGTAAAATGTTTTCGCTTTTAATCGGATATGCCTGGATATTTTCTTTGAACTGCACCTCGCCTGGTTGCATACAGTTCATAACCGGACAGACATTGATGCACAGATGGCAGCCAACACAGTTATCATTCACCGACGGCCGACGTTTTTCTGCATCCCAATCAATTGCCTGGTGGGCAGCATCATAGCAAGACACATAGCAGCGACCACAGCCTGCACATAGTTGCTCATTGATTTTGGGCAATATTTTGAAATTGCGGTCTAAGTCTTCGGCTGGCACAATATTTGGTAACGCCAAACCAATAAAATCATCCAATTTTTCATAGCCGCGCTCTGCCATGTAGTGCGACAGCCCGCTAATCATATCCTCGACAATCCGATAGCCAAACTGCATAACCGAAGTTGTCACTTGCAAATTTTGACAACCGAGCAGCAAAAACTCCACGGCGTCGCGCCAGGTTTCAATACCGCCAATGCCGCTAAGTGGCACATTTTTCAAATCCGGATGCTGTTTTAGCTGGGTAATAAATCGGAGCGCTATCGGCTTTACCGCCACTCCCGAATATCCGGAAATCGAAGACTTACCATTTACAACCGGCATCGCCGTCAGATTGTCAAAGTTGATGTTGGTGATACATTTGATCGTATTAATCGCCGCCAACCCCCGCGCTCCGCCGGCAATCGCCGCCAAAGCCGGAATTTCCATCTGACCGATGTTCGGGGTCATTTTGGCGATCACCGGTATTTTGGTAGCGCCGGACACTGCCAGCGAATATTCACGCACCAATTCCGGACTTTGTCCGACGTCTGAACCCATCGCGTGACTGGTCATTTGCGGACAGGAAAAATTACACTCAATCATATCAGCGCCGGCTTCTGTTACCATTTTTGCCAGTTCTTGCCACTCTTTAGCGTTCGAACCCATTATTGATGCGACCATGACTTTGTTAGGATAGTTTTTCTTCAAATCATTGATCATTTTGAGATTTTTTTCTAATGGCTTATCTGAAATTTGCTCCATGTTTTTGAAGCCAATCCAGGGTAAGTTATCCTTATAAGTGACATCAAAGCGCGGTGAACATTCGTTAGGAATGAAAAAACCAATCGTTTTATAGAAAACGCCGCCCCAACCGGCTTCATAAGCCTTGGCTACCATATCGTAGTTACTGCCGACCGGCGAAGAACTCAAGAAAAATGGGTTTTCGCATTTCACGCCCAAAAAATCCACGGACAGATCTTTTTTTATAGCCATTACACACACCTGCCTTCCAGATATTTTACAATTGACCGCGCCGCTTTTTTACCATCAGCCACTGCTTGCACTACAGTTGAGCCGCCGTTTACAATATCGCCGCCGGCAAACAAGCCGTCAGTTGATACCGCCATGTCGTCATCAACATTCAACTTAGCCGTACTTTCCCGCCAATAAGACGGCAACTGACCAATTGCAAACACTACTTGATCGGCTTTTAACTTTAATTGACCAAAGCCATCGGCGCCTTGCGCGTAAAAACTCTCTACTGCAGTTGCACCTTCGATTTTTAATGGCTTGAACCGGGTTATTATCGGGATACCTAGCGACTGAATGTTTTCCACTTCTTCAATATCCGCCGGTGCTTCGGCAACAGTACGGCGATAGACAATCGTCACATTGGCAGCTCCGAGCATTTTTGCAGTCGCGGCGCAATCCATCGCGGTGTCGCCGCCGCCAATCACCACAACATCGTTACCAACTGCAAAATCACTGCAGCCAGTGCGGGCTTTTGCCAAATAATCAATTGCATTATAGACCCCGGACAATTGGCAGCCTTCGATGTCAATCGGGCGGCAACTCCACAACCCAACCCCGATAAATACGGCTGCGAAATCTGCCCGCAGCTCATCCCAGTTGATATTTTCCGGCAAGCTGCGGTTATAATGAATTTTCACACCAAGTTTAGTGATTTGCAATAAATCATGCTCAATTACCGCTTGTGGCAATCGCGCCGGAGTGATGCCATAGCTCATCATTCCGCCAGCCAGCGGCATTTTTTCAAATAGCTCTACCTGGTACCCCAATTTAGCCAATTCTGCCGCGCACGCCAAGCTCGCCGGACCAGCGCCGATACAAGCAACCCGTTGAGCTTTCTGAGGCGCCGATTGCAAAATGTCCATACCCAAGAGTTGTTCCTGTTCTATTGCAAACCGTTGCAAACCACGAATGTCAATCGGACGATCAATACCAGTCCGACTGCATTCCCCCTCGCACAACTGACCCGCCGGACAAATTCGCGCGCAACAGCCGCCCAACACATTAGCCTCACGAATTATTTCCGCAGCGCCCTTGTAATTTCGAAATCTAATCGATCTGATAAACCGTCCCGGTTCAGTCCCTGCCGGACAAGCCTTGCTGCATGGTTCATCATGACAGAGCAGACAACGGGTTGCCTCCTCCATCGCCGTGCGGGCGTTGTAACCGCTGCTGTCAGCGTCGTGGTATTGCCGAATCACGATTTTACTCACAATTATCTCCTCCGTTTTTATTCGTCTATACTGATAATATAAACTTCGTCTTTATAAGGGTAGCGCTACGTGTTTAATAATAATCACTTCGTTCTTCGCAATAATATTCAAAAACTTTCCTAACAAATATTCGCCGGAAGGCAACTCAATATTTTGTTCACAATCGAAATTAATAAACACTGTTATTTCTGTCGATTCAAACTGTCTGACGAATTTTAGCAATCCAGCCGAGTATGTCAATTCTTTATACTCACCATACATCAGACAGGGTTCCGTGTTGCGGATATGAATTAGTTTCTTATAATGATTTAGCAGCGAGTCCGGACTGGCGCTTTCGGAATCCACGTTAACAGCCGTATGATTTGGGTTGATTTTCAGCCAACTATCGCCGACAGTGAAACCGGCGCCGGCAACTGCGCTCCATTGCATTGGACTACGCGATTTATCACGATTGTTTTTGTTAGCGATTTCCAAAGCTGTTTCCGGCGATTTTCCGCTTAATATTGCATTGGCGTAATTATTTCTACCCTGAATATCATTGATATCGGCTATTGACGTTACATTCAAATCAGTCATCCCAATTTCATCACCAAAATAAATAAACGGCACGCCCTTCAAACAAAGCATTAACGCAGCCACCGCCTTTGCCCGTTTGACATCGCGTTCACATTCACCAAAGCGGCTGATATGCCGGGACATATCGTGACTGCTAAAAAATATTGTCGGCAGACCAGTTAATTCTGTTTCCATGTTTTCTATTTCATTAAAAAGCATTTTTGCATTAAAATCACTAACGCTGCCAAAATTAAAATTAAACACCACATCCAGCAACTTTTCGCTCTGATAATTTTTCAGGATTGCCAGTTTGTCGCTGCCAACCTCTCCGACCGTGAATATATCGCCAAAACTTCGCGCGTATTGACAAAGTTCGCCAATGGCGGCGTAGATGCCTTGTTGGTTGACATCAAACAAATGTTCCTGTTCCCCCTGCACATTTAGCGGATTATCATTAGAAATTCCGGCGCAAGTTAAATAGTTTATAACATCAAATCTAAATCCGTCTATGCCTAAAGCAATCCAAAACTTCAGGATTGCTTTGACCTCTGCCATAATTTGCGGATTAGCCCAGTTCAAATCGACTTGTTCCCTGGCAAATTTATGATAATAGTATTCTTCAGTTGCTTCATCGTATTCCCAAGCGCTGCCACTAAAAAATGACTGCCAATTATTGGCTTTAGGACGCCAAATATAATAATCACGGTAGGGATTAGATTTGCTTTTTCTCGATTCGACAAACCACGGATGTTGATCGGAAGTGTGATTGATAACAATATCAGCAATAACTTTGATACCGAGGCTGTGCGCTTTATTAATAAAACTAACAAAATCAGCCATGGTTCCATAATCGCTATCAATCCCGCAATAATCACTAACATCATAACCGTTATCTATTTTCGGTGACGGGTAGAAAGGCGTCAACCAGATTCCCTTAATACCCAAATCGGCTAAATATTCCAGTTTTTGGCTGATTCCTGTAAAGTCACCGATGCCGTCGCCATTTGCATCGCAAAAACTCGGCATATAAAGTTCGTAGAAAACCGTTTCCTTCCACCAAGCCTGTTGCATAACTCCCCCAATAACCACTATTCTCCGTCCGCTAAAGCCTTCAGGATACCGGAAACTGACATCGTAGCAGCACAAACAAATTCATCCGCCGCACCGTAATAAACCGTCAGTGTATCATTATCTTTAGCCAATATGTGACCGTTTGTAAAAATAACATTTCCAAAAAAACCACATAGCTCATACTGTTCTTGCGGCAACATTATCGGTTGATTGCTCCGGGCCAAAACTTTTGCCGGGTCATTCAAATCCAGCAAGACAGCGCCGAGGCAATATTGATTGCTCGCGGTTGCCCCGTGATAAATCTCCAGCCAGCCCTGCGCGGTTTTGATTGGCGCAGCGCCGGCGCCGATGCGCTTGCTATCCCAGTGACCGCTGCGGGTGCGCATAACGCATTGATGATTTCCCCAATAGATGCCATCGGACGATTCGGCCAACCAGATAAAATTGCCGCCTATTTCCACGCTACTTGGACGATGCAGCGCGTAATATTTCCCGTTAATCTTCTCATTAAATAGCGCACAATCTTTGTTGTGCGGCGGAATTATCATGCCGTGATCAGTAAAATCCTGCCAGTTGCTGGTAGTCTTCATACCGACTCCGACACCGTTTTCAGAAACAGCGGTAAACGTCAGGTAATACAACCCTTCGAGAAAAGTCACCCGGCAATCTTCAATGCCAAAAGCCTGCAAATAGCCCCGACCGAACAGTGGTCGATAACCTTCCGGCTCGTAAAACTTTTCGCCATCATCACTACACACCAATCGCAAATGCGACAGAGTTGTCAAATAATCCCGACCTTTATAAGTGATAACTCTGGCATCGCCGGCATTCAAATCCGGATCATCCAGCGCGATTTCCATTACTTCAGTGGTGTTTTCAGCAGTTAAAATCGGGAATGACATGTAGCCATCCTTCTGTGTCGGTCGCTCGGCAACCCGCACCAGTAACCAAGTCTTATTTTGAAATTCAAATGCGCCTGGATTTAGCAAGCAAGTTATCTCAAATTCAGGAGAACTTGGGTTTAGGTCTTTAGGCGACAATATCGGATTAGTTGCAAACCGTGTTGCCAGATCACTCATAATAAACGTCCTTTCATTTTTGGCACAGCATCATAATAGTCATCGAGAATTCGCGCTGTTGACAGTATGTTATGGATTATTTTTCTTGTCAATATTATTCGACGGATAAACCAAACCTATTTGCCGCCGGATTTCGTCAAGTGTCGCCATAAGTTCCCGGGAAACTTGATGCGACATTACTTTAGACTCTAGCTGACCAGTTTCTATCAGTGTCAAAAATTCCTTTATCTCATAGTAAAATGAATCCTCGGTTTCAGTGCCAAGGTCGATAATCTCACCGCTCCGCAGTTGCATTGTCGCCGATGCGCCCATTGAGATTCGGTTTATCAAAATATTGCCATCTTCACCTTGAATTTCATTGGGAATTAACGAGTTAGAAATCTTTGAGTAATGAATGTCACCCAGAAAGTCAGCATATTTCATTGATATTGTGCCAACACCATCTACCCCGCTATGCAGAAATTGAGCGCTTGCCGACAAATGATCGCATTCGCCGAAAAAGTACAACATCGCAAATAACGGATAAATACCGATATCCACTAGCGCACCGTTGGAAAGCTCCGGTTTAAAAGCGTTTTCAACTATCCCCTTTCTAAAATTGTCATAGCGCGAGGAGTATTGTGAATAGTGAAAAAATGCCCGGCGGATTTTCCCGATTCGCTGCAGGTGGCTCTTTACATTGCGGATGACCGGCATAAACGGCGTTTTCATCGCTTCCATTAGAAGCACATTGTTTTCTCTAGCCGCAGCTATCATCGCTGCTACCTCATCACTATCGGAAGCAAATGGCTTTTCACAAAGAATATGTTTTTTGTAACTCATTAGTTTGATGGCTTGCGGGCAATGCAAATAATTCGGGCTGGCAATATAAACGGCATCAATAGCCCGGTCTTCGCCTAATTTATCTAAATCGGTATAGACCTTGCTGCAGGAATACTTTTTTCCAAACGCTAAACCTTTAGTATATTCCCGGGAATAAATCGCTTCCAAAGCAAAATTTTTGAAACCCAGCGCGGAATTAATAAATTTGTCGGTAATATCCGATGTGCCGATTACAGCAAATTTTATCACAATAACCATCCTCCCAAGCGACGAGCGCATTATTTAATCAAACTTCTTTTTGTTTATTTAAAAAATGTTTCACGTGAAACATTTTTTAAAGTTTGTGTGTAAAGTTCTCTAAATAATTCAACTGTTAATCCACAATTACATTCGGCAAATTCAGCCTTTAAATTCGGCGGCGTTAAATGCGCGGCATTTTAGCGCCGACAGATTTTTATCTTTAACTTCCAGCATAATGTCTATATCCGGATCTTTCAACTGTTGCCAAAACGTCTGAAACTGCGATACGTCGATTGTATCAGAATGCGCTCCGGGACGACTGTCAGTTTTTTGTTGTGAATAATGAATTTTTTGCTTGCCATCTCTAGCTTGCCAGGTTGCTTGGCAAGCGCATATCCACTCCGACTGGCTGCGCTGTTCAACCGGCGGATTTAGCTGATGGTGGAGGTTGTCGAACACTACCGGAATTTTTGCACTGTGCGAAATCTCCAATACCTCAGCAATTGAATAGTTTTTATCGTCATTTTCAATCACCAGCCGCCGTTTAACTGCGTCGGGTAGCAGCCGATAGCGTTCGACAAAGGTTTGTGTTGCAGTAAATTTATCGCCATATACACCACCGATATGCAAAATGATCTTGCCGCGGCAGTCAACATCCAACGCATCAAGAAACGCTGTGTGATACTGCAAATCCGCGACTGCCCGATCCCTGACTTCGGGATGCGGAGAATTGAGCACAGTATATTGTCCGGGATGCATTGACACCCGCATGGCAGCAGCGGCTATTTGTTTGCCAAGTTGCTGCAATAGCGGACGATACTCGTTCTGCCAGTCAATCGTATTAACCGGATGTGTGGCAAACGGAATAACGTCGGAGCTGATTCGAAATAACCGGATATTGTTCAGGCTGTTATAAGCGACCAAAGTCGCGAGTGCTGCAAGATTTGCACGAATTATTTTGTCCAAACTCGCGCTATCGGCATTTTTCAAATTACAGCGCGACATACTACTATTTGGTACACCGACCGCGATGCAGGCATAACCAATCGCCATATTAAGAGTCCTTTCGCAAGAGCATAGTCCGCTTTCCACGTAAAAGGTGCGCAGCTTACTCAGATTAACAATTTGATTTCGATTAGTGCGCTATCGTAATCATATTCTTCCATTGATTTTCTAATTCGTGCCAATACAGCTTTATCAATTGTATTACCGGCGCTTTTCGCCAACTTTTCGAATAATTCATCTGCTTCAGCGCTTGATTCAGTCAAAGCAGTTGTCAAACTAGTTAATAATTCACGAATATTGTCCGCACCACCTGTTTGGTCCGGTTGGTTTTCAGGTTCGAAGATACCGTGCGCTGTTATCGCCGTGATGGTTTTTGTCAACTCACTGGCGGTGAGTTGCAACCACTCATCGACAACGCTACGCTCCAGCGGCTGCCGTCGTATTTCTTCATCTAGCCGACTGCCACTTTGAAAAACCGCTGTAGCGCCAATATTTCCGGCTACACCTTTTAGCGTATGCGCCAGCCGCTCAGCAATTTCAAAGTTACCGTTATCCAAAGCAGCGGCGATGTCGGCGCAAAAATCATTATACCCGACAAAAGATTTCAGCAACTTTCTGTACAATTGCGTGTTACCGGCCAGCCGAGCAAGCCCTTCGCTGACATTTAGTCCATCGATTTCCGGAAATTTTTCACTAGCCACCGAGCGATTATTATCGTTCTTGTGGCGCTGTTTGTGATCAGTTTTTATCCATTGCTGTAAAGTCTTAAACAGCAAATCAACATCTATTGGTTTAGTTACATAACCCTTCATGCCTATTCCTAGCACTTTTTGTTCCACTCCGCTCATCGCATCGGCCGTCATTGCGATTATTGGAATATCGGCGTATTCAGGATCGTTCAAGATTATTGTGGCAGCAGTAATTCCATCCATCACCGGCATTTGCAGATCCATCAATATTGCATCATAACGCTGGTTTTCTACCGCTCTGACCTTATCGACTGCTTCCTGGCCGTTTTCGGCAATATCGACTATAAAACCTTCATGTTCGAGTAGTTCGGCAGCGACCTGCTGGTTTATTTCGTTATCTTCCACCAGCAGAATCCTCGCTCCGCTGAGATCAGCGCTGTAACTTCTACTCCTTTGTACAGCGTTAGAATCGGCAACTGGCGTCCGTCCCTGACAAAACAGATTGATAATCGTGTCAAACAGTATCGAATGTGTCAATGGTTTCATCAGATAACCATCAAGACCTGAAGTTTCTGTCCAGCCAGGCACATTTTCCTCGTTGAAGCTGGTTGTAATAATTATTTTCGGACGCACGGCGGCAGGAGTTAGTTCGAGAATTGCTTTCGCCGCGGCAAAACAATCAAGTCCGCTCATTTCGCTGTCTATCAATATCAGATGGTAAAAGTTGCCGGATTTGACAGTCTCCATCACGCTGATGACCGCCGCTTCTCCCGAACAGGCAGTAGTCGCGCTAAAACCAAAATCGGTCAGGTATTTGCTGATAACAGTCCGAACCGAATGATTGTCATCTACTACCAGTACATTCAGATCCTTTAGCTCGGATGGAATGATTTCCGATTTCCGGTTAGTGATATTTGCAATTTCAAGAAGTGCTGTAAAATAAAAAGTGCTGCCTTTGCCATAGTCGCTGTCAACACCGATAGTACCGTGCATTAAATCGCACAGTTTCTTTGAAATACTAAGGCCCAGTCCGGTGCCACCATACTTACGCGAAATTGTACTGTCGGCTTGAGAAAATGCCGTGAATAACACCTGTTGTTGTTCTTCAGTCATGCCGATACCGGTATCCCGTACGGAAAACTTCAATTCCGCAAAATTATCTTCGCGTGAAAGAATCTCGGCTTTGATAACGATTTCACCGTGCTCGGTGAACTTGACAGCGTTATTTGCCAGGTTTAACAGTATCTGGCTCAACCGTTGCGGATCGCCAACTAAAATTTCCGGCACATCAGCATCGATGTCAATTATCAGCTCGATCCCTTTTTCCTGAGCTTTAACGCTAATCATTCCGGACAGACTCCCCAATGTTTCACTTAAATCAAAGGGGGTGAAGCTAAGTTGCATCTTTCCGGCTTCGATCTTGGAAAAATCAAGAATATCGTTAATTATCGCTAACAGTCCTCTGGCGCTAGCGCCGGTTTTGGTTGCATAATCCTTTTGCTGCGCGGTTAAAGAGGTACGCAACAGCAAATCGTTCAGACCGATTATGGCGTTCATCGGCGTTCTTATTTCGTGGCTCATATTGGCAAGAAACAGACTCTTTCCGGCATTAGCGCTTTCTGCTGCTGCCTGGGCTTTTTTTAATTCATTGTTATTAGTTTGCAGCTTCAACTGATACGATTTCATTTTACCGCCAACATACGATATCAACACCCCGCTGATTATAAACGTTCCCAGCGCTATCCAGTCGCCAAAGGTAATCCGCATATACAACAACGAAAAAAAAGCCGATGTATAAATCAGCGACGATGCAAACACAGTCGCAACAATTCCGCCAGTCATTCCGCCATAAAGGGCGGCAATCGTCATCAACGGAAAATAGGTAACGTACGGAACTACCCGCAGCTCGTCGCCGGCCGAACTCAGTACAATTCGCAAAAAATAGCCAAAGACGATAATTGCCAGTGAAAACAGATAGCGGGAATACCATTTGTGTTCAGTCCATATCCAGTTAATTTCAGCTACTTCTTTTATTTTTGTCTTCATCAATATCCTCCGTTGCAGAGTAAAAAGCTCACCAGCTAGTTGGTGCGAGCATCTGAATAGCGCTCAGAAATAATCCTGAAGCCATCATCGACTTCCAAGAAAGTGTCGACGATTTCCGGATCAAAATGCGTGCCTCTGCCTCCGGAAATAATTGCCACCGCTTCCGTGTGGGACAACGCTGATTTATAACTTCTTTCGCTAATCAGTGCGTCATATACATCAGTCAGCGCCATTATTCGCGCCGAAATCGGAATCGCGTCACCACTGATCCCCTCGGGATAGCCGCTGCCATCCCATTTTTCATGATGCGAATATGCTATTTCCTTGGCAAGTTCCAAAAAATCAAACCGCTCACCTACCTGTAGTTCGGCCCGCTCAATGGCAGCGCGACCGATACTGGAGTGGTTTCTCATAATTTCAAATTCATCGGCAGTCAACCGGCCGGTTTTGTTGAGGATATGATCCGGAATACCGACTTTGCCAATGTCATGCAGCGGAGCTGATTTTGCCAGAGAAGCAATCGTCTGTACAGTCAAAAAAGCTCGGTAATTCTCCTTTTCGCTCAAAGCCTTTGCTAAAAATTCTACATAGAGCTGAGTCCGGCGAAGATGATTACCCGTTGCGGTATCCCTTGCTTCAGCGAGTGATGCCAGCGCCAATACCACTACATTCTGCAATGCAATAATTTCTTTGGTACGGTTGGTAACCTCGGTTTCCAAATAATCATTCTTGTCTTTCAGAAAATCGGCGGTCGCCTTTAACTGCAAATGCGTCTTGATGCGGGCACGCAAAATCGGCGGGCTTACCGGCTTGGTTATATAATCAACGGCGCCGATCTCCAACCCGATACGTTCGTCCTCGATATCGGTCTTGGCCGTCAGAAAAATTACCGGTATCGAACTAGTGCGGCTGTCGACCTTGAGCATCCGGCAAACCTCGTAGCCATCCAGCTCCGGCATAATAATGTCCAGAAGAATCAGATCCGGTGGATTATCCTGCAGGGCGATTTTCAACGCCTTTTCTCCGCTGTTGGCAACTTTTATTTTATAATCGTCGCGTAGTAACCCAACTATCAACGTCAAATTGTCTGGTGTATCATCAACGACCATTATCGTAGCTTTAGCGGAATTAGCATTAGTAAACGGCATATCAACCTCCAGCGCGTTTCAAATTAGCAATCCAAGCCATTACGACTAAATGTCCATTACAATTAAGTTGTTGAAAACACCTTTATTGTCGTAATCTTATACGAGTTCGTCATTTTTGTTATTCTGATAAATTTTAGAAATTCTTTTTACGTCATCACTTCAAAACTTCTTGTAGAAATCTATATTAATATATCTTCATCATAATATTCGCCATAAACGGCATAAAACCTGCTAATGCATTTGAAATAATATAAATTTCAATCTGTACGCACCAGCGCCATGACCATATTAAAGCTGAAAGATGAAAGCTTAAATTTGAAATATGAATAGTGAATGGCTAAATAGCGGGTTGTGAAAATTCGAGTAGTGAAATACTTTATAAAAACGCCCCGCAGAACTATATTCCACGAAGCGTTTTGTATTTTAAGATTGTTTTAGTGAAGCGCTGCGGCAGAAGCGGCTTATTCTACTTCCGTTTCATTAAGTTTTTCTGCTCTAATCATTGACCGCTCGAAAAGTCAGAAGAACGACCAGTAAAGAATAAAGTCCAGTACAATCAGCCCCAATACCAAAGCCCCGGCTCGCCAGTCGAGTGTCGCAACAAACGCTCCAATCGGCGTCGGCATCGTCCATGGTACATTAATGAACGCTTTGCCAATTAATCAGTACTTGGTTGCCATAAAAGCGATAACACCGTTAATTCCCTGGTCAAACACGAACGGTATAAACATGTAGGAGTTCAGCACCATCGGCACTCCGAAAATTACCGGCTCGTTAATGTTAAATACGCTTGGTAGTATGCCAATCCACGGGTCGGTATAGATACGGGTCATTGCGACTCCGACCATTTTATCCTGAGCGTTCAAAAGCGAATTAATATTGGAAAATGGCTGGGTAACACTTCCGGCAATTGCTTCGCCATTCAATAACGTAGCACAACAACGCTGATGTATCGATGTAACTGAGTAAATTACTTTTCCGGGGTACCCTCTTCGGTTAACAAACGGCGTTCATATGCTTTGATAAACGGGTAATATATCAAGAAATTGATCCCGATTATCAAGATGTTCAAAACAATTGCCCGCCAATCACCGGTAGAAATATATGCGCCAATCGGTCCGGGGAGTGTCCACGGCGCAAGTATGTACGGCGCAGCGACAAAGCCCCAAGTTATCGCGAAATAGGCGATAATTGCGCCGACCAACGGCGCCAGTACCACGGGAATAAACATCAAAGGATTAAGCATACAGGGCAAACCGAAAAATATTGGTTCATTGATATTACAGATGCTCGGAATAATACCAGCTTTACCGACATTTCGTATATATGATTCCTTTGATGTTAGTGCTGCAAATGCCAAAGCCAACGTAGACCCAGCGCCGCCAATAAATACAAACCACTGATAAAATGGTTCTGGGGCAATATTAGGCGCCGCGCCGCCGGATGTGACGGCAACAGCATTCTGATCCAGCATCATCAGCCACACCGGTCGAATCGCCGTCTCGGCTGATGCAGCATGTATTCCGGCATAAGAAAGTATCGAGTGGAAAGTGACAAATCCCAGAATCGCAGGCAAAGAATTTCCGGCAGAGACCAATGGTTTCAAAGCTTCGATTATCAACGCGAAAAAATCGATTTGCAACACATGACGAGCAAACCAACATACTGGTACTAAGATCGCCATTGGAATGAGCGCTGAGAATGAACGCGATACTGCTTCTGGTACGCCAACCGGCATTTTTATTAAAATATTGTGTTTACGACAAAAGTTAAAAACCTCGACTGCAAAAAATGAAATTAGAATAGCTACAACCATGCCATCCGTACCAAGATTGCCCATCGGCAACATCATACCTTTATCAGTTACTGCAACAGGCATATTTAACAAAAAAAATCCCACAGTAGCCATCAACCCACCGGCAAGTTGGTCAAGTTTATAATGCTTTGATAAATTATAACCAATGCTAAAACAGAAATATACCGACAGCAGGCCCATGGTCAGCCTGAACGGCATCAGCAAAGTTGCCACATAGGGTTTCACTAATGGTTGAAGCGCTGGAATTGGCGGAAAAGCGAACACCAAAAACATACTACCAATTATTAGTAACGGAATACAAGCAATTATCCCCTCGCGCATTGCGCGAATATGTCGCTGTTCAGCCAGCTTGTTCATCGGCGGCATGACTTTGGCGTTAAGGAATTCAATTAATTTTTTTAGCATGATATTCGTCCTTTTAATAAAACTTCATTGACAACATTCGACATATGATGGAAATATCCTGCACGGAATGGCAGTAAAAAATAATGTGCAAAAAAACCGCCTCAACGCTCATCACGCTGTGTGGCGGAATTCTTCGTTGCACTACGCGGCTACCTTGTCAGCTTATTAAACTTCAATTCCAAATAATTGCTTGTTGTATTTCACTCAAATGCTGCGTAGCCTCAATCATTGCAGCAGGGTTATTTTGGGAATAAGCCTGTACAAAGCCACTACCAAGTTCACTCAAGCGTTTTTCGAGAGTTTTCTTCTTTGCAGTATCTTCCTCGCAGTACCATTTATTAACAGTATTCGCGAATTCGCTGGCCATGCCTTTTAGATTGGCGTTCCAGTTACTGTTCTTAACATACTCCAGCGCTTCCTGCAAAGCTCCGCCGGTAACAGCATTAAGTTCTTCCAATTTTAAATGCTTGCTCATATCTACCTCCATTTTTTGTGGTTCAATCGTTTGACCCGCCTTCATATTAACAGCAAATTATGGACAAAATATGGATTTTGCAATACTGCTTTAAAAATAACTGCCCGATTCTTAGAAGCGCAATCGGATTGGTATCATAGAAATAAACAAAACTCTCGATTATCAGTCTGCTGACGATGTTTTTGACTTGTTACTTGATTTTCAACAATTTCACCATCAACATTGCAATATCGTCAGATTGCTCGCTGCCATCAACAAATTCATCGATGAATTGTTGCATATCAAACAACACCCGCTTGCAGTCCTGTGTACCGTATTTTTCCAAAGCCGAGAGCAACCGTTCGTAACCCAATAGCTCCCTATTTGAATTATGCGCCTCATTAACACCGTCCGTATAGAGGAAAATGGCTTCACCAGGATTGAGTTGCATAACCGATTCATTATATTCACGCTTGGCCATAAAACCAATTGGACAGTTTTTATCCGGTCTGATATAACTACATTTCCCTTCGGCAGTAATCAATACCGGATGAACATGACCGGCATTGGCATAACGCAGACTGCCGGTATCGGTATCCAGCACCGCACAAAAAGCTGTCGCGAACATAAACGTGTGGTTGCCATCAACTAACAAACTGTTTAAGCGGGTTAGCACTTCGCCCGGACAGTACAGTTCGTCTTTAAATGCCTTCAAAAATGAATAGGCGCGGGTCATATAGATTGCCGCCGGCACACCCTTGTCGGCAACGTCGCCAATGAGGAAAAATATATGCCGGTCATCAATGTTTATGAAATTGTAGAGATCGCCGCCGATTTCCCAAGCCGGTTTCAAATATGCAAATACATCGACCTTAGCCAGCTTGATAATTTGTGAATAATCGGTCGGCAACAAATTCATCTGGATTTCTGCCGCTACGCGCAATTGACCATCAACACGTTCTTTGGCTATCGCAGCCGTCTTTTCGCTTTCAACATGGCTGTTTATCGTGCTGACCATTTTTTGCAGAGTATTGCTCAAACTGCTAATTTCATCATTGCCCGAAAACGTCGGTACTTCAACCGAATAGTCTCCTGAGGCAACTATCGAACTGGCAGCATCCAACTCTTGTATCGGACGGGCAATCGACCGCGCGACAATTCTCATCCAGAAAAATAACAAAATAAACGCTATCGCACCAATGACAATTATGTTGAGCATTATCATACGGACTTGTTTTTGGATTTCGGCATCCGAAAGAAAAACAGCGAATGACCAGCCTTCGAATACTGGCGAAAAAGACAACCAAACTTGTTCGCCGGTAACGGGATCTTTTACTCGCGCGATGCTGTCATCGCCGGCTTTCATTCTCCCGATTGCCGCTTTGAAATTGCTGTCATAAATTAAGGCTTTCTTATAAGCATCTAAAAAGTTGCAGACATATTTCGCTTGCAACTCAGGTGGCGTAATATGAAATATTTCGCCTGAATTCGACAAATAGAAGCCGTGACTGGCAATGTTGGACAGATATTTCACGGTGTAATTGCGGTTCCAGTCAACAATGGTATTCAAACAAATAAACCCACGCAAATCAGACGTTTCGCCCTTTCGATTTAGCACTGAAGTGTATGTTTCAATGTCTCGCCGGTTCAAATCGGGGTCGAGGCTATTTAAAAAGTGTGAATTCCAGCCGGCTTTGCTACTTACGTAATAGTTTTCAATTTTTGACCGGTCTTTTGAATCAACAAAAATAACTTTCTCACCATTCTTGTAGGCGTAAAACCAAATTGGATTATTGTTAACGATTAAATCAACAGTCAACCCGCTTAATGCCGACTGGTGCGTCAGAAACTGATATACACTTTCCTGCAAGCTGGCGGGATTATTTGCCTTTTCGACCACTTCTTCGTTCAGTTTGTAACTCGCTTCTTCAACCGCGGTGTATTCTTCAGCAATTTTTTTGGATAACAACGCTGATATCATATCACCTTGTTTTATTGATGCTTCTTCGACAATTTTTCCGGTGTACCAGACAGTACATATTACCAACAAAGCAATAACAAAAACTGCACCGATTGCCGTCGGCCAAAACAATTTTTGTTCAATTGTCAGATTCATTAACAGTTTATTAATTCGCTTTTCCAATACTGCTCCTGTCTATGATGCACATAAAGCTTATTCCTGCGTTCGTAGCCTCAGTGTCGGCACAATCTAATGTAACTATTCGACACGTTAAGGAAATTATCCTGCAATCTTTAAAAAAACAAATACCCGCACCAACGCTCATCACGCTGTGCGGGTATTCATTTTGATAAGTCCGCGCCAGCATCTGTAATCACTATTGATATAATCTTCTGCAGCAACAGCGGTTTATTATAGGAATAGCCATCCGGAGTCAATGTATCTATCACTGCACAATTACCGATGGCATCGACAACCGCCTGCCCGGCAATAACCTCGCCGATAATAGTAAACTTCATATTCAGTCGCTCTACCGGTCGCAACGTGATGAATAATTCAGTATTATTGGAGTGGTCATCACCCTGATTACCATACGCTAAAATATAAGGCCGGTCGAACTTGACATCCGACCTTACTTCGATCGTAAAATCCTTGCCCCATATCGAAGCCCCGCCTTGCAAATTGGCATTAACATCGCCAAATTGCAAAACGAAGTTCGGCTCCACCCGGTCAAAGACCGTGCCATTGTAGAAGCCTTTGTTGATCAGACCAAGAAAATTCTCCACTCCCTTAGGCGCAGCATCCGGCCACAGGACGAAGCTAATCGTGCCTTTATCGGTTTTCATATCGACGTAGATATTGTTGGCGGCGTTACAACATGAAAACGCCGAGAGCATTAAGATCAATACCAGCAGTAAAATCGATACTATCTGCTTCATAGCTCCTCCCTAATAAGCCTCAACTGCGGCAATTAATAAGTGTACTTCACTCTTCCTCGTCCACATACTCGTCTTCAAAATCGTCCGGATGCTTGCTGCGGTGTTTTTCCCGACACCGCTCGCTGCAAAAATACGGATGATCGCCGAGCGATTTATGTTTATCGGCGTCATTAATAGTGATAACCTTGCCGCAGTTGGCGCATTTGACTTTAGAGGACGCGAATTCCATCTCCACAATTACAACTCCAGCTCAATCAATAATTTCTTGAGCGCGATCGCCTCGTCTTTACTCAGCGTCACACCCTTACCCATTTTCTCATGTGTTTCATCCCACTCGCGAATATCGTATTTCGCCGGTCGGTCATTCCAGCTGACAAGATTCAATTCTTTCGTCCAGCCTTTAGCGCCGCCGGATAATGTGCCGATGTTCTCGGTTATTTCAAATTTCAATGGTGATTTTTCCGCCATGATGATCCTCCTTTATTCGTCAGTATTATCCGTCCACATCTCGCACTGCGCGATAATTGTATGTAACGCCGCTTCTCTGCCTTTAGGCGGATATCCACGATCTTTCAGCAGGCGCTTGACCATAACCCGCATAGCCGCGCGGGCTTGTTCTTTTTTCTGCCAGTCCACCGTCCGATTTTTGCGCAGCATATCGGTCAGTTCTTTGGTCATATTGACCAAAACATCATTGGTATAAAAATCAGTCGTGGCGATCGGCGTGAGTAACGCGTCATAAAAGGCTTTCTCTTCGACCGACAATCCCAGTTGCTCTCCGGCATTGTGCTCGCGGGCAATTTCCGCGGCTATTTTCTGCAGCTCGTCAATTACTTCGGCATTGGTCAGCAGACCGTTGCGATAATTGTTCATGAGCCGCGCCATTTTTTGTGAAAACAATTCCGATTTGACGACGTTCGTGCGTTTGTAGACAGCGATTTGCTCCTGAATAAGTTTCTTCAGCAATTCCGCTGCCAGATTCTTTTGCTCCATGTTGGCAATGTCTTGCAGGAAAGCCGCATCGAAAAGCGAAAATTCAGCTTTGACATCGGAAAACAGATTGATGATACCATCACACTTGATGCTTTGTTTCAGCAGTTCATTGATACGCTCGTTGATTTCCCGGAGCGACAGTTTCTTGCCGGTCGCAATCCGAGTAATCGCAATACGAACCGCTTCGAAGAACGCCAGCTCCAGCCGTTGCACCCGGTCCAGCAAGCTGAGACAAAGTGACGCGGCTTGTTTCATGTATAAGCCTTCTTTGATGAACAGCTCTTTGGTTGGTTCAACGCCAATGATAAAACTGATACCGTTGACGATGGTCTTGGCACGATCGAGGTCGCTGCCGCAGACGAATTTTGCAAAATCAAAACCGTGGAACAAATCCTTGCACACTGCCAGTTTTTCCAAAAACTTTGGCAGCGCCTGTTTCGAAATATCTGGGTCGCCGAAGCGTTTGCGGTCGCGCTGGGTATAATCGTTCATCGCCTGCTTGAGCGCGGCGGCGATACCAACATAATCGACCACCAATCCGCCTTCTTTGTCCTCAAACACCCTATTGACGCGGGCGATTGCCTGCATCAGATTATGCCCGGCCATTGGTTTATAAATGTACATCGTGACCAGACTCGGCACATCAAAGCCAGTCAGCCACATATCTACGACAATGGCGATTTTCAGGTCATCGTTGTTGTCTTTAAATTTTCTCGCCAATTCTTTGCGATACTGTTTGTTGCCGGTAATAGCTTTCCAGTCTTCCGGATCATTATTGTCGCTGGTCATAACGACTTTGAGCTTCTCCTGCCATTCCGGCCGCAACCGCAATATTTCCCGATAAATATCAATCGCAATCGTTCGTGAATAAGCGATAATCATCGCTTTGCCGGTCAGCAGGTTTTGCCGGTCTTCATAATGTTGGACAATATCTTTGCAAAGCGCCTGAATCGTGGCTTCGGCGCCGAGGATGGCTTCCATTTTTGATAATTCTTTTTTGCTTTTCTCCACCATGTAGAGTTCAGCCTGGGAGGCGATAACTTCGTATTCTTTGTCGATAGCGTCGAGGATTGATTCGCGCAAACCGAGGTTAATAACCCGGCTCTCGTAATACACTGGGCGCGTTGCCCCGTCTTCAACCGCCTGCGTCATATCGTACACATCAATATATTCGCCGAACACTTCACGGGTCGAACGATCCGCCGAGGATATCGGTGTGCCGGTAAATCCGATAAAGGTGGCGTTTGGCAAGCTGTCGCGAACCAGACGCGCGAAACCCAGCGTAATCTTGCCACTCGTAGCATTGACCTTCTCTTCGAGCGCATACTGGCTGCGATGCGCCTCATCCGCCATCAAGATAATATTGCGCCGTTCGGATAACGGCTCAGCCGATTCTTCGAATTTCTGCATCGTCGTGAAAATTATCCCGTTCGCTACCCGGCCGGCGAGCAGCTTTTTCAAATCGGCACGGTTTTCCGCCTGCTCCGGGGTCTGGCGCAAATAATCCTTGCACTTGGCAAACTCGCCGAACAACTGGTCATCGAGGTCGTTGCGGTCGGTCAGCACCACAATCGTCGGGCTGTTCAGCGCGGTCTGTAGCAGCTTGGCATAAAACACCATCGACAGTGATTTCCCTGACCCTTGAGTATGCCAAAACACTCCGCCTTTACCGTCGGTTTTGGTTGCTGTTGCGGTTCGTTCGATGGCTTTTTTTACTGCAAAATATTGATGATAGGCGGCGACAACTTTCTTGTCGTCGGAAAATAAAATAAAATCGCGAACGAGTTCGAGCAACCGCTTCTTTTCAAACATCCCTTCAAACAACACTGTGGGATCGGTGTAAGCAGCGTCGGCATAACTGCCGTCTTTGGTCTTCCACTCCATAAACCGGTCTTCACCGGCAGTTAGCGACCCAACGCGCGAAACCGCGAGATCGCTGATTACGCAAAAAGCGTTATAGGCAAACAGACTTGGAATATCGTGCATATAATTGCGAAGTTGCCGAAACGCCGCCGATGCATCAGTTTGTTCACGCGACGGCGATTTTAATTCGATTACCACCAGCGGCAAACCATTGACAAACACCACTATATCAGCACGCTTCTCGGTGTTTTCCACTACCGTCCACTGATTGATAACACAAAAGCTGTTACGTTTGATATTCTCATAATCAATCAAGCGCACCCGGTCATGCCTGGCTTCGCCATTAACAACCGTCGTCACTTCAATGCCGTTCTGCAAATAATCCATAAACACCATATTCATCTGCAGCAAATTATTACTCGCGAAATTCTTGAGTTTGAACAACGCTTCATGTATAGCATCGAGCGACAAACCGGGGTTAATCTCGCACAACGACGAAAACAACAGCTCCTCATACAGCGGCGAGTGATAATCCCGCGCCACATCCGGACCGTACACATGGGTATATCCCAGTGTATCGCGCATTAATTCAATTATCGCGTTTTCGTAGTTCGATTCGGTGAAGGACATGGCGCACCTCGCTAATCTATGGCTTGGTCTTATAACTTCGCAAAACATTTACAAGCTCAAATACGTGTGTTACTGGATTGCGATCATATTCCTTCGACGAATGCTGTTCCTGCTGAAATTTAAGCAGCCTGTCGGCATTGCGTATAGCATCACCAGTTTTGTCTGCAATCGATTCGTACATTTTTACATCATTCTTTAAGTATTTACGCTTCAAATATCGTTCTAACTTCTCAGAATAATCTATGCGCGACATAGCTGCATCCCGATACTCAAAATGCAGCAAATACCAAAGCTCAAATGCTTCAATTGAGTATGCCAGTCTAAAACTCTGTTTTCTGGCCATAGCCAGCGCGTTATAAAAATGCGTTTTCGGGAAACTGTCTCTGTCAAAAACACACCATATTTCGTCATATGGATTTTTGCTATTATTCGCTTTGTCTCTACGTTCTATAGCTCGTTCGACTACTCTAATTGTCTCGCATCCCGCACCATCCACGCTAACTTCCACAACATCCTTGGGATATCTAAAAGAACGAAAATAATTCGGTTCGGTTTTTTCGCCTTCACAGACTATAAGTATTTTCTTACGCTCGTCTCGTGTAGCACTCTTCCGACTATACTGCCCTTTAGCCATATTTTTCTACCTGTGAGTGAAGCTCAGTCAGGTAGTTTTCAGACACTAAAGGAATAGCGCCATACCGTCCAGCCAAGTAATCTCGATCATATGATGCGTCTTTACGAACCGCAGTCTTATTTTGTCTAAACTCCAATAATGAATAAAGCTCCGTTGCACCTCGGTCACCTTTTTCAGCAAACCAAATTTGATCGCGCCTAAACATTCCATTGTTAAGAATTCCGTCATAATGCGTGGTGAAAATCAGCTGTGCATTATGTGGATTAGTCAACGACGAATTAAACAATCCTGTTATATATCTGACCAAAAGCGGATGCAGACTGGATTCAAGCTCATCTATTATTAACGTTCCACCATTTCGCAGTAGCATAAGCAACGGAATGCTCATCGAAAACAACTTGACTGTGCCAATCGACTCTTCGCTAGCCATATCAAAATTCACCATGCCTGCTATCTTACCATCGGAGTCATACTGTTTATGAGTAGTGACTACCTGCTTAAAATTATAGCTCTCGCTTGGTAAGGCGCTGAGAAAATTCGCAAATGCAGCTGGCACATGCTCAGGCAATTCATTTTTTTTTATGTCCCGACTTATTATTTTGAACCCGTCAATTGCAATATCGGCAGCCTGCAACAACTTGCACACATCATCAATAATGCCGAGATTAGTGCCATTTTCCTGAATTGCGTATAGATACTCTGTAGTGCTGCTAAACAAAGCTTGAACATCGGACACCACCATTATTTTTGCGGCAATATAATTCACAATTTTTTTTGCAGTAGTTAAGTTGAATTGAGCTGCTACGGTAAGCAACAAAGAGTTTTTTTTCGTCACAACCATTAACTTTTTCCAGCCACTATCCTTGGCGGCAAGCTCCGCCCTAGTTCTTTCAAATATCAGCTTCTCTCGTTTACGCTGCTTTTTCGCTTCAATGACATACAGCCACTCACGCAGCACTTCGCTATGCGTCAGTTCATAGCCATAACGATATATACAATCGCCTACTTCTAGCACTGCTTCAAGTTTGGTAGATTTTTCCGAATAATGAGTCTCCAGCTTATACGGTCGTGTAGCTATTGCTTGTTGCTCAATTGACTGCGTCGACGCTAAGATAAACCCGAGGTAAAATGACAACGCCTTAACAAAGTTGCTTTTGCCACTAGCATTAGCGCCATACACCACGCTAGAGCGCAATAGCGACATTCTGTCGTCTACACTGCGAAAAACATTATCCAGCAGCTCTGTATCTTTTTCGCCAGTATTCGCCACCATACTAAACGTCTGCTCGTCTTTAAACGACAAAAAATTGCTGACCGTAAATTGAATTAACATACTCGCCTCCGCGCTAATTATTGGCTTAATTATAACACGGTTTGTTTTTAATGTGCAAATTTGTGATAATTTCACACAAAAGTGTTTTATGTCGAAATAAATGTCATTGCGAACGATGTTGGACGGAGACGAAACCTTTCCACCAACAATCGGATTTTTTGTCACCGCGGTAGGGGCAACCCCCTGTGGTTGCCCTCCCGAATTATTAGCATAACGAACAATATGATAATGCTGGTGTGATTTTTTTTGATTGGAATGGCAATGAGGGCAGGCACGGGGGTTTTGGGTACAGGGCAGGCACAGGGGCCTGCCCCTACAGAACCAAAAATAATATTACGGCATTTCGATAGGCACCCGAATTTCGCCGGACATTAATTTTGGGAGGAGGGTGTCGCGAGTCAAGGACAGAATCCGATTTTCAAGCAAATTCGAAATAATACGAATTATACAAGGTTGAATAAGCAGATCAAGAGCACTAGCTTTTTCTATAACCGGAACACATATCTTGTAGGCCGCCATATCATTCCAATTAGTTCTGGGCATTTTCGTGCCGGTAGAACCAGCAGTAGCATAATCAACAAATGATTGGCTTGAAGCTATACAAAGCACATATGAATACCATTCGTTTGACTGGGGTTTGATTACAACTATATCCGTTGAACAAACGCCATTTATTGGCGCTACGCCTACTTTGTGAAAATAAGGTCTAAGCTTTCCAAAAAGAATATCTCCTTGCTCAAATTGATATTTCACGCTACTTAAATCTTCCGCGTTTGCCCAATCATGTAGAGCAATAGCCCCACGCGGCATGTGTTCAAGACCAATGTACGCAGTATTTGCTGATATCGAAATGGGATCTGTCAGCTGGCGCTTCTGCGCAGAAATGTCACCAAACTTCCCCACTCTCCACCCCGCCGGTATCATCCCCAACTCGCTATCCACCATCGCGCCGCCGCTGGATTTATAGGGCTGACCGTTCTCGTCGGGGAATTCAAAATCCACAAACCAGCGTTTGAATATCGCCTGCGCCAGTTCTTCGAGGTTCTTATTTATTTTGCGATTGAGCTCGATTTTGTCGTCTAGACAAGACAACGTCGCAGCGATGGCGCGTTGTTCGGGGAGAGGGGGCAGGTTGATATTGATATCTTGAATATTTTTCAAAGGCAATTTAGGTTGCACAGCTCCAACAGTGCCTTTTTTAATTTCACATTGTCCTGCATCAGAAGTTAAGTAATAGTACAAAAAATCACTATTTGCATCTTGCAACTCAATTAGCTTTGCACAATTTTCAGTTAAATTAGCCTTATCCAAACTTCGGGAAATTTTCGCAACCAATCCAATAGTTCCGACTATAGAAATAATTACGTCATTCTCCGACACTATATAGTTTTTGATTTGCCGTTGAGTCTCATCGTCAACGTATTCAAAATCAGTAGTTAGAGTTAAGCTTTTTGTTTTTCCAACATCCCTAATTCTTATGTATGGATGCAAATTTGGAACATCCGATAATGTTTTGCCTTTGGGCAAACGCTTTCCGCCCTTAACTTTGCAAACATCCCCCAGCTTCAGTTCGCGCCAGTCATTCATGGTCACCGCCTAATTTCCGTGTTTTGGTTCGGTAGGGGCGGGCCTTGTGTCCGCCCGCCCTCGGTTTATTCGTAAAAATTCGTCCTCATTATACATACCCGTTCACATGATTACCATTGAATGGGAATTGACGGAGAGACGGGTTGAGGGCGGACACAAGGCCCGCCCCTACAAAACCCTCGAATTCGGGGGAATTAAAATCCGGATTGTACATTTCTTCCCATATTCCAATAAACTCAATAGTGTTTTTGTTTCGCAACCACTTCTCTATCAACGCCGTGCCATTGTCGATATTTCTAACCATGTCTGTAAGCGAAATATAGTCTTCTGCGCCAACGATAACAATAGATATTTCCGTTCACTGTACATCAATTTTCGCCATATAAAACTCCAAAAAATAATTTTCGATAGTTGTTCTAAGGTCACAACATGTGACCTTAGAACACTATCTCTCATACCCAATCGCCCCCAGCCGTTCGCTAATCTCCGTCTCCAATTCCCGTGATTTGGCAAACATTTCTGCGAGTTCGCCGGTCAGTCGGGTCATTTTCTCCTCGAACGGCTCGGCGTCTTCGACTTGGTCTTCAATACCGACATAACGCCCGGGGGTAAGAATATAATCGTGCTTGGCGATTTCTGCGGTATCGACCACCGCGCAAAAGCCCTTGATGTTTTGGCACTCGCCATTCTCGAATGCCGCGAAAGTATCGCCAATCTTGGCGAGGTCGCTATCTGGCAACTCCCGCAATTTGCGCGTAACCATCGTGCCAAGATTGCGGGCATCGATAAACAGCGTCTTGCCGGTTTGCTTTTTATTTTTGTTAATAAACCACAGCGACACCGGAATTTGCGTCGTGTAGAACAACTGCGGCGGCATCGCGATAATGCCTTCGATTAGGTCAGCTTCGATGATGTTCTTGCGAATTTCACCCTCGCCGCCGCTCTGGCTGGACAGCGAACCGTTCGCCAGCACCAAACCAATTTTGCCGTTCGGCGCTAAATGGTGAATCATGTGCTGCATCCAGGCATAGTTGGCGTTGCCGCCAGTTGGCAAGCCATATTTCCAGCGGACATCGTCGCGCAGTTTATCCAAACCCCAATCAGACAGATTAAACGGCGGATTGGCAAGAATATAGTCGGCTTTCAGCGTCGGATGGCAATCATCAAAAAAGGTGTCGGCGTTATAACGCCCCAAATCCGCTTCAATGCCGCGAATAGCCAGATTCATCATGCACATCTTCCAAGTCGTGGCGTTGGAGTCCTGACCATATACAGAAATATTATGAATATTACCCTGATGATTTTCGACAAACTTCGCCGACTGCACAAACATCCCGCCGCTACCGCAACAGGGGTCGTACACCCGACCATTAAACGGCCGCAGCACTTCAACCAGTGTTTTGACCACACAGGCCGGTGTATAAAACTCACCAGCCAGTTTTCCCTCTTGCTCGGCAAATTTTGAAAGGCAGTATTCATAAGCCCGGCCCAATACGTCCTTGGTATTGCCGTGCTCAATCATCGATATGTTGGTAAACAAATCGACCACATCGCCGAGACGGCGCTTGTCCAGCTCCGGCCGCGCAAAGGTCTTCGGTAGCACGCCTTTCAAGCGTTTATTTTCCTTTTCGATTGCCAGCATCGCTTCGTCAATCACCCTGCCAATATCCGCAGTCCGCGCCAGCGCTGCAATCGCCGCCCAGCGCGCCGCAGTCGGCACGAAAAACACGCCCTCGGCCAGATATTCGTCAATGTCTTCCTCAAACCCTTCGCCTTCCGCTACTAACTCATTGTAGCGGGCGTCAAATTTGTCGGAAATATATTTCAAAAATATCAACCCTAAAACTACCTGCTTGTATTCCGAAGCATCCATATTGCCGCGCAAAATACACGCCGCATCCCAAATCTGTTTTTCGAAGCCAATCGCCGCTGAATTATTGTCCGCCATTATTTACCTCAATTTTCATAATACCGTAATATTCGCCACGCGCTAATAATTATCCTGCACGGCTGGAAAACAAAAAAAACAGCAATCACCTAAAGTGTCGCTGATAAAACAATCCATTTGCCTTTAAAACAAAACAACCGCCCCGGCTCATCACCGTGCGGTTCTTCCTGTCCTGCGGGGTTATCTTGGTCGAAGCTTGCGCTTCACCAAGATACGCTCCGA
>JBAXTZ010000019.1:0-58807 GCA_037129925.1 Bacillota bacterium
CATAGGTTACGGTATTGCCAAAAGCATTCGCTCCGGCATTAGTATATAAATCAATATTCGTTCCGGCAGTCAGTGTCGACAAACCGGAAACAGTCAACGCCGAACCACTCACTTGACTAATTGCGCCACCGGCTGTCACGGAATAGGCGCCAGTCGCGGTGGTTGTCCCAAGCGTCAAACTGTTGGTATCGACAACCGCTATCGCGCCGCCGATGGCAGCGAAGGTCGTATAATCATTTGATGCAGTATCTAAAGTTATCGCATTAGCTCCAGCGTTGATTGTCGCTGTGCCAATCGTAAGAATTCCACTCTGCGTCACTGCTCCACCGGTCGCGGTTAAGCCCAGTGTCGTCAGATTGTTTGCTCCTAAAATAATAGCATCATATTCGCTAATTTGCGCGTTGCCGCCGGTTAAACTGAGCGTGCCAAATTTATTAACCGAGGTATTCAGAGTGATCGCATAGCTTCCGGCGTTGATCGTCGCGGTGCCCGCCGTAATCACGCCGCTCTGGGTCACCGGTCCGGTTGCCGTCACCGTAAATGCCCCGGCGCTGATATTTGACGCACCGAGTGTCAGCGCCGCACCAGTCAACTGGGTAACGCTCGCCGTCGTGCCGGTCAGCGCCACCGTTGCAGTCGTCAGGAAATTATCGCTGCTCAAGATACTGGCGCTGCCGGAGGTCAGCGTGGCGTATAAATTATTTGCAGTTTGAGCATCGCCGCGGATGTCGCCGATTTGCACGATGCCGCTGGTGCTGCTGCCGCTGATTGTCGCGCCGTTCACAGCGCTCCCGCTGATTGTGCCATACCCGCTCCGGCCCGCCACGCCGCCGACGTAAACAACGCCGTTGGTGCTGCTGCCGCTGATTATCCCGCCGCTCACCGCAACATTGCTGATTGTGCCATCGGTAAAGCCCGCCACGCCGCCGACACGAACAATACCGCTGGTGCTACTGCCTTGGATTGTCACAATGTCCACCGTGCCGCCGCTGATTTTGCCGCTTGAATTATAGCCCGCAACGCCTGCGACGTTAACTTCGCCGCTGTCGCTGCTGCCGCTGATTATCCCGCCGCTCACCGCAACATTGCTGATTGTGCCATCGGTAAAGCCCGCCACGCCGCCGACACGAACAATACCGCTGGTGCTACTGCCTTGGATTGTCACAATGTCCACCGTGCCGCCGCTGATTTTGCCGCTTGAATTATAGCCCGCAACGCCTGCGACGTTAACTTCGCCGCTGTCGCTGCTACCGCTAATCGACCCGCCGCTCACCGTGATATTGCTAATTATTCCGTACTCGTTCGATCCCACCACGCCGCCGACATAAACTCTTCCACTCGCTTGATAACCGGTTATCCGCGCGTTGTTCAAATTCAAATTGCTGACCGTCCCCTGAATGGCGACAAGCCTGAACAAGCCGACATACTGCGCGGTTCGGTTGATGTACAGGTTGCTAATGGTGTTACCCAGTCCGTCAAACTTGCCGATGAAACTACTACCGATCGGCACGAAACCCAGACCGCTGTTCCAGTTAGTAGTCGCTAACGCGTCGATGTTTTTTCCCAAGGCGTAGTTTTTGTCCCACAACGAATTATTACTGATCGCCGCCAGCGAATGTACCGTCGCCGCGTCTGCTTCTGACCCCAACTGGTTAACCAGCATATAAGCGGCACCGTGACCGTAATAGCCTTTGATATTGGTCGTGGCATAAGTGATATTAGGCGTGGAGTAGTTGGCGGGGTTGTAATAAATCTTCGCATAACCGCCGGTTGCAGCGTTCAGCAAGCCGATGGTCGCGCTGTTATAAAAATTAACGGTGCCGCCGGAGGTGGAGGCGCCGACATAACCGATACCGGTATTGTCAGCCCGCAGTGTCACATCGCCGGTGCCGGTGTTGACGATGCTGGCGCTGATGTTGACATTGTGGAATGCCGATAGCGTCAGGTCATTCGCCGCTGAATAACTTACTGCGGCGTTGACCAGCAAATCTCCGGTCTCGGCGCCTTGACTGTTAGCAGTTGTTATCGTCACACTTTGAGCGCCGAGCGATGTTGCCAACGTAGCTGCGCCAATATAAGTATTGCTCAGCGCCACACTGCCACTGCCAATGGTAAAATTGAGCGGGTCAATCAGCCAGGTTCCGGCTTTGCCGGTGTCGCTGCCGGCGTTTATCAACGATTGGTCTAGTCCGTAAATGTTCTTCGCGGAAGTTTCGATAAACCCGCCGCTGGACGAGTACAGAGTCCCGAGTCCTGAGTCCTGAGTTGCCGAACTGCCACGGGCAAAGAGCCTGGCGCCGCTGACATCGGCGGTATTGTCGGCTAACACAATAATCCGACCACCGTTGTTTGAGTTCAGAGTCCTGAGTCCTGAGTCCTGAGTTGGGGAAGCGCTGACGTCGATCGTGCCGTTGATGTTGATATTATCAATCTTGTTAATCGTTACATTCCCACCCGGCACAATAATTGTGCCGCTGACAGCGGCTGTTTTCGCGTTCTCTAGTACCACGACGCTACCGGCGTTGATATTTCCGGCTACGACGATATTGGCGTTTACGTTGCCGCCAGCCGCTAGCCGCCAGCCGCTGGTAACGAAGTCCGCCGGACTGACGTTAGCGGTGGATAAATATAAACCATTAACATTAATATTCGCCGTAGCGCCGACGTTGATGCCGTTGGGGTTGACGATATAGATGTGGCCGTTGGCGTTCACATTGCCGAATATTTGCGAAGATGTCGCGCCAATGACCCGGTTAAGCATCGCCGCGTCGGCATTCGGCTGGAGGAAGTTGACCGTCTCGTTCTTGGCAATATCAAAACTCGACCAGTCAATCGCCGCGCGAGCGCTGGTCTGGCTGATTGTGGTAACATCTGTTTGTTGCTGGATAGTGGCAGCGCCGCCAACTACGGTTCCGCCTTCAGGAGCAGCCAGACAGTTCTGAGTCCTGAGTCCTGAGTTCAGAGTTGCTGACGGAAGATCGACCGAGTAGGGCGCGGCAATAAGACCGGCGGCTAACGCTACGGCGGCCCATTCCTTGGTGTGCGCTTTTAGTCCTGAGTCCAGAGTCCTGAGTCCTGAGTTAAGGGAGCGGGCGAAATTCTGACATTTCTCTCCGGCAGCTCCGACTACTCTGGCAACACCGGCAACCGCGACCGCTCTGGCGACTTCGGCTACTTTGGCAACTCTGGCAACCGCCCTCGTCACCGAGCGCGCAAAGCACCTCATCCACTCGGGAATATTCCTCAGCCAACTGCGGCGGATTTTTCTTGATTGTTTCATGGCGCACCTTCCTTTGTTGAAAGTTATCGAGTTGTTTTCGAGGAAGTTATAGAGTTATAAAGTTTTAAAGGAGAAAAATAATTCGGGCGTTATCCCCTTTATAACTTTATAACCTTACTACTTTATAACTTTCCCACCTTCCCACGTTCCCCTTTATAACTTTACAACTTCTGCGTTTACGTACATTTTTCTACATTAATTGTATCAAGTGACGCAAAGTATAGCTACTAATATTAATAGGCGGGCGCGGTTATTTTACGCAAAAAACGGCGTGTCGAAATTCAACTACGCCGTTTAATGTTTCTTCGATGGTAATTTGCCCGAGATGGAGGGATTACGAGGGCGTATGCAATACGCCCCTACGGAACGCCTCGTTGTATTTCCGTTGGCACGCGGATTGCGCCGCCGATGGTAGGGGCAACTCCCTGTGGTTGCCCTCCAATCTCCGTAATTATTTCATCGTTGATGTTGACACGAGGGCAAATGTTCCAGAAAACTCCGAAGCGGGCGGGATAACCCGGGCGCACACAAGGCGCGCCCCTACCGCAATTTCACGCAGCGGGCAACCACAGGGGGGTGCCCCTACAATTACCCCGCAATCCCAATCTTCCCCTTGCCGCTTACGATTAGCACCAGCGTCTTGACGATTTTGCGTTGTTGTACTTTTCGACGTAGGCAGCGCGATAGGTTTCCGCCTGAATTTTTGCTGCGGCGGCTATCCGGTCAAAGTTTTTCAGATTTTTCTCCTTAAGATATTTTAGCTCGATAATCCACTCGTATTTTGCGCTGCCGGGGTAAGCCGGATTTTCGCTGAGCAGTATATCGGCGTAGCCGTTGCCTAATTCCCGCTCGCTGTCAACCAGAAAGCCGCCACCGTGAATCATTGCCAGCAACGCCATCTGGATATGTTTTTCATCCAGCTTAAGTAAATCCCGAAACGATAGCATTTCACCAAGCTTTTTGGCAAAGAACGCGACTAAGCCGCTGACGATTAGCTGTAAGCTCTCAGAAGCGTCGAAAATACTTCTTTCCCTTTGTCCGTCGTAATTCCGGCAAAACTAAGCCGCAAAATTAAATAGCTGTTCTTCAACAGCGTCGGTGCCTGCCAATCGCCAAATCGCCGAACAGCGCAGAGAATTTATCCGCCTTGTTTACATCATAGTAATTTTCCAGCACCGATAGCCACAGCGTTTTACCAAACCGTCGCGGGCGAATAAAGAACTGGAACGAGGGTTGCTGTTCCAGCTCGGCGATATATTGGGTTTTATCTACGAACACGGACTGCTCGCAGCGAATTAACTCGAAATTCGTCCGCCATACGGAAATCTACGCATATCAGCCTCCTGTTGCCAGAGTTATCAAGTAGTCGAGTTGGCAAGTAGTTTTTGCTCGGCGCACTCACTATTAACATTGAGATCATTTTACAACAAAGCGTAGTCGATGTCTCATTACTATTTTTTTCATAAAAAAACGCCCCGCAATCGCGGGGCGCACTTAGCCAAATCAGATTAGATTTTCATGGTTACGCCAAGAGTGATCGGGATCGAGAAAATATTTGCATTCTGACTCCCGTTTAGATTCACAAAGGAACTAAGACTGGAACTAACGTAGTTGGCCGATAAATTAACATCAAAATTTGGCGTGACCGCATAAGCTAGACCGCCACCGAATTGATAATACGGCAGACCATACTGAGCTTGACCGTAGACAATTACTGAGTCAGCGACATAAGTTGATGCTATAACTCCGATTTGCCCGCCCCATTTATTAAAAGACTGTAAACCAGTGGCGTTCAAACTAGGTTGCCCGCTCGCAGCAAATCCGAAATTGCTATACTGAGCGCCGATAAAGGCGCTGACGTTAAACGGTGCGCCACTTGGCATGAAATCGTACATCAAATTGACTTGTTGTACTTGAGCAACCAAAGTAGCAGTTTCATTATTATTTGTCACTGATGCATTAGACATATTTTGCTGAGAATATTTCACGGCAAAATTATTGCCCAAACCGGCAGTAGCGCCAAAATCCAGATTCCAACCGCCCGACATCCCGCTATTAGCCATTGTCTGATTCTCTGTCGGCATGTTTTGAGACGGGGAATAATTTACTCCAAAGTCAAAGGTAGCGCGACCAAACGAATAATCCATCAAGGGCGCGGCATAGGCTGCCGAAGTCAGGAGCATGAGCGCGATGACGATAACAAATAGTTTTTTCATGATCTTTCTCCTTCGTTTATTTAGTTTACCATACAAATTGTAATTCCGTTCAATACTTTATGCAATACATATTCGCAAAAATTTTCGCTCTATTCTATATTTGATTCCAAACCACCGACTCAACAAAATCACAAGCTCGATAAATGTTTGTTTCATCAATCGGACGAACGATTTTGCGAACGGTCAACTGCCCGACCAAGCTTGCACACTGACGAAAATGCTGCTCTACCAACCCTTGCGATTGTAAAAAATGCGGTCGATAGGTATTGTTGGCGATAATTGAAAATTTCTCCATGTTCCCGGCAAATGTTTGGCTGCTGTATTGCGGTTGATCAGCTGTTGCCAAAACAACTATTTCGTCTAGGGCAACCGGCACGTCTGCAAAGCGATCATGCAAATTCAGCAGATATTTCTCGGTATGGGTAAATATTTTCGTAAGCTCTAGCGGATCAGTATTTAGCTGTAGTGCTGCGAACATATCCGGACAAATTCGCATGAATGGGTAGCCGGGGTATACCAGCCACTTGTCGTCATGCTGGTATAATACCGCGACGTCTTCAGCGACCACTTTATAGCCGCACTTCCAGAGCATCGCCGCCATCGTCGATTTTCCAGCGCCACTCTCACCGGTAAACAATACCGTCTTGGCGCCATCGGTAAGCACCGCGCCATGCAACACCAACGCCCCGCGTTGATGCATCAGCGCCGAAAACGCTGAACCGATGGCAAACAACCGCACCAACGCCAAATCAGCATCCGGGTAAATCTGAACGATGATTTCCGTCCCCTGCTGAATCAAAAATTCAGCGACCGCGGTTATCCTGAACCAAAACCGGTCAACATCGCCAGCAAACCACTTAGCATCCGAACGCAAATCTAAATCGACCGGTAACTCCGCGAGTTTTAACCGGACTTGGCAAACTTCATCCGTTAACTGCGGCAATTCGGCAAATTCCAAATCCGATTCAAAAACTATTCCATATGCTTTATATTTCATATTGCCCTTCTATATATCCAATCAACACACGAATCGATGTTGTTCTGATAATTACTGAACTTAACCGGAAATAACTTATCTGGCAAAAACGACAACAGACGATCATCGCTCACCAGTTGGTAGTATTTTGTCGAGTACCTTATGTATAAACCGGAATTATCGAGTTGCAAATATTTGACTTCGCCATAACAATTTGGCTTTCCACCCGTTGGCTCACCGACGAAAACCGCCTTGGTGTTAAACTTAAAATAGTAGGCGTTTAATAATGCCGATGAAAATGTATCCCGACCGACTATAACAAACAGATGATTTTTTTTGTTAAACCGTTGAAAACGGCTCAGCCACTGTAAAAACGGTTTCAACAATTCCGAGTTGCCGCCGCCATTGTTCCTGATATCGACAACTAAATGCTGAATTTCCGGATTGGCTGTTATATCCTCAATAGCAATATCGGTAAATTCGCGAACCGTTTGCACAACCATGTCTTTGCAAGTGTTATAGTTTAAATATAACAGCTTTTTTTCGGGTATAAATTTTTTCCAAAAATACTTATCCTTATTCGTTCGGTACAGTGGCAATGAATTATTAGTGTCCGTATCAGTTTCGCTAGCGCTAGTTTGCCAATCGGCATACTTTATTATCGGCAGGCGGACTAGATAGCGCTCACCCTGCTTATTTTCAAGTTTTATTTCAACTTCGTAAACGTCGTCGATTAATCCAAGACCAAACAGAATATCCGCACAAACCAAATATTTTGGCAGTTGCGAGTATAAAAAGCTCTTGTTTTCATGGGGAATAACCTTGACTAACCATTCAATTACTAGCGCGATTGGTATCGAGTTTATTTCAACAAGTTTATGCTGAACTATCTGGGAAAATCCCAGGTGCGCTTCAATAGAAAACAGACCTTCTTCAAACCAATAACACTCAAATGGCAAGCGATTGAATTGCGGCAGAGTTACTGAAGTATGCGCATCACCAATGTTTGCGATAATCCGGGCTATTTCCATTACGATTGCCGGATTATCCAACTCATTCAATCGAGCTATTAACGAGCTGATGTCGGTGAAAAAACGCTCTCGGTTATGGTTGAAAAATAAATTCTTGTGTAGCAACGGCAACTCTTTTGCAAGTTGATTAAGATCATCGCGCCAATTTAGCATCAATAACAACTACCTCTACAGAATCAGCCATTACAACCCAACGGCTTGTTTCAAAAACGCAACAACCCGTTCCTCATATTCTTCAGGTTGTAAATGAACCGCCTCGCAATGCCCGCAATCCGGAACATACCATAGTTCTTTCGGCTCTTTGGCCGCAGCCAGCAACACCTCGCCATTATGGTTGCCGACTACTTCATCGACAGCGCCTTGAATGAGCATAACCGGACGGGGCGAGATTTCGGCAATGATCATTTCAGGCGAAATGTCCTCGGACTTAAAACCGGCTATTCGCTCGGCATACCGCTTGACCAATCCTAACAACGGAACTGCCAAAATTGGCGTAGGCGCAAATTTTTTCAAACCGCGGCTGAGTTGTTTTGGCAAATCAGCAAACGGGCAGTCGGCGACAACTGCCTTAATTTCCGGGAAAGCCACTGTTGCCAACAATGCGATAACGGCGCCCATACTGTTACCGACGATCATAATTTTCTCGCAGTTAACCGCTTTGCGCTTTTTCAAATAATTCAAACCGGCCTCGATGTCATACATTTCATCGTTGCCGAAAGTTATCGTGTCCCCTTTGCTAAAACCATGGTTGCGTAATTCAATTAGTAATAGGTTGAAACCGTGCTTGTGCAATATCTGAGCACTCGGCAACATTTCCGCACGATTGCTCTTGTAACCGTGCTGCAACAACACAGTAGAGTCATTGCTACCCGGAATAAACCAGGCATGGAGATTGATACCATCTTCGGTCTTTAGATCCAACGTTTCAAATTTCATGCCATAATCACCCGGATGGGCATCCGGATAGCTGCGTTTTTTTTCACATTGGCTGACCATGTTCCGGGCATTATGCCAACTCAATCCGGAAACCGCGCCAACTAACGTCAGCAATCCGCCGATTACGCACCCGCCAATTTTCAGTCCCCTCAGCAATTTACTCATCACTCTCTCCTCGTGTCAATCATTCGAACCGCACCCGCACATGCCCCCACCACACACCATCACCAACCAGTTTAACATTATAGATACCTGTTTGCTCGCAAACAATCCGCAACGAATCCATTACATCCGGCATCAATTTGGCATAGACCTTTCCTTGCGGGTCAACTACAACAATATTCATGTCGCCAAAACTGTGAGTGCTGTCGTATACCAGCCTGATTACATCTTTAGCAGTCAAATTTATCGAAAGCAAAGTATCTACGCCGTTGAATCGCGTAAAATTGATATCCCGATACATTTTCAGTGGTGATGAATCGCTTTTTAACCAATAGTTCCCGTTGTCAACATTTACATTATAGTTCTGCAAATCGACTGCAGCGCAACTATAAGTTAACATTAGCAACATTATAAATAACAGGATTGTTTTTTTCATACTCTCTTCCTCAAATCAGAATGGCTAGCAGTAGCCCTGATAGAATACCATAATTAGCCAAGTCAGTCCACTTTGCAACAGTCGGCATAATTATTAACGATTATAGTTGAATTTTTCAAAAAATCTGCTAAAATAGCTATGGTACCTTTGCGGGTGTAGCTCAGTGGCAGAGCACTAGCTTCCCAAGCTAGCTATGAGGGTTCGATTCCCTTCACCCGCTCCACTAAGTTCACAACGGACTATGCATAAATTTGCATAGTCCGTTTTTTGTTGTCTGGATTATTTTTCAAACATTCCTTTAATCTGATTCACCCTGTCGCGAACAACGACTTTGCCTTTGGCAATGACGTGCTTGATTTGTAAATCATCCTTATCTAGCACTACTAAATCGGCATCATAGTTTTTTAACACCCGACCTTTGTTGGGCAGTTTATAGGCATCAGCCGGATTAGAAGTAATCGTCATCAAGGCAATTTCCAGCGGCACTTTTTCGTCGAGCACTGCGTCGCGGGTTTCGCGGTACAGCGAACGCACTTCACCGACACCGCTGCCGACTAATTCACGCTGCTCGTTAAATATCGGCATACTACCTTGGGCATCCGAGGAAAACAAAATTTGCTCCGGCCGGATATTCCAATTCAGAAATTTTTTCAAACCGGTACTGGCTTTGACCTCATCCTCTTCCAAAAACAACGGATCCGAGCTGGTGGTCAAGTCCACATAGCCGCCGCGTTTGGCAAATTCCAAACCGGCGCCCATAACAATCGCCGTGCGGTTGATATGCGTTGGAATGACTTGTTTTATCGGTATCTCCGTTTCCGTAACCATTCGCATCAACATTTCCAACTTACGGCTGCCGTCGCCGATATGCACATTTACCACGCCGGCCTTGCCAGAAATCACTCCGCCTACACGGGTATCAGCGACACAGCGAACAAATTCTTCAAAAGACGGTTGCGATGAACGATGGTCAGATATCGCAACTTCACCAGTGCCGATTATTTTATCCACGAGAACAATATCGCTCTTACAAGAACCGGTCAGCGTCCGCACCGGAATTTCGTAAGAACCGGTCAATATCCAAGTGCTGATGCCTTCGGCTTCAAGCTGGTAAGCCTTCGCCAACAAGGTTTTGTTGCAACGAGCCACGCTGTCAGTGCCAAGTACCCCGATAACCGTTGTAACCCCGGCGGAAATAATATCGGAAATTTGAATTTCCGGCGTGCGGTTGGCATAACCGCCCTCGCCGCCAGCGCCGGCAATGTGGACGTGATTATCAATAAATCCCGGCGTGACAATATCGCCGCCGACATCCATAACCTGAACTTCTTCTGCCGGAAGTAGTTGTTCAAAATTCTGGGTGCTGTTTTCCGGAAAAATTCCGATAATCTTCCCGGCGCATACCACAACATCCTTGCGCCCTTGCGGTTGAGGGTTGTAGAGTTCGCAATTTCTGACGATTAAAAACATTTTTACCTCGCTCCTAATATTCTTAGCTGAATTATTCGCTTCATTATATCATATTGAGCAATAAACTAGTGCCGGAAATGTCGCGCACCGGTAAATACCATTGCAATTCCCAGTTCGTCACACTTTTTTATTGATTGCTCATCTTTCAATGAGCCGCCCGGCTGAATTATCGCCTTGATACCATATTTTGCCGCTTCTTCGACAACATCGGGAAAGGGAAAGAAGGCATCACTGGCCAGAACTGCTTTACCTAGTTCTGAGTCCTGAGTTACTAGTCCTGAGTTTTGCAAAGCCAACTCTGAACTCTGAACTCTGAACTCTGAATTGTTTTCTAGCGCCTGAACCGCTCGTTCCAGCGCCATTTTCGCGGACCAAATCCGGTTGGTTTGGCCGGGACCGATGCCGATGGTTGCGCCATTTATGGCAATTACTATGGCATTGGACTTTACGTATTTGACTACTGTTTGTCCAAACAACATGTCACGCAATTGTGCTGCTGTCGGCTGGACTTTGGTGACACACGTCAGCGGCTGGTGGTCGGCTGCTGGCGGCTGGAAATCACAATCTTGAATCAGTAATCCGCCGCTAACTTTTTTCAAGTCATAGCCACCGGTCGTCTGCGGTGTGGCAATTTCTGGAAGTTCCAATAGCCGCAAATTTTTCTTGGCGGTCAAAATACTCAAGGCTTCAACCGAAAACGTCGGCGCGATTGCGATTTCCAAAAATATTTTATTAAGCTCTACGGCAAGCGTAGCATCTACTTCACGGTTCAAAGCGACGATACCGCCAAAAATCGACAATGGGTCGCAGTCGTGGGCTTTGCAATAGGCATCCAATATGCTTTCGGCAACACCTACTCCGCAAGGGTTGGCGTGCTTTACTGCCACGGCGCATGGTTCAGAGAACTCTTTAACCAAAGCAATCGCCGCTGAGGCATCGGCGATATTGTTGTAGGACAATTCTTTGCCATGAATCTGTCGGGCGGTGGCGATACTGCCGGCTTGTGGCAATATTTCCCGATAATAGGCTGCTGACTGTTGTGGATTTTCACCATAGCGCAGTTCTTGTGTTTTTTCGAAAGTTAGCGTCAGCTCCTGCGGATAGCGTTCCAATCCGGCTTGGTCGGCAAAATATTCGGCAATCACCGCATCATAAGCCGCGGTATGCCGAAAGGCTTTTGCCATTAGTTCAAACCGGGTAGCGTCAGTGGTCGTGCCGGTAGCGATCAATTCTGCAATCACCCGGTCGTAATCGGCCGGATCGGTCAGAACAGTCACAAACTTGCTGTTTTTAGCCGCTGACCGTAGCATCGCCGGACCGCCAATATCGATATTTTCGATTGCCTCGGCTAATTCAACGTCCAGTTTACGAATCGTCGCCTTAAACGGATACAAATTAACGGCGACGATATCAATATACTCAATTCCTAATTCCGTCACAATCGCCTGATGTTCAGCATTATCGCGCACTGCCAGCAAACCGCCGTGGACTTTAGGATGAAGTGTTTTTACCCGTCCGTCCAGACATTCCGGAAAGCCGGTGACATCGGAAATATTCAACGTAGTTATCCCATTTGCCGCCAATTCCTTTTGGGTACCGCCAGTCGAAATAAGCTCCCATCCCAATTGCTCTAAACTGCGGGCAAAATCCACCACACCACTCTTATCTGAAACACTTATCAACGCTCGTTTTTTCATCTCACACTCTCTCCGCAACTTCACTATTCACCAAGCACCATTCACAACATAGAACCCGGGCGCACACAAGGCGCGCCCCTACTGCAATTGCACCGTTACGCACACAACTCCCGTACCGTTTCAACCAATAGTTCATGCTCGACCGCGAGGACGCGGTTTTGCAAAGTGGCAACTGTATCTTCCGGCAGCACCGGCACGGTCTGTTGCATAATGATTTTTCCGGTATCCACGCCCTCGTCTACATAATGCGTCGTTGCACCGCTCACCGTTTCTCCGGCGGCTAAGACCGCGGCGTGTACTTTCTCGCCATAATAACCCTTGCCGCAATACTTTGGAATAAGTGACGGGTGAATGTTTACGATGCGATTGCGAAACGCAGCGACAGTTTCCACCGGCAATATCGAGAGAAAACCAGCCAACACTATCAAATCGGCTTGCAGTTTCTGTAACTTCTCAGTAAGTTCTGTTTTAAGATTGGATTTTGCGATATATACTGCCAATATTCCCTGCTGTTTGGCACGTTCAAGCGCGTAAGCATCAGCCTTGTCAGCTAGCACCGCTATTATCTCGCCGTCAATTACCGCGCTCTTGGTCGCGTCTATTAACGCCTGTAAATTTGTGCCGCCGCCGCTCACTAGTACGGCAATTCGCTTAGGCAAATTCCACCTCGCCGCAGCCGTCAACCATTCCGCCGATTACCAACGGCTGCTCGCCATTTACCCGCAACGTCTCGATAACTCCGTCGGCATCAGCTCGATCAACAATCACAATCATCCCTATTCCCATGTTAAAGGTTCCGTACATATCGCTTTCACTGACGTTGCCAAGCGCTTGGATCAAGGAAAATATTGGCAACATTGGATATGAATCACGGTTGATTCGCGCATTTAGCGCTTGCCCGGCAAAGGCGCGGGGGATGTTTTCATAAAAACCGCCGCCGGTTATGTGGGCGATACCATTAATCGGATGGCTGCGTAGCGCCGCCAACAGCGGCTTAACATAGATTTTGGTTGGCGCTAGTAGCGCGTTACCCAATGTATTTTCCAGCTCCGGATAATAATGTTGGACGCTAACGGATAATTTCTCGAAAAACAATTTCCGAACCAGCGAAAAACCGTTGCTGTGAACTCCGGACGATGGCAAACCGATAATGACATCGCCGGCTTTCACCCGCGTTCCGGTAATCATTTTGGCTTTATCGACTACTCCGACCGCGAATCCGGCCATATCATATTCGCCACTAGGATAAAAACCCGGCATTTCAGCAGTTTCGCCACCAATCAATGAGCAACCCGCCTGTAGACAACCATCGGCAATACCTTTGACGATTTCAGCAGCTTTAGCCGGATCAAGTTTTCCGGTTGCAATATAATCCAAAAAAAACAACGGTTCAGCGCCCTGACAAATAATATCATTTACACACATAGCCACACAATCGACACCAACCGTATCGTGCCGATCCAGCAAAAAAGCAATCTTCAACTTGGTGCCAACCCCATCCGTGCCCGACACCAACACCGGCTCGCTGATACCGGTTAAATTTGGCGCAAACAAGCCGCCAAACGATCCCAGCCCGCCAATCACCTCCGGACGCAACGTCCGCGCGGTATGCTGCTTCATCATTTCGACCGCTTTGTAACCGGCGTGGACATCCACACCGGCAGCCTTGTAACTTAGCGGTTGTATTGTTCTCTTCACTGCCATTCTCTCATCCCCTACTGCAAAACTTCTTTATCCAAATTTTTCGGGATTTTCATCGGATACTCGCCATTGAAACAAGCCAGACAATGCCCACTGCCACCGACCGCTTTCTCAATACCGGCAACGCTTATATACCCAAGCGAGTCGGCGCCCAGTTGCTCTTTAATACGCTTCAGCACTTCGTTTGCCGCGATTAACTCATTTTTTCGCGGCGTATCAATCCCGAAATAACACGGACAAACTACCAGCGGCGAGGCAACCCGGACGTGAATCTCACTGGCGCCGGCATCGAGCAAGGCTTTTATCGTCCGTTTGCTCGTTGTGCCGCGCACAATGCTGTCATCGACCATTACTACCCGTTTTCCACGCACCACTTCGGCAATAGGATTTAGTTTCAGCGACACTGATATTTCCCGACTTTGCTGATCCGGTTTGATGAAAGTACGGGCAATATAACGGTTTTTCACGAACCCAACCGAATAAGGAATACCGATTTGACTGGCATAGCCGTAACCGGCTTGCAATCCCGAATCCGGAACACCGATAACGATGTCTGCCTGTGCCGGATGCTCTTTTGCCAACTGGATGCCAGCCTCAATACGCGCCGCGTACACGCTACGTCCATCAATAACGCTGTCTGGGCGGGCAAAATAAATGTACTCAAACATACATAAAGTTTTTGGATTGCGTTTGCGGTTGCTTATTATTTTCAGTTGGTTTTTATCAATAAGTACGATTTCACCCGGTTCGACATCGCGAAATACCGAGTAGCCCAAGGCATCGAGCGCGCAACTTTCCGAAGCCAGCATATAACTATTGTCTTTCTCACCGATAATTAGCGGTCGAAAGCCATTTGGGTCACGCACGCCGAAGATTTTGTCGGAACTCATAACTACCAGCGAATAAGCGCCTTTGATGCGATTCATCGTTTTTTTGATCGCGACCGACAAATCGTCTTCGCAGTATCCGGCAATTAGCTTCGCGATTACCTCGCTGTCGTTGGTGCTTTCAAAAGTCACGCCTTTTTTTTCTAATTCGTTGCGTAATGACGCGGCATTAATGATATTGCCATTATGGGCAATCACAATGTCGCCACTCTGTCCCCGAACAGTTATCGGCTGAGCGTTGCACACTGCACTGTCGCCGGTAGTCGAATAACGGACATGACCAATAGCCATGTTGCCTTTTAGCAAATCCAGCACCGGCTTGGCGAACACTTCGGTTACCAACCCCATTGCCTTATAGGTAGTGATAACACCATCATTATTTGCCGATATTCCGGCACTCTCTTGTCCGCGATGTTGTAATGCAATCAAACCATAGTAACACATCAGCGCCGTGTCAATGCTGTCCGGATCGTAAATTCCGATTACGCCACATTCATCATGTAATTTATCATCGTCAAAAATCATTCATACCTCTGCTATTATCTTGGGCGTTTTCAGCGAGTTTGAACCCGGTCAAAAACTTCGCGATAGGTTTCTTCGACATCACCCAAATCACGGCGAAATCGATCTTTATCGAGCTTGCGTTTGGTAGTTTTGTCCCACAACCGGCAAGTGTCAGGGGAGATTTCATCAGCGAGGATTATCTGCCCGTCAACAGTTTTGCCAAATTCCAGTTTGAAATCTACCAAAATAATTTCCCGCTCGTACATATAATCGGTCAGCAGTTGATTTATTTTTCGCGCCAGCGTTTTAATGGTTTCCAGCTCGGCAGCCGTTGCCGCCTGCAAAAATAACGCGTGGTCGTCATTGATTAACGGATCGCCCAGTTCGTCATCTTTATAGCTGAATTCCAATATCGGCGCGGCAATTTTTATACCCTCATCCACACCAAGACGCTTAGACATCGAACCGGCAGTATAGTTACGCACAATAACTTCCAGCGGCACAATTTTTACTTGTTTTACCAGCATCTCGGTGTCGCTTAGCAGTTTTACGAAATGAGTCGGCACGCCGTTTCGTTCCAACATTTCAAACAAAATTGCCGACATCCGGTTGTTAATCGACCCTTTACCGCCAATTGTGCCTTTTTTTAGCCCATTAAACGCCGTCGCGTCATCCTTGTAGGAAATCCAATAACAATTTTCCACATCGGTAGCATAAACCCGTTTGGCTTTGCCTTCGTAAAGTTGTTCGGCTTTTAACATAACTGCCTCCTCGTTTTAGTGTACAATTTCGCCTTGTATCCGCTGATCGCTATCAATAACTGCTTGCTGTATCGCTGCACGGTATTCCCGCATTTGTTCACGCAACAGCGGATGTTTGCCGCCCATAATTTGCACTGCCAATAGCGCGGCATTTTCGGCGCCATCGACCGCTACCGTTGCCACCGGAATACCGGCCGGCATTTGTACTATCGACAGCAGCGCATCCATACCGTCAAAGGTCGAAGCTTTTATAGGAATACCAATAACCGGCAACACCGTGTACGCCGCCAGCACGCCCGGCAAATGCGCTGCCTTTCCGGCAGCGGCGATAATTACTTCATAACCGTTTGCCTCAGCGGTCTTGGCAAAGTCCGCAGCAATATCCGGCGTCCGATGCGCCGATATAACCCGCAACGAAAATTTTACAGCGAATTTTTTTAAAACCGCAACCGCCTTTTTAACGATCGGCAAATCACTCTCGCTCCCCATAATAATAGCTACTTTCACAACCCCTCCATCTCTATTCAGTGCACGCTGATGGTGAAAGGATAAAGGTTAATGGTGAATAGTGAATCACTACCAGCCATTTAACCGTTCACATTTCACCTTTAACCTTTAACCTTTAACTTTTAACTATCTAAACCACTTCACTCCCGCAGCAAATAGCTGCATATCGTATTCACCCGGCATGTTTTTGTAGAGATATTTACCCACCCGCTCGCTATGCCCCATCTTGCCAAATATTCTCCCGTCAGCGCTAGTTAAGCCCTCCACCGCGTACATCGAGCCGTTCGGGTTGTCCCCGACATAGCGCGTGGCAATTTGACCGCAGTTTTGTAGTTGATTATATTGGTCTAAACTGCAGACGAACCGTCCTTCGCCGTGCGAAATCGGTGTCTGATATATCACATCCCGGTTCGCAAATGCTAACCATGGCGACAGTCCTGAGGCAATTTTTATTCGGGATATTTTCGAGATATGTCGACCGATGGTATTAAAAGTAAGTGTCGGGTCAGTTGGTCGTTGAACATGAATTTTGCCAAACGGCAACAAACCGCTCTTGATTAACGCCTGGAAACCATTACAGATTCCCAAAATCAGCCCGTTACGTGCTAGCAATTCCTCGATTTGCGCTTTTATCCTCTCGTTTCTCAGGATGGCCGCAATAAATTTCCCGGAGCCGTCCGGCTCGTCCGCCGCGCTAAAACCGCCGGGCAGCAGTAATATTTGCGCGTTGGCAATCCCATCTGCCATTGCTGCTATTGATTGTTCAACCATCACCGCCGTTATATTCCTAAATACAGAGACGTCGCTTACTGCCCCGGCGCAATTGAAAGCGTCCGCGCTATCATACTCACAATTCGTCCCGGGAAAAACCGGAATGAATACCCGGGGCTTAGCGAAAGCTGAAACGCCTTTGTCACAACACGATTTTTTACTACACAGCATTTCACTACTCGGTATTTCACTATCCGGAGTTTCACTACTGCACCCTTTCACCACTTGACAACTCGATAACTCGTCTCTACTTGATAACTCTGCGGGGGCGACCGTCGGAAACACCTGCTCCAGCGATTCCAACAGCGTTTTCACACAGTCCGCTACGGCGATTTCTTCGCCGTTAATACTAATTCTGTCGTTGATTGTCTTGCCAACTAACTGGCTATTAGCACAATTGAGGACCCCGGCGGTCTCGACAATAAAGTCACCATAGTAGCCGTCTTTAAGGAACTCAACTGCGGAATTATCGATTGCCACACCGATGCTATTGCCAATCGCCATTTCGACTACGGCGTGGAGTACACCGTTACCTTTTACGCTGTGCACACTCACCACTTCGCGGTTGGTTATTAATTGGTTTACTTGCGCGAAATTCGCCCGCACGCTTTCCCAGTCTGGCAATCCTTGACTATCACGAAGCGACTTTATTAGAAATACGTTGTTACCTAGTTCTTTAAATTCATTGGAAACAATGTTTTCAGCAGCGACAGTCGCAACTGCAAAAGAAATAAGTGTCGGCGGCACATGGATGTTGTTAAAACTGCCGGACATACTGTCTTTTCCGCCGATTGCCGCCGTTTCAAGCGCTATTTGCGCGGTCAAAGCGCCCAGCAATGCGGCGAGTGGTTTCCCCCATTTTTGCGGTTCGCGCTCCAGCCGTTCAAAATACTCTTGTAAACTCAATCGCACCGCCCGATAATCGCCGCCCATTGCCACGATCCGGCTTACCGCTTCTAGCACCGCGTAGACTGCCGAATGAAACGGACTTATGTCCGCCAACCGCGCGTCAAACCCATGTGCCATAAGCGCCGCTGTTTTGCAGTCGCTACCCAGCGGCAACAGCATCGCCAATCCCTCTGAAGGTGTCAACTGCTGCTTGCCGCCAAATGGCAATAGTACCGTAGCAGCGCCAATCGTCGAATCAAACCGTTCAGTAAGCCCTTTTTGCAAACTACCGTTCAAACTGCTCATTATGCCGTTAAGTTCTCCGATGGTGCATTTTTTCCCAATCAATCCGTCAATATTGACCGGAAGGTCGGGCAGCTCAGCAGTCATTTGTGATTTAGCGCCATTAGTATCCAAGAATTCACGACTGACATCAACAATGGTTTTTCCGCGCCAGCGCATCACCAAGCGCCCACTGTCTGTAACCGCGGCAACCACAGTTGCCTTGAGATTTTCGGCGTTGGCAAACGCTATAAATTGCTCGACACTTTCCGGCGCAACAACCACTGCCATCCGCTCTTGGGATTCTGCTACCGCCAATTCAGTGCCGTCGAGTCCGGCATATTTTTTCGGTACTAACGATAAATCAACATCCAGGCTGTCCGCCAATTCACCAATCGCCACCGCTACGCCGCCGGCGCCAAAATCATTACACTTTTTTATCATTCGGCTGGCTTGCTCCGAGCGGAATAGCCGTTGGATTTTGCGTTCGGTTGGCGGATTGCCTTTCTGAACCTCGGCGCCGCATTTCTCCAAACTGCTCGCATCATGCGCTTTACTTGAACCGGTAGCGCCGCCGATGCCATCGCGGCCGGTGTCGCCGCCGAGCAGAATAATCAGGTCGCCGGGCAACGGTCGTTCTCGCACAACATTGGCAAATGGCGCAGCGGCAATTACTGCCCCAACTTCCATTCGCTTTGCCGCATAGCCCTCGTGATAAATTTCCACAACTTTTCCGGTCGCCAAGCCAATCTGGTTGCCGTAGGCGCTAAAACCACTGGCCGCGTTAGTAGTAATCACCCGCTGCGGCAGCTTACCAGCCAATGTATCTGCAATCGATTTACGCGGGTCGGCGGAGCCGGTCACGCGTAACGAACCAAAAACATACGCCCGCCCCGATAACGGATCACGAATCGCGCCACCCAAGCAAGTGGCGGCGCCGCCATAAGGTTCAATCTCGGTCGGATGATTGTGCGTTTCGTTTTTGAACATCAACAACGTTTTCTCAATCCGTCCGGCAATTTTTGCATCAACTACAATACTGCAGGCGTTATTTTCGTCGCTGATTTCCAAATCATCCAGTAACCGATCTTTGCGCAACTTCTTAGCGCCAATACAGGCAACATCCATCAATGTTTTCGGTCGATTGGCAGCCTCAGGATACACGGCTTCGCGGCAGTCATTATATAGCTGTAACGCTTTAAATAACGGACGATTGGTTTCACAGTCGCCAATCATGATTTCCGTCAATTCAGTATTAAAAGTTGTGTGCCGGCAATGATCAGACCAATAGGTGTCAATGAGCTTCAACTCAGTGACGGTCGGCTCACGCCGTTCGCAGTCGCGAAAATACGCCTGGCAAAACAGCAAATCAGCTTCGCTCATCACATAGCTGTAATCGGCGCGAATCAAGCTTAACTGCTCGCGGCTGGCGAAAATAAATCCGCTTACATCTGCAACATCCGGCGGTTCTTCACTTATTTCCTGCAAACTGTCCGGTATTGCCAAACTTGCCAAACGGCTTTCTAATGGGTTAATCAAATAACGGTTTATTTTTTCGATATCGTTCATTGACAACGCGCCGTAAAACAAAAACATTTTACAGCACTTTACCAGCGGCGACTCCTTACAAGTTAGCAATTGAATGCACTGCGCCGCCGAGTCGGCTTGTTGATCGTATTGTCCGGGCAACGGCTCCACTGCTAAAACATAGTCCGCCTCCGGGCAATCATTGTAAACATTATCTAGTGGCGGTTCCGACAAAATCGCGGCGCTGATTTCGTCAAACTCCCGGTCGTCTAAACCATCTACGTCGTAGCGTTGAATAATTCGCAGACTTGTCAACCCAGTTACGGCAAGTTGGTTATGTAGCTCGTTGATTAATTTACCGGCATGGATATCAAAGCCTGGTTTTTTTTCGACAAATATCCGCTTAATAGTATTCATATTAACTCCAAAAATAAAAAAAACTCCGGTCTCCCGAAGGTCATACGAAAATATAGTATCTGATTAGTTGAGTATAAACACACTTTGCCCGAGCATTTTCCAATTTGGAACACAAGCGGACATCGAGCGATACAAACTGCATTGTTCACCTCAACCCACGTTTTTCTACATCCATATAATATTACAAAGCGCTAAATATTTCAAGCGAATGGCTGTAAAATCCCGATTTACTTTTTTTTGAAAAAGCAAAGTCAATATGTTATAATAGGCGAACTTTTTATTTAAACAATAAAAACACCATGAATAAATTCAAGGAGTTCAATATGCCGGCATTTTGGGAATCGTTCATCGGTTCAACACCCACATCGCACCCGTTCGTGATGTTTTCACAGCAACACTATAATGTATTAATCATCAGCGCTGTTTGCATCATGCTCTCGCTATATCTTTGCAAACACAGCAGCGAAAAAGTCAACCGTTATATCCGCTATAGCGTAGCTGCCTTTATTTTAGCCATGGAGCTGTTATTCCAATATTGGCACATTCATATCGGCAATTTCGACATCGGCCGCGATTTACCATTTGACCTCTGTACGATTACGCAAATGATAATAATTGTTCTGATGCTAAAACCCAATCGGTACTGGTCGCAAATAATGGTTTTTTGGGCATTTAGCGGCGCATTGCAAGCGCTCTTAACACCAGGCTTTGAATATGCCTACAACTTTCCGCATTTTCGCTTTTTCAACTACTTTGTCTGCCATGCGTTGATTATCTGGTCGGCTTGTTATTTTGTCTACATTCAGGGTTTCCGCCCGCAATTCAAATCAATGGTGCGGTCATTCTTTTGGCTAAACGTTCTGGCCTTGATTGTCACCATCGTAAATCTTCTTACCAACGGCAACTATATGTTTTTGTGTTTTACGCCACCGACCGGTTCGCTGTTGGACTATTTCGGACCGTGGCCCTGGTACATTCTCGGCAGCGAATTAATGGCCGCAGTAATGTTCGCGGTAATTTACTCACCGTTTGCGGCTTATGATTACGCCAAGAAACGTTACAGCTCATCAGCACAAGATGACGACGCGCATCGGTCTACTCGCTAAGGAGTTTTTGTAAAATCAACGCGGTGTTCCGTGCATCGTCTAGCGCCATATGCGCAAAACCGCTATTGCCAACTTCTTCAGTGTTCGTAGCATCAATCAAGGATACGTTTCGAATGTGTCCGCGGCGCTCAGCGTAAAGCTTGGCCAAATCCAAATAATCGCCGTCGCTAAACGGGTAACTAACCCCATAGCGGCGGCATTGTTCTTTTAAAACCTTTTCGTCAGAATCACCCCAGGCGACGATTTTTGTTTCATCGATTTTATAATGCTTTAACATTTCTGCCAGCATCTCGGAAAAATCCAGTCCAAGCTCCACATCAGTTTGCCGGATACCAGTGAAATCCATCACGCTCTTAGTTATTTTCGGGAACAATCGCGGTTTGACAAAGGCTTGAAAACTGTGTTGCTCGCTCTGCTCATCACAAACTATCATTCCAATTTCAATAATTTCGCTGATAAACCCCCGTGGCCGGAAGCGCATCCCGGCGGCATTGGTAAATTCAAAATCAACAACAATATACTGCATTACTAATCACTTTCTGTAATTATGTCTATTTTCAAAGTGAATTATACCCTTTTACGAGATTATTAACAATGCAAATCGCAAAATTGACTGTGAGAAAAATGATATTACAGGTTTCATGAACAAGCTCTGATTAGAACGATAAGTTAGTCGACAAACAACTATATTTACTGTAAAATGGTTATTATTAGTAAGCGACGGAGGTAAAAATGAGCGTTGCATTAAAAAAAAACTACATCGAAGTTCCGGTTAATATACTTAAACGGATTGCCGGTAGAGTTATTGATTTTGAAGAAGTAAAAGAAGGCGTATTGATAAGAATCAAAGAGGTCAACGCCATATCCAACGCTCGTGGCTGTTTGAAAGGCAGTAGCTACACAGTTGAAAAGCACATGGAATCTAAAGTTTCTGAGAAAGCGCTTGAACGATGATAAAATATGTTATTGATGCATGTGCTTTATTAGCTTTTCTACACGATGAATCTGGCGCCGAACAAGTTGAAAAACTACTCAAAGAAGCTGAGACCCATAAAATTAAGATTTACCTTCATTCAATTACATTGTATGAAGTATATTACGGCGTATATCGCGAGTCGGGTCAATTATTGGCAGACAATGCCATGCGGGCAATTGTAGGCTTACCAATTGAGGTAGTCGAAGAATTTGGCAGGGAATATTTCGAACTGTCAGCGTATTTTAAAACCAATTATCGGATGTCGATGGCTGATTCAGTTATGCTCGGAGTTGCTATGGACAAATCAGCCGTTGTAGTCTCAGCTGATCATCATGAGTTTGATCCAATTGATTTGGATGGCGATATGAAATTTCTCTGGATTAGATAAAAAGAGTGCCCAGCGGTGTCAAGAGCTCTGCCTACAGCCCCACGCAAATGCGGTCGGTCACAAACCGGCCGCATTTGCTATTGATGGCTATACCGGCAATTTGCAGCTGTTTTAACCGGCACGACATAGCGTCGCATTTTTTATATACATTCAATTAGCTTTTCCTTCCGCATATCCTGCATATCGGCTGACAATAATTGTCAGCCCAAATGGAACTACTACCGCAATCATCATTCCGCCAAAGTATGCCACCATCTTTTCCGGTTGCATCGATATTAGCGCCGGCAGACCGCCAACCCCCACTCCCAGCGCCTGCACCTGGTGCAGGGTAATATAGGCCGCGGCGGCAGCCGACCCGATTAACGCGCAACCGAAAGGATAGACAAAGCGCAAATTAATGCCAAACAACGCCGGCTCAGTAACACCAAAATATGCCGATACTGCTGCCGCGGTGGCGATTTGTTTGAGTTTTGTTTCGCGAACTGCAAAAAACATTGCCGCCGCCGCAGATGCCTGAGCAACACTGCACAACGCCTCAATCGGCCACAAAAACGTCGCGCCGGTCTGCGCCAATAATTGGATATTGACCGCCAAAAATACATGATGCATACCGGTAATAACCAATGGTGTGAATAATGCGCCGTACAGTAGCGCGCCGACTAGCGGCGCATGAAGCAGTACCCAGAGGAAAGCATTAGCGATTCCGATCCCAACTTCACGGGCGATTGGCCCGATAACGGTGAACGCCAACATACCACTGATAACGACCGTGAGCAGCGGCACGACCAGCAACTCGATAAAACTCGGTATGACTTTTTTTAGCAACCGCTCAATCAAGCTCATAACATAAACCGCGACCATTATCGGCAACACCGTTCCCTGGTAACCGACTTTCGGTACACTAAACCCGAAAATCTGCCAGTACGGCACTTTGCCGTCGATAACGGCTTGGCTATAAGCCAAGCCGTTTAGTAAATCCGGATGAACCAACAACGCCCCCAGCAAAATCCCGAGTATCTGGTTGGCGCCGAACCGTTTGGCAGCGCTCCAGCCGATCACTATCGGCAAAAACGCGTAGGCGGTGTCGGAAAAAGTACCGACCATTGCGGTCAGTTGACCAAAGCTCGCTGTGTTGTAGTTTGCTAGTATATTGGCCAGCCCCTTCAACAAACCCGCCGCGATTATCGCCGGAATAATTGGCGCCAAAATATCAGCCAAGACTTTCACCGCCGTCTGCAGCAATTTCCAACTGTTGCGTTGCATACTATATTATCCTTACTGTTTTCCGAACAGTTGTTCGACTAGTTCGATAGTTACCAACTCAGTTTTTGCCACGATGATGTCGGCGCCGCTATTTATTATCGCTTCATCCGTTCCAACGGCGATTGACTTCATACCAGCGGCACGGATTGCCCGCACGCCAGCCTCGGCATCCTCGATACCGATGCAATTTGTCGGTTCTGCGCCCAATTGTGCGGCGGCCGCCAAGAAAATATCCGGCGCCGGTTTGCCAGCTTTTACAGCAGCTGGGTCAGCAATGACCGGGAAATGCTCTTCAATACCGAGCGCTGCTAATATTTGCGGCGCATTTTTGCTGGCCGATGCCAACGCAACCCCATAGTTAGCTGCTCGCAACTGCTCAAGAAGCGTTTTTATGCCCGGCAGAATATCCGCCGCGCTAAGTTCCTTGAGCAATTCCAGATACTCAGCGTTCTTGTCAGTTGCCAACTGGTCTTTCTCGGTCGCGTTAAAGACTCCGGTTTTTCCGCCCTGTTCGAGAATGAGTTCCAAACTGCCCATTCGGCTGATGCCTTTTAGTTTCTCGTTGAAAACTTCATCAATCTCGATACCGATTTTTTGCGCCATGTTTTTCCAGGCAATGTAGTGATATTTTGCCGTATCGGTGATTATCCCATCTAAATCAAAAATTACTGCTTTCAAATTTCCTCCATTACTAGTTGTTGGCTGGTGGCAGTTGGCGGCTGGCGGCTGGCGGTTGGGCATAATAATACTATATAGCCACGATTAGTTCGTTGGTGAAACTATATTCTTGGTCACGTACCGTTAAGGTCACTGGCTGGTCGGTAGCAGTGATTATCATGAGTGACTGTTTGTCAATGCTGATATTCAGCTGCTGTTGCTGCCAATAAATACCAAACGACAACTTGGACCACTTCTCCGGTAGTTTCGGGCAAATGCGCAGCTTCCCGGCGTTCATGCGAATGCCGGCAAAACCCATTACCACTATCTGCCAGATGCCGCCAATCGATGCCGCGTGAATGCCTTCATCGGACGAATGCATGTTCTCGCCGAGGTCAATCCGCGCCGCGCGTTCAAACAACTCATAGGCAAGATCATAATGTCCGAGGTCATTGGCCAAGATGGAGTGGGTTGACAAACTGAGCGAAGAATCGTGGAGTGTCTTTGGTTCATAATAATTATAGTTGGCAATTTTGGTTGCCGGAGCGAATTTGTTTTCCAACAAGTAAAATAGCATCATGATATCAGCCTGTTTGGACACTTGAATTTCGTTAGCCTGTTCAAGGTTATAGTCGTAAAACATCGAGCCGACTTTTTGTTGGTTCTTATATTTGCTCAAATCGATAATTTTTTTCGACAAGTAGGTATCATCCTGAGGTATTACAGCATCATTCGGGCGCGGTTGCGGTAAATAGATTTTGTCAATTCGATCCAGCCAGCCGGCATGGGTTTCCACGAGCGCCAATTTGCTGTCCAACTGTGCAAACAGTTCCGATTTTTCAGCTTTTACTGTTTCATAATAGCGCATTGCCAGTTCGATATTAAAATGCGCCATGTAATTGGTAAACGCGTTGTTATCGACATGCTCTTTGTACTCATCTGCGCCGATAACATCATTGATGTGATAACGCTGTTTGTCGGCATTCCACTCCAGGCGGCTGCTCCAGAATTTCGCGGTGTCAAAAATCATTTCGTAACCATGTTCATCCATAAACGCCTGATCACCGGTAACGCAATAATAACTCCATACCGCGTAAGCGATGTCGGCTGTGATATGCTGCTCAATAAATCCGCTCCAGATTTTCGTCTGCAAACCGGTAACTATGTCCACTGCCCCCCAGACCGGCGTAACTTCACCATCGGTCGGCCAAGCCATTTCCCAAGGGTACATCGCGCCTTGATAGCCGTTCTCGGCAGCTTTTTTGTGAGCGCCGGCTAAACCATGATAGCGGTACATCAGTAGCGATTTTGCGACTGCCGGATTGGAGTAAATATAGAATGGAAAAATAAATATCTCGGTATCCCAGAACGAGTGGCCTTTGTAGCCTTCGCCGCTCATGCCCTTGGCAGCAATTCCCATCCGCTCATCATGCATCGGGGTCATAATCGTTAGATGATACAGCGCAAATCGCAGTGCCAGCAAATCATATTCGTTGTCGCTGTCCAGGGTCATATGATATTTTGCCCAGATTTGCTCATCCCAAGCCGCGCGGTGCCGCGCAAACAACCCGTCATAGCCAACTGCTATCGCGCTTTTCAACCCGGCAAGGCCAGTAGCGCGGATTGTTGCAAAATCACCGTCTGCCGGGCCATCGTTGTCGCGGCTGGTGTGAATCGTAGTTATTTTTTCAATTTCCAGACACTGACCGCGTTCCACGTCAATATTAAAACACAACCAGACTTTACGACGCGCCATCTCCATCGTAACGTCCTGTTGTATCTGCTCGCCACCCAAACGCACGGTATGTGCAGTGTTTATCACAAAATCGATTTTGGACTGAGTCGTTGTCTGACATTGCTGGATGTAGCGTTTGTCAAAAATCCTCCGGTCGCCTTCGGAAAAATGCTGGGCGCCGCTATTCGTCATCCGAATGTTTATTCCCGATTCCAATGCAAAACACACCGACTCGTTTTGCGGCTCGACAGTCAACTTCATGGCAATGATGTGCTTATCGGCAAAGGATACAAATCGTCGAAAGCGAAAGCGGATTTCTTTGCCCTGCGGCGAAACCCAGTTTAGTTCCCGCACCAGTTCAGCATGTTTAAGATTTAAATAGCGGACATACTCTTTTACGACGCCGAAATCCAGGCTGAATTGCTCACCATCAATCTTAATGTCGAAATTAGTGACATCGGCGGCATTCGGCAACTCAGTAACTTCATTGTCGTCGAATTTATTAAAAGTACCGGCCACCAGCAAGTCGCGCACTTCGCCCGGATAATGCTCCTCGGTTGCTGAACGAAGCCCCATATAGCCGTTCCCCAGACACATTGTTGCTTCGGCTTTTCCAAGCGCCTTGCTGGAAAACTGCGTTTCTGCTACCAGCCAATTATTTAATTCGTTAGTTCCATAATTGTATTTCATCATGATAAGCTCTCCGTATTTATTTTAGTTAGTTACGCGCTTTCGCGAATACAAATGCTGTGCGGCATTATTATCCGTTCACCATTTCTTTTGAATTTGATCATTTCCACCAGCGTGTTCAAGGCTTGAGCTCCGGTCGCGGTCATGTCCTGGCGGACAGTGGTCAATTTTGGTTTGGTATAGCCGCCAAGAATAATGTCATCAAAACCAATAACAGCAATGTCCACCGGTACCCGTTTTCCCAATTCTCCACAGCGGCGCATGAATCCGATCGCCATCAAATCCGAAGCGCAAAAGACCGCGTCCAACCCCGGGTTGTTCGCCAGAAACGTCTCGGTCATATCGTAGGCCTGTTGCTCAGAAAACGCGCAATCGATCACCGCAGTTGGTTTTGCTTTCAGGCGGTGTTTTTTTAATGACTCGCGATAACCACTCAACCGCTCAATACTTACCGCGGCATCGACGGCGCCGTTTAACATCCCGATACTACGACAGCCACGTTTGACCAGAAAATCAACGGCATCGCTGGCAGCGCGGACATTGTCTACGCCCACCGTAGTTAGTTTTTTTGCAACTGCGCACAAATCAATCGCCACTGTTGGATACTTGGATTGTTTGATTTGCGCGCAATAGGGGTCAGTCAGCCGCAATCCCTGCATAATGACCCCGGCAAACATGTGCTCAGCACAAAAACTATCAAAGTTCTGGCGTTGCTGGCGTGGCGACATGCCGGCAACCGCCACTATTTCATATTCAGTATGCTCGGCCGCGGCATAGGCGCCACTCATAATTTGAAAATGGATTCCGTCTTTACCGTCTGACTGGGTAAAGTTAGCCATTATCAAACCAATAGTCCGGGATTGTTTTTGCGACAATTTTTTGGCAATCGCGTTGGGTGTGTACTCAAGCTCTTGTACGGCCTGCAATATTTTGGCTTTGGTCTCCTCGCCAATATCTCTATAGCCATTCAGCACTTTGGAAACGGCGGAAACAGAAACCCCGGCTAATAACGCCACATCTTTTATTGTCGTCAAAGCAACCTCTCCCTACAGCCATTGCGATTGTACTGCGGCTATCTATGATTATTTTATCCCGGCTGTTTTATCATTGCTGGTGGTAAAATAACGATTGAGAAAAATGTAGATCAACATGATCGGAATTATCGACAAGATCGAACCGGCCATTACAATATTCCAGGACGTCGAGTTTTTGAACTGTTTCGCCAACGCGTTCAGACCTTGCGTCAGCAAATATTTATCCGGACTGGAAATATACAACAATGGTTTCATGAACTCATTCCATACGCCCATGAAAATAAATATCGCCTGGGTGGCGATTGCCGGCAGCGCAGTCGGCAGCACAATCCGGAAAAACGTGCCGATTTTGGTCAGTCCGTCGATTGCCGCCGCTTCTTCGAGTTCCTTGGGGAAGTTTACAAAGAATTGCCGCATCATAAAGATATAGGCGATACTGACTGCCGAGGTAATGACAATCGAAAAATGAGTATCAATCAAGCCCAATTTTGATACAAAGATATATGCCGGGATCATCGTAACTTGTGAAGGCACCATAATCAATCCGAGCATCAGCTTGAATAACAGTTTTTTGCCGGTAAAATCAATCCGTGCCAGGGCATAGCCGGCCATCGTATTGAAGATGACGTTGACAATCGTTACAATAACGGCCACCATCAGCGAATTGCCGACCCAGGTGGTGTATTGCGATTCCAAAATAGTTCGATAAGCGCCAAGGTCAACGCCCGACGGCAGTATTGTATTGCCCGCAGAAATTTCCGCCTGGGTTTTTAACGAAGTAATGATACTCCACAAAAACGGCGTGATTGTTATCAGCGAATAGCCAATCAAAATTATATATAAAACGGTCCGCCCGGCAGTAATTCTTTTATCTCGCATTTTAGCCGCCCCCTAACCGTTTACTTTATCGGCATTGAACACCTTGTCAATACCGTGTGAAACTGAAAATATAATTATCGCCAGAATAAAGGCAATCATTGAAGCCCGTCCCATATCACTGCTGTTGAATGCCAACTGATAGATATACAGCGTAAAGGTGAGCGTTGAATTTTGCGGTCCGCCATCGCCGCCGGAAAGAATAAACGCCTGGTCAAATATTTGAAAACAGCCGATGATGCCCATCGTCACCACATAAAAAGTCACCGGCATCAGCTGCGGCATCGTAATCGAGATAAACTTCCGCACCTGGCCGCAGCCGTCGATCGCTGCCGCCTCGTAAATTTCTTCGCCAATGTCTTGCAGTCCGGCGAGAAACACTACCATGAAACTAGGGATCGTGGAAAAAATATTCATCGCCATGATAACGCCGAGTGCCAACTGCGGGTCGGACAAAAACTTGTATTCCTGTCCGGTCAGATTGTTAATAAATTGGGTAATTAAGCCGCTGTTATTGTTGAACAGCCACATAAATATCAAAGTCATTGCCGCCGATGAAGTGAGCGACGGGATGAATAGCAATGTCGCGAACCCCCGCTGAAATTTAACTTTGTTGTTCAGTAACACCGCTAAAATCATTGCCAGAATCGTCTGAGTCGGCACTACGACAACTACATAGCGAGTGGTATTCCAAAACGCGTGCCAAAATTTGACATCGGAAAATATCTTGCCGGCATTATCTAAACCGATAAATTTCCACGAACCGGCCATTAAGTCAACCTTACAAAACATCATTAAAAACGCAAAGATAATCGGCAACAACGTAAACACGCCGATAACCAACATCGCCGGCGCCATGAATGCATAGCCTTGTAAGTTGTTGTGCAAGTTTTTTGAGCCCATTTTCCCTCACAATGATAAGTTAAGCGGCGCCGTTTTAGCGCCGCTTAAGCTTAACCAGCCTCACATTTTATTTTTGGCGTTCGATTTCATCATTGGCTTCTTTTTCGGCAGCTTTCATTGCATCGAGCAGTGTTTTTTGACCGCCCAACGCCGCTTGATATTGGTTGCCAAACGCCGAGTTGATGACCGGCAGCGTCACGCCGCGTTCCCAAACCGTAGCGTAGGCCGCGCCAAGAATGTGAACTTTTTTGTCGGGGTCATCTTCGAGTTTTAGTTCTTTGGTTACCGATATGCGCGATGGCAAAGTACCCGATGCGCTCGTCCAGATCTTCTGCCCTTCGCCAGTCATGTATTTTACGAATTCATAGGCCGCCGGTTTATTCTTGGCGCCTTTCGGAACGGCATAAGCCACTGTAAATGCCATCGTTTGTTGTTTGCCATTAACAGTTGGCATCTCTAGAATCTGATACTTAACTGTCGCGTAATCCTTTTTCAATGCCGACAACACCCAGTTACCTTCCATCATAAACACGGCTTTTTCGGCGCCAAATGCCGCGCCTGCCCAATCCAGTCCAAGGTCATCCTTGGCGTTCATTGTATAACCGCCTTTTTTGCCATCGATAAACATCTGCAAATAATTCAAGGCGTTTTGGTTGGAAGTGAAATCAGCCTTGCCGTCGGCTTTGACAACGGTTGCGCCACTGGCATCGAGAGCGCTCAAATTCCGCGCCAATTCCCGGTCAAAAACCACCGCCGCAGTTCCTTTGGGTAATTTTGTTTGCAGTTGCTTGGCAAATGCCAAAAAGCCAACCATATCCTTGGGAATATCCGCTACCTTATAACCGGCGCTCTCCAGCAATTTGGTATTCACATAAAGCGCCAGAGTGGAATAGTCCTTCGGCACGCCGTAATATTTTCCGTCCTGATCTTTAAATGCGTTTAGCAGGATCGGATAAAAATCGTCTTTGTTGTCGATTTGCGCGCCAACATCCTCGAGTACTCCGCTCTTTAATAACGCCGGCACCTCGAATGAATCAAGATACATTACATCCGGCGGATTGTTCGCGGAAAAACGCGCCTTGAGCACGTCCATGTACTTGTCTTGAATGACTTCTTTTTTTACTTTGATACCGGTTTTCGCGGTAAATGCCGCAATAGTTTCGTCTAGTGCCGCGACCTCCGACGGAGATGCGCCCCAGGCGGTAAAAGTGATTTCTTTGTCATTGCTGCTGCCACAGCCGCCCAGCATTAATGCCGCGGCCAAAATTACCAGAGTCAGGATTGCCAAAAGTTTCTTGTTCATCTCTCCTCCAAATTAATTGAAATTCTTGCGGTTATTCTAACACTACTAAAACGTTTTAGCAAGCCGTGCCAAAACGTTTTTAAATAATATTTTGCAAAAAAAGCCGCACGCTTAGCGCACGACTTTTACTTTTGATTTAGTTTCGTTTGATGATGCTATACAAACCGACTACCACCAATATTAGCGCGGCAACGTAAGTAATATTGACCATCGCCGTCACCACAAACGGAATCCCGGCGAATATTACGACCGCCAGCGCCGCTTTGCTATATTCCTTGCGCAACAACGCCGGAATCGCCTGTGCTGCGCCGATAACAAACATTATCCCCGGCCACCAATAATCGGTAATCAGCAATACCGCGATGCCAATCATCATTATTCCGCCGGCAAAACCACCCGCTGTTTTTTTCATAAAGTTACCTCAACCTTTCGGTAATTAACAATGTTCAGGCTTAGCGTGTTTTTAGTTTATCGGACGCACCGTGCCGTCATCCAAGTCGTAGTATTCGCCGATAATTTTCAGTTTGCCTTCATGCACAAGTTCTGCCAAAACAGGTTTGGAATTGTTGAATTGCTGCACCACTAGCGAGACATTGGCGCGGACGGCGTTGTCGACCAAATCGCCTTTTTGGGTTTTGGCAATTGCTATCGCCGGTTTTATTGCATTAGTCAAACTATTAATATGGACGGGAATTTCGCCGCCCGATGCTGCTGCGCTGACCGCGCCGCAGCTTTTGTGACCAAGCACTACTACCAATGTCACTCCCAAATGTTCTACCGCGTATTCTACGCTGCCAAGTACGGCATCGTCAGAAATATTTCCTGCCACCCGCACCACAAATATATCGCCCAACCCCTGGTCGAAAATTATTTCCGGCGCTAACCGCGAATCGGAACAAGTGAGAATTACCGCGAACGGATGCTGACCAGAAGCCAATTTAATGCGCTGTTCGGTTGTTTGGTCGGGATGCAACATTTTTGCATCAACAAACCGCTGATTGCCGTCGTTCAGTCGCTGTAGCGCTGTAGCAGCAGTAACTGTTGTTGAATTTTCATTAGCTAATGCAGTAAGCGAAATAAAGCTAACTAGTAGCGCCGACATCAGTACGCCATACAGTATTTTAGTTAGTTTTTTCATTATTTTACCACCTGCAATCTGCCGTCATCGACAATATTTATATTTTTACGGGCAATTATTTCATTATCGATACTGTCGCGCATCGTTATCCCGGTGTTGACCATGTTTTTTGCCGCCATAAACATCACGTAACCATCCCCGCCGATTGCCATAAAATCATTGGTTGCGACTTTGTAGGTTTTGCTTAGGTCCAGCGGTTTTCCATCGAGCGTTTTCACCGAGATGATTCGCTGGTTTTGCGGTTTGCTGGCATCATAGACTATTTTCAAGCCTGAAAACTGCACCGAGCCGATTTTGGCGCTATCGATAGAATAGTTCAGCAAATCCATAACTTGCTGTCCGGTCATATCGCAAGTTGCAACCGTATTGTCAAACGGCAGCACCGAGTACACGTTGCCTAAGGTAATATTCCCTTTGTCAATCGACGTCCGCAAACCACCGATATTAGTAAACGCCATATCCGCTTTGGCTACAGTTCGCATATTATCCGTGACAAATTCACCCATCAGTGATTGCTGAGCTACGCCGTAAGTTACCGCGTTGCTGATAACATTTTCCGTGCTGCCGATTACCCGATTTTTTACCGAGCTGACATCAGCCAGGTCAACGTCCAATATTTTAGTGATGTTGCTATCGGGTGTAAGTTTCTGTAAATCAGCCGTTCCAATTACATTAACAGTAGTGCTAACGATTTTGTGTTCCTTTGTTGAATATTCAAATACCACATCGCCAACTGCCCGACCGTTGCAATAGGCTTGGACTATTGGAATTTTGTTAACGATACCGTTGACAATTTTGTGGGTATGACCGCTGACGATCAAGTCAACGCCTTTGACTTTTTTAGCAAAATCGGCAGCCTCACCACTCAGCACGTCACCGTTTTGATCGACACCCATGTGTGATAATACGATAATAATGCTTGCGCCGCGTTTCCGCAGTTCGCTCGCCAGTTTTTCCACATTTGCTGCCGGATCGGTGAAGTTTAGGCCGACCACATTCGCAGGACTGGTCGATTCCGGGGTCTCGATGGTATCATAACCGATAATACCAATCATAACGCCGTCCCGCTTTAGCAGCAGTGTCGGTTGACAGAAGTTGACGGCTTTCTTGGTTTTGCTGTCGAAAATATTCGCTGCCATGAATGGAAAATTAGCTTGCACAGCCCGGTCGCGGATTTTATCGACCTTCCAGTCAAATTCATGATTACCCAGCGCCATCGCGTCAAAACCGACAAAATTCATAAACCGGATATCGGTTGCACCAAACAATAGATTGGAGTCCATCGTTCCCTGAAACATATCCCCCGCCGATAAAATCAACGTGGTATCCGGATAATTGGCTTTTTGCAAGAACAAACAGGCGCCAAGTTTCGCCGCGCCCGGGTCTTTGGCGTTATTTACTAACGCGCCGTGAAAGTCGTTAACAGTGAGCACTTGTATCTTAATAACACCGTCAGCGCTATCCGCCGCAAACCCCTGAAAACTGACCACGCACAACAACAGTAAGACTACTAACCAACTTCGATTAACTGTATTTTTCATTTTCTCTCCTCATCACTCTTCGCTCATGTGCGGATAACCGATAGCTACCGGTGGTTCGAAGGTTTCTTTTATCGTTCTGATTGTCACCCAGCGCAGCAAATTGATTTTGCTGCCCGCCTTATCATTGGTGCCGCTGCCCCGCGAACCGCCAAACGGCTGTTGTCCGACGACCGCTCCAGTCGGTTTGTCGTTGATATAAAAATTGCCGGCGGAATGTTCCAGCGCCCGCATCATTCGGCTGATGACGTAGCGGTCTTTGGCAAAGATTGCTCCGGTCAGAGCATAAGGACTGGTTTTATCAATCAACTCCAACGTCTCATCCAGACACTCATCATCGTAAATAAAGATTGTTAATACCGGACCGAAAATTTCCTCACACATCGTTCTAAAGCGGGGATTGTGCGCGACGATCACCGTTGGCTGAACATAATAACCCTCGGCGTCATTACAGGAACCGCCGCAGATAATCTCCGCTTCAGACGAATTTCGCGCATCTTCAATAAATGATTTAATGTTCTCAAAAGAATTACGGTCAATAACCGCGCTCATAAAATTGGTAAAATCATTAACATCGCCCATCTTGATACTTGCCACTGTTGCTTCCAATAGCGGGCGAATCTCTGCCCAACGTGATTTTGGAAAATACGCCCGACTGAGCGCTGAACATTTTTGCCCCTGGTATTCAAAAGCGCCGCGAACGCAAGCCGTCACTAACGCCGGTACATCAATATCGTTCCAGGCTACCAAGAAATCCTTGCCGCCAGTCTCGCCGACCAACCGGGGATAGATCCGATATTTACGAATGTTGTCACCAATCGTTCGCCAGATATGCCCAAAAGTTTCGGTCGAGCCGGTAAAATGAATACCCGCCAAATCAATGTGCTCAACAGCCTGTTTACTGATTTCCCGACCACTGCACGGCACAAAATTGATTACCCCATCCGGCAATCCGGCTTCTTTCAACAGTTGCATAACCAAGTATGCCGATAGCACCGCCGAGCTTGCCGGTTTCCATAACACCGTATTCCCCATCATCGCCGGGGCCGTCGGCAAGTTACCACCAATCGCCGTAAAATTAAATGGTGTTATCGCCAATACAAACCCTTCCAGCGGCAAATATTCTAACCGATTCCAAACGCCCTTAGAGTTAATCTGCGGTTGATCGCTATAAATCTGGCTCATATAAGTGGCGTTAAAGCGCAGAAAGTCAATGAGTTCGCAGGCTGAATCAATCTCGGCCTGATAAACGGTTTTGCCCTGTCCCAGCATCGTTGCGGCATTAATCTTATAGCGCCACGAGCCACTCAGCAGCTCGGCGGCTTTTAGAAAAATACTGGCACGATCGACCCAAGGCAAATCACTCCACTGTTTTTTTGCCTTTTGAGCAGCCGCAATTGCCATTGTCAATTGTTCGGGGCTGGCAACATGATAACGCCCGAAGCAGCGCTTATGGTCACTCGGCGACCGCAACTCTGCTGTATTTCCCGAGCGATATTCCTTACCGTCGATAATAACCGGAATATCGTAGCAACTGCTTTCCAACTCGGCAATCGCCAGCTTTAGCAGCCGCTTTTCTTCGGATTGGGGCGCGTAATTCTTTATCGGCTCATTGACCGGAATGGGGGGCGTAAAAATACCGTTAGACATATTAGAACCTCCACTTTCTAGATAACGTATGAATCTGCATTATTATAACTTAACTTCTGCTCCACATTCGGCTGACAGATAAATAGCATCTAGCAACTGCATCAATTTTGCCCCTTGTTCCATTGTTGCTGCTGGCAGACATTTTCCATTGATCGCATCAATGAATTTTTGAATTTCACGATGAAAACCGTTGCTGTCAGCTGAGTACAACGGCTGAATATCGACAATCTTGTCCGCCTGTTCGGTGAAAACAGTCAGTTTTTCGCCATCACCAAGTAGCCGCACACCACCTTTGTCGCCCAACAACTCCAACACTAATTGCTCCTTGGTATTCGCCGCCCAGGCAATTTCAAAGTTCATCGTCGCGGCTTGGCCAAACCGTACTGTTCCGGTCGCATAATCTTCGGTATCGCAGACTCCGGCATATTGCGGTGGTCCTGCCCACATATCGACATAGTTATACTTGTCCATCGGGTTGCCAAATTTGGCGTAAGTTGCCGCCGATACTGCGGATACATTCCACAAACCGGACAAATATAACGCTAAATCAAAAAAATGCACACCGACATCAATAATCGGCCCGCCGCCGGACAATGCCTTGGTGGTAAACCAGCCGCCCAGACCAGGGATACCGCGCCGACGGATATAAATAACCCGCATATGATAGATTTCGCCGAGTAAGCCGCGGTCGATATAATCCTTAACCACTTGAGCTTGTGGATTTTGCCGCCAGACCATGCCCATTTGTCCGACTTTTCCGGACAGTTTCTCCGCAGCCACGATTTCCGCCGCCTGGGCTCCGTTCATCGCCATCGGCTTCTCGAGCATAACATGCTTACCAGCGTTGAATGCTGCAACCGCGCATTCTTTGTGAAAAACATTACCTACACAAACACTGACTGCATCTAAATCAGTCATTTTAAGCATTTCTCGGTAATCGTTATAGGTTTTCGCCACGGCAAACTTCTCCGTTGCTGCCGTTAACGCGTCTGCGCGCACATCACAGAGCGCTACCACTTCGCAATCTGCGCTCGCCAGATAGGCATCGGCATGAATGTTGCCAATAGCGCCCATTCCGATTATCCCAATTCTTATTTTAGCCATATTACCTCCCAGTTGTTAGTGGTTCAAGGTTCAAGGTGAAAGGTATCGACCATCTACTTTTCACTTTTCACCATTTGCTATTCTCTATTCCCCGTCAACCGTCTCCGTAAATTACCGGCGATTTTTTCCATCTGCCCGACTTCATCGTCACTTTCGCCCTCGTATTCCAGAGAAATAAAGCCATTAAATCCGACCGCATAAATCATTTTTAATATCCTGTCCCAATCGTAGTCGGTTGCTTCGCCACCAGCATCGGTCTTGTAAAATTTGCCGTGTATAATAATCGCGAATGGCAGACAGCGTTCGATACTCCGATAAGCTTCTTCGCTCGGCGTACCGGCTAAAGGGAAATTGCCGATATCGAGATTGAGTTTAAACCACGGATGACTGACATCAAGCATTAATTTCAATATGAAATCTGCCGTGCAAGCGCCATGATTTTCCAATGCCATAAATATGCCGCGTTCGCCGGCGTAATCACAAACTTCCCGCACCGCCTCGATTACTTTCAGATAGCGTTTGGCTCCGCCCTCGGCAATTTCCGCCGGACTGCCAATAAAGAATCGTACACAGGGCGCCCCCATGAACGCTGCCACGTCAATCCAATTTTTCATTTCTGCAACCTGGTTGGCACGCTCGGCATCGTCTGTCATTGTAAAATGGCCGCTTGCGGACACCATCGCAATCGTCAGAAATTGCTCAGCGCAAAGTTTCTTGATACCTGCCAAATACCCCTGCGAAGTTTCCGGAAAGTGCATGTCCAGTAGCTCAACCCCATCCAGCTTCAACCGACCGCATTCTTTTATCCAACTTTCCATAGTCATACTGCCGTTGGCAAATGACCGATGATAACTATATGATATACAACTTAATTTCATGTAACTCCTACTTCTTACTTCCAAAACTACTTCTTCGTCTTCAACCACTCATCTACTTGTTTTTGCATTTCTGCCAAGACTTTGTCTAAGCCTGCCGATTTAAGTTTTTCCATATATTGCTTTATTGCCGGTTCGGTGTCTGCCCGTCCCATAAATAATTGATCATTAAACTGTTCGGCGATGTTGTTCATCGCAGAAAGCTCAGTCTTGACTGCCTCAGAATCGAAAGTGAAACCGTAGGCTGGCGACTGGATTGCTGCGGCGTTGGCTTTCTTGGCATCTTCCAGGGTGCCTTCGGGATCATTTTCCATCAGATACTTTATCATCATGTTGCCGGTAAACGGCGCGGAGATATCGAAGTTCTTATGTTTATCAGTGAATTTTATCCGGTTTGGACCGATTTTAGTATAATGCACACCTTCCAAACCAAAAGTTACCAGATTTGCCAAATACGGGTCCGTCGTCAACAGATTCAACAGCATCATTGCCCGTTCCGGGTGTTTGCTAGTCGAAGGTATGGCTAACATATTGCCGGTTGCCGAGCGGGTAGTTATTACGGCATTTGGATTAGCCGGGATTGATACCGTCGGGAAGCCATAAGTGCGTCCAAGCCAATCATCGATTCGCGGACCATAAACATTAATTTCACTGACGACATCACCGCGACGAAACAACTGCACATTAGAGCCGTTAGCCTTATCGCGCGGTATCAGCCCGTCATTGTACATCTCGCGATATATTTTCAGACCATTAACAAATTCAGGATTTTCGAACTGATTTACCACTTTGCAAGTCTTGTCATTAATCATTACCGCACCTGGCACACCCGGGGCTACAAGAAAATCAAATTTGTCTGCCGGATAGAAAAACGAATTCAACGACAGACAAGTTAATTGCTGATTGGCGCCGTGGACTTTTTTCAAAGCCGTATATAAATTTGGAAAGGTCTTAATTGCCTTCAAATCAATATTGTATTTTTCAACTAGCGCCTTGTTAAAGGAAAACGCCTGTTGGTAAGCTACGCTGCCATTATCCGGTACGGCGTAAATTTTACCTTTTACCGTGACCGCCGGCCACAATTCGGGAAATTCGTCTTTTAAGATTCCCTGTCCATAGTCTTTGAGCAAATCATCTAACGGCATTAGCTGCCCCTGAGCAACGGCATTGGGAAACGGCGCCGCCCAAAAGCAGGTAAACAATAAATCAAACGGTTCGCCCGCCGAAGTCATTACATTAATTTTTTGGTTATAACCATCGCCATATACCGGCACAATTTTCAATTTGGCATTGATTTTGGTTTTCAAATATTCATTGATTTTTTCAGTAACCATTGGCAAATCGGTTACTTCGGTGAATAATGGTGTGTACCATACCAATTCCACTTCTTCACTTAAATCATCTTTCTTAACCTGATTACCGCCGCAACCGCTAAACAGTAAACCGGCGATTGCTACTACCATTAATACTGCGATTAGTTTTTTCATTTTCTCTCCTTAAAAAATTGTTGTAAATTCCATACTTATTTATTATTCTCCAAAACGTCAAAAAACTCCTGCAACATATTGCAAGAGTTTTCGTTTTATTTCTCTCCAAGCTGGTTGGCACACACTTTTTGCAGGAAAACCGCGACAGTTTGCAGAATAGTAGTATATATATTTACCATACATTTAGGGGGATAATATGAAAGACAATTATGGTATCAATACCCTGCTCGCTCATTACGGTGAGGACCGCAGCGATAATCACGGCGCGGTCGTGCCGCCGATTTATCAAAATAGTTTATTTACCTTCGAAACTTTTGATGCCATGGACCAGGCGTTCGCAAATCCGGCGGTGTCCTGCATCTACACCCGTGGCAATAATCCAACCGTGCAGATCGCTGAAGCCAAGCTCGCCAAACTCTGCGGCGGCGAAAAATGCAAACTCTTGGCATCAGGCATGGGGGCAATCAGCGCGGCAATAATGTCTTGTATCAGGGCAAACAGTCATATAGTTTCGGTGAAAAACATTTACAGCCCGGCTTTTAACTTTATTGAGCAATATCTTGCAGAAAAATGTGCTGTCGAAGTAACCTATGTCAGCGGCGATGACCTCCAAGAATTTTACGCTGCCGTCCGTCCAAACACCACGCTCATCTATCTTGAAAGTCCGGCGACTATGGTGTTTACTTTGCAGGATCTGCAAGCCGTAGCGACCTTCGCCCGCGCCCGCGGCATCAAAACTATCATCGACAACACCTGGGCGACGCCGCTGTTCCAAAAACCGTTGGCGTTGGGCATTGACCTGGAAGTGCACTCCTGCTCGAAATATCTCGGCGGTCATAGCGATATTGTATTAGGCGCAGTCATTGGAACAACAACCGACATCAACAACATCCTGTTGCGCGAACACGCCTGGTATGGCGCAAAAACCGCGCCGTTCGAAGCCTGGCTGTTGACCAGAAGTTTGCGCACCCTGAACTTGCGAATGCACCAGCATCAAAACAGCGCGATAGCGGTAGCCAACCTGCTCAGCAATCATCCAAAAATTCGCGAAGTGCGTTTTCCCGGATTGCCTACTTTTCCGCAATACGCGCTTGCGCAGCAGCAGATGACCGGTTATTCGGGATTGTTTTCATTTCTCATTGACACCGAAAATCTCGCACTGGTCAAAAAATTCGCAGCAGCGTTGGAGTTATTCAGCATCGGTGTCAGCTGGGGCGGACATGAGAGTTTGATAATCGCTCCGGCAGTTCCCTATGCGCGCGAACTGACTCCGGACAAGATTAAAACGCTCGGCATAAACATCGGCGATATTCGCCTGTCTATCGGTTTGGAAGATACCGACGATTTATTGGCGGATATTACAGCGGCGCTGGCAACGCTGTGAGTGTTTGTGTTATCGCCCGCTCCCGGCTGAGGAGTATTCCTTGTTCAATACGCTGAGCCGCTTGTTCATCAGCCGCTGCTGACAAATTCGTGGTTGACAACAACCGCTTAAAAGTCAGCCAATCATGTAATATGCCGATTTCCGTCTGAATAGCCGTTACATGATTTATTAACTCGGCTTGCTGCGGCGCAAAACATTCCAGGCGGTAGCGAAGTTTTTTTGCCGCAATTCGGATTTTGTGCAGCCGTTCGTCGTCTAAACTAGCCAAACTGCCGGCCACAATTGTGGAAAACTCTTCCAGCCAGCTACTAATAGCTTGGTTCAACCGTTCCGAATTCAGCGGCTGGTTCAATAGTTCCCGACTTTTTCGAAACCGCTTAGTCAGTTTTTCACGCTGCTTTGCGCCGATTGTTGGCAGCGGTTCACAATCAACAACAAAACAGCGATCAGTAGCACATTCAACCGCTGTTAGTTGGCTAATAAATTTTGCAAACAACTGCTGTTCCCGAACGGGTGAAAATTTACGAATAATTTTAGCTACCTGCTGCCGGACACGCCAACATTTATCTGGAAAGAACAACCCGAAATCCGCCGCCAAAGTCTTGATTTTCCGGGCTGCCACCCGTAAATCGTGGACATCCTTTTCACAAACAGCTTTTTTCGCCAAGATTAACTGGAGTTTTGTCGCGGCTTCGAGGAAATAATCCGCCGCCGAACCCTGTTTAATACTCACGCTCGCACCTATATTACCGACGATTATTTTTCACGTTTAGCCTTCTTACATCTTACTTCTAATATCAACGTTTAGTGGCGGGCGGGATAACCTCGCCCCTACAACTATCGATACAAATAATACTTGCTCGACATGGCTTTGAACTCGGCCGCCTGTTTATCCCATGCCGCCAAAATTTCCTTATCACTCAACTTGTTTTCGCGCAGCAAACTGTCGCCGGTCATCACGTCGATTCCCCAAACGCCACCTGCTTTGCCTGGTTTATCATAAGAAAATTTGTCAGCTCCCAAATCGCGCGCGGTACTTACCATTGCCAAGCCAACCGCGACGGCGCGGAATTTCTGTGGATCAGTAACGAAGACTTCCACTCCGCCACACATAACACCTTGGTATTTACTGAAATTTGGTGTAAAGTACGCCGGTCGGAACAACGCTCCGGGCAGTTTCTTGATATTGAGCAACAACGCGTAATCCTCAGCATTCAGCCAAGGCGCGCCGGTAATCAGAAACGGCTTAGTCAGCCCGCGTCCTTCGGATACATTAGTCGCTTCAAAAAAACCAGCTCCGCTGTAGACCAGCGCGGTCATTGCCGAAGGAATATTCGGCGACGGATTTATCCATTGCAGTCCGGTATCTGCCCAAAGCATATCGCGGTTATAACCGCTCATCGGAATTACCGTCAAATTGCAACCAATCCCCCACTCGCTATTCATCATTAACGCCAACTCACCAACCGTCATGCCATGACGGGTCGGCAACGGTCCAATCGAAGTAAATCCCTGTAGCGATTTGTCGGTAGTCACCGCGCCTTCGACCATGCTACCGCAGGGGTTCGGGCGGTCAAACACCACGAAAGTTTTGTTTTGTTCCTTACAGGCGACCATCGCGTAATACATCGTCGAGATAAAGGTGTAGAACCGCGCGCCGACATCCTGAATGTCAAAACATAACACATCAACATCTTTGAGCATCTCCGCTGTCGGTTTGTAAGTTTTGCCGTACAAGCTATACACCGGCAGCTTAGTGCTGTCGTCGATGAAAGTCGTTATCGTGTCACCATCGGCAAAGTTGCCGCGCACGCCGTGTTCTGGTCCATATAATGCCGTAAGTTTTACACCGCTCGAAACCATTACATCAATCGTGCTTTTTAAGTTGCTATCGACACCGGTCGGATTGGTTATCAGTCCGGCGCGTTTTCCTTGAAACAGTTGCATATAAGAACCGATATTGTCGATCCCCAGTTTAATATTTGCTGCGCTAGCAAACGCAGAGACTCCGAGTATTGCCATAACCACCACCGCCACTAATGTTTTTTTCATCGCCCGCTCCTCATATTATAAATATTCAATCAACGCTTTTCTAACGTTTTCAATATGCTCTTCCAGCGTAATTTCCAGCAATGCTGCTCCGGCGCGCAAATCATCGCGATCAACGGCGCGCGCAAACGCTTTATCCTTAATTTTTTTCAATACCGACTTAACTTCCAAATTTTCCAGCGACTTATCCGGACGAACCAACGCGCAAGCTGTGACAAATCCGGTCATCTCATCGACCGCCGCAAGCACTTTTTGTACCCGACTGCGCTCAACATCCCAAGCCCAGCAATGCGACACGATGTCGGCAACGAATTGCTCATCATACCCCAGAGGCACCAGCAGTTCCGCCGTGTGCTGAGGATGTTCGTCTGGATATTTTTCAAAATCCGCGTCATGCAACAGTCCGACCGCCTGCCAATATCCGGCATCTTCGTGGTATAGTTCCGCATAATAGCGCATCGCCGCGCCTACTGCCAGTGAATGTTTGAGCAGATGCGGCTCGCTGATAAATTGGCTTAGTGTTTTTAGACATTTTTCTTTTGTGTACATAGTTTTCTCGCTTTCTACTTTCTGTTTAGTGAATCGCCTTCTTATGCATATTCGCGTACATAACTTCCTGCACTTCGTTGATGGTAAAGAACGCCTGCTCATCAATGTCCATGACGATATTTTTCAATTTGGAAACTTCCAAACGGGTAACTACTACATAAATCGTCGGGCAGTCCTTGCCGGTTCTGCCGGACTCACCTTTTAACAGCGTTACCCCGCGCCCGAGCCGATGGGTTATTTCATCGGTTATTTCCCGGTAGCACTCGGACACGATAATAACCCCTTTGGATTCATCAAAGCCGCGAATGACCAAGTCAATTACCTTTACTGCCACAAAATAGGCCACCATCGAATACAACGCCTTGTCCCACGAAAAAATAAATCCGGCGCAGCTCAAGATAAACAGGTTAATAAACATAATTATCTCGCCGACCGAAAAACCGCTTTTCCGATCCAGAATAATTGCGACCATCTCTGTGCCATCTACCGAGCCACCGGTGCGAATTATCAACCCGACCCCGGCGCCGATAATGATGCCGCCAAAAACCGCTGACAAAAATAAATCATTGGTCAACCCGGGGATCGGATGAAACACTGATACCCAAAACGACAACGATATAGTCGACAAGATCGTCGAAATGGCAAATGTTTTGCCAATTTGCCGGTACCCCAAATACCAAAACGGCGCGTTAAGCACGAAAATCAATATCCCGACCGGCCAATCTGTCAGATAGCTGAGCATAATCGAAATCCCGACCACCCCGCCATCGACGATATGATTGGGAATAAGAAAGAATTCCAATCCGGCTGCGGTAGTTATCGAACCTATGGACAACATTAAAGCTTTTCTAAAAATTTTCCATTTGGTAAGTTTTTTTGCTGGCACTTCAACTCCTGTCTGTTGCTAGTGTTTTTTTCAACACGCGGTAGCCTAGCAGCAACGGTCTAATAAGATAATATGATTTTTCAGAAAACTTCGGCAAAACTAGTTGACGGCGATCATTTACTGTAGGGGTTACCAGATACAGTAACCGATTCCAATAGCTCCCTTGCACCCGCAACTGATAGAGAAATTCGCGTTTAGGTCGGAGCATAAAAGCAAAACAATCATCCAGCGGACAGTCGCGGACAATTGCCAACTCCAAAGCATCAGCCGCTAACTGCTCGGCTCGCTTGCTAATCATAAAATCATCCGGCGGCTTGAACCCCAACAAATCGCGTGCCAGCGCCAAAGCCTGCCCGACGACATCAGTTAAACCATATTTTTGGGCGATTCTCTCCACCTCTCTAAAATCAACTCTGAACTCTGAACTCTGAACTCTGAACTCAACAACATCCACCAGCCACAGCAACCGGTACCAGCCATGTGTAGCGCCATGATAGCAGAGGTAAACGAAATATTCGTTAATATCCGGAAGCCGGTAGTTGCGACCGGCAATGATGATACTATTTAAAGCTGAAAGCTTAGAACTGAAAGTTGAAAGTTCGCCCATTCCAAATAAACTTAGTTGCGTATGTAGTTCGACGATAATATCAGCAGCATTAACATACGAATGGTGCATAGCCGTTGGCAAATCTTTTATCTGGTAGCCCTGTTTTTCGACTACTGCGCAGGCTTGTGAAAAATGTGGACGATAAACAATGATGTCAATATCCCGCGACATCCGGGCGCCGACGTCCTGGTACAACAGCTCGGCGAGTGGCGCCCCCTTAATCAACTGATAGCGAATACCCAACTGCTCAAACTCGCTGCACAATCGTTCCATGGCGCTAATGTTTTGCAGTTGCCGCAAACCGCTGTTGCGATTTTCTTCAGCAAAGCGCTGTTGCGTAGTCTTTGGCAATAACGTTAGCTGGTGTTGGTGTCGCTGACAAACAATATTGGTCAATCGATGCCGTTGACAAGTTGCCAGAAATTTGTCGGGGTCTGCCAATTGGACATCGGTCGCTGTAGCGCTATCCTGCAGTACTTTTAACAATAGTCGCGTTTCATGGTTGAGCAAGCTTTTGTTAAGCAATATTTCACCTCGACAACAGCCTTGTTCTGGGGCAGGTTTGATTTTCACTCTATTTTGAGCGCAATAATTTTGGCCGCCAGCGCCTTTTCAATAAATTTTTCTATTTTCAATCGCACTGTTTCAACTTCAATCTCATATTCAGAAAACATCTGCCCGGCTATTTCGGATACGGTCGGATAGTTTTCCAACAAATCCCAAATCCGCGCCCCGGTTTCATTTAAGTATAAATATTTCCCAGTCTCAACGTTCAACAACGCCTTGTCAAGCCCAAAATTAACCACCGCAACCCGAGCGTTGCGATAATATTTCTTTTCGCTACTCATTTTACACTACCTGCTAATGGTTAAAGGATAAAGGAAAAAGTTAAAGGTTAATGGTGATTGACAACTTCCCTCTTCCTCTATTCACCTTGCACTATTAACTTTTCACCTTTCTCTATTAATCTTTCACCACTCTGTTGCGCCACAATGGCATTTAATCCCCTGCGCCTCAAAAATCTGCGCCAGTTTCAATAACGTTTCCTCAGCCAGGCCGGCTTTCCCCTCGTACAAATACGGCAAGCCCAGTTGCTGCCACTTAGATTCACCCAGATTGTGAAACGGCAATAAATTTACTTCAAATAGTTTGTTCGCCTTCATATATTGCGCGGTCGCCTGCATATTCTGCTCATCATCGTTGTAGCCGGGAATTACCGGCACCCGGATAACAACCCGGGGATGTTGCTGTTGCTGCATTAGCATCGCAATGTTATTCAAAATCAACCCATTGCCAACTCCGGTTGCCGCTTTGTGTTTGGCATCATCCATGTGTTTGATGTCAATAAATACAAAGTCCAGCCACTGCATCACCCGCACAAAATCGAATGTTTTCGCGTAGGCGCTGGTTTCAATCGCGGTGTCCATATATTCTGTTATACAGCCGCGCACTGCTTGCTCGAGAAACTTAAACTGCGCGAACGGTTCGCCGCCGCTGAACGTCACCCCGCCGGACTCACCCCAAAATTCGCGATCGCGGCGCAATACATCCATCAATTCGGAAACTGTGTAAGTTCTGCTACTCGGCGTAAGCGCCCCTGAAAAACAACTTGCCGCACAATCAAAGCTTTCGCAACTACGGCATTTGCTCCGTTGCCGTTGAATTTTCCCATCGATATACACCAAGGCGTTTTTCTGGCAAGCCAGCACACAGCGACCGCAGCCATCACATTTCGATTCCCGCCACATGATTTCCTGCGGGGCATACATTCCCTCGGGATTGGCGCACCAGCGGCACTTTAGCGGACAGCCCTTAAAAAACACCACCGTCCGGCAACCCGGACCATCATGCGTCGAAAAACTTTGGATATCAAATATTTTTGCAGTTAACATCATTCTCCTAGCGGCTAGCGGCTGGCAGCCAGCGGCTGGTAGCTAGCGCAATTCCGCGCCCGCATCGTCGGATAGACCCAGGCGACCGCGCCAAATCCGCTACATTCACCCAACTCCGTGGTGGTAACATTGTTGAAATGTTTACAATTCAAGCAATGCGGTGCAGCTTGAAAATAACCGCAGCCCTCGCCGTCAAACGGCACTAGTTGCCCGGAAATCCCGCAACTCCCCTTGGCCGCATCAATCGAAATAAAATTGTCACACAATCCATGTATTCGCATATTTTTTTATTCTCCACTTCATTCCAATATTTCAGCTTTTATATTTCAGCTTTCAGCTTTTACAACATCAAACCTTCTCATACTGTGTCCGGGCAATTACCTCGTCTTGAATCGGTTTACTTATTTCTACCCAATACTGAGTGAATCCGGCTACCCGCACCATCAACTCGCGATGTTCGTCGGGATGCTCCTGTGCCTGTAACAGTGTCTTTGAATCTACAACATTGTATTGTACATGGAAACCGCCCTTGCGTAAATAAGCCCGGGTAATTTCCAACAACTTCTTGGTTCCGGCGCGACCATTAATTGCCGTCGGGTGCAGTTTTAGATTGAGTTGCGAATTCTGCGACTGGGGCTGATCCCAACAGGTCGCCGAGGTCATTAACGCGTACACTCCCTCGGTGTCGGTGCCGGGATATGCCGAAACCGAACCATCGGCAAAAGTTGTGCCGCTCAAACGTCCGTCCGGTGTAGCCAGCGTCACCATTCCTTGAGCTCCGTGCGTGGACACCGATATTTGGCAAGCGTAGAGCGGTTCTGCGTATAACGACTGATAATCGCGACACATCGCGCAAAACCACTGCTCATATTGCAAAAACAGCTCGTCGGTGTAGCGGTCGGCGTTGCCATATTTTGGCGCCTTCTTGCAATCATAGTGAATCTCATCATAACGTCCGTCGTAATCCGGGCGTTTTTTTTGCATTAGCATCGAAAAATTCCCGGCAGCTTGCGCGGTCATATAGCCAAAATTGTCCGCCAGCGCTTCGCGCAATTCGCCAAGCGTATATTTTTTGTCTTCATACACCAATTTTTTTAAAGTCGCCAGACTGTTAATCGTGTTAACTTGTCCGCAACTTTCGACATTGTAGGTAGCGTTGTAGCGATAGCCCCGGTTGCCGATATGCTGCCCGATTTCCAGGCAGTCCGGTTTGAGTAACGAGCTATATATCGCCATGTTTTGTTTGCGCCAAACATCGTGTTGAATATTGTTAGTTTTTACCAAGACATCGACGATTTGCTCGTAGTAATCACAAAACACCCGCCACAGTTCCGCGAAATCCGCCAAAGCGCTGTCGTGCGCCGGCAACACCTGTTTTCCTGTGCGCTCGTCGAAGCCATTGTGCAGAACCAATTCCAGCACTTTCGGATTGGCGATAAAATGCACGCCAACACTAGTCGGCTGACCGGCGCCGCCGGGAATAGTATAGCACTTGCCATTTAAGCGCAGTTTGTGCCAGCAACAGGGTGAAGTTTCCAAGCACCCGCCGATGGCAACCGAACGAGCTTCTTCGAGCGTCATTCCTTCTGGTCCGTATTGCTTGAGCAAAAAGTCCATGGCATTACGGTTGTTGACCCACGCCGGATAGCCGACCCCGGTTTTAACACATTCAGCGGCTTTGAGCAAAAAGCCTTCGCTCAGTTTTTCGTCATACAATACCGTCAAGGTCGGTTGGGTAGTCGGACAGGACATACCGGTTTCGATTATTAATTCTTCCAGCCGATTTTCTGCCGACTGACCATCTACGTTAAGACCGCCAACACAGACATTATTAAAAGTATTTCCCGACAGCACGCCGCCAACCACCCCGGTCGAGGCAAAACAGTCGATGCAGGTCATTTTGACTCGATAACATTCCAGCAACTCGCTGACTTCGGTTTCAGTTATGCGCCCGGCAGCAATATCCTGTTCAAAATAAGGATACAATACCTGACCAATCCGTCCCGGCGATAACCCGGATATCGCATCCTCGTTCAACGCCGCGATATGCACGAGATAAATCAACTGCAACGCCTGCCTGAACGTCTGCGGCGGCTTATGGGCAATGTGTTCCATGATGTCAGCGATTTCGCTTAAATTTCTGACAAGTTCTGAGTTCTGAGTCCTGAGTCCTGAGTTGCTATTCCCTGAGCTTGACTCTGAACTCCGACCTCCAAACTCTTGACTCTGAACTTTTGACTCAGAACTCGTACGCGCCAACCGTCTCGCCTCTTTAGCGTAGTTCAAGTACCACCGCTGGATTCCTTGCAACACCGTTTTTGCCGCAACATAGAAATACAGCCGGTCCATGCCGCTGATTCCGTCGCCATCGGCATTTCCAGCTACCGCCGCCATCATCGCATCGCAGTGTTCAATCAGCTCGTCATAGCCGTATTGTAGCGGATAAAAATAATTAATGACCTCCCGCCCTTGGGGCAATGTATAGCCGGAATCAAACATACAAATAAGCGATTCCATTATTCGTTCTTTTTCCTGATATTCCGGCACGATTTTTTCGTAACGCCGTCCCAAATCTTCCACCGAGCGCTTATCCCAGCTTTCGGCGAGTTTGACCAACGCCGGAATACTCTCGGCGCGCATTCCGAATTTTCCGGCAATCGACAACACTTTGCCGAAACTTTGCGTGACATTGCCGCCGCCAGCGCCAAACTGATTACTGTCGCCGCTGGTTTCCGCTTGATTTGCCGCTTGCAGCAGCTCTTTTGCGCGGGCGGTAAAATAGCCGGCCGATAACCAGGGCATCGGAAACGAGCCGCGATAGTCGGCAGTTTTCCCGCCAACCAACAGCTCATTTGGCCAAATTGTCGTAGGAATATTGGAAAAAGCGCATTTCAAAGCTTCCGCCCGCCGGACTATCGGAATCTCATAATTAAGTTCGTCATATTTGCGCGAATACCAATAGGGGAATTCCAAACTGGCAGTACTCAACGTGTTAAAATATTGCGCGCGCAACTGCTCGGCGCTTTTCGAAATTTTCATAATAAACCTCATTTTTCAAACTTGGTGAATGGCGAAACGTGAAAAGTGAAAGGTGAAAGACTCAGAAAAACATCTCTGACACCACTTTTAACCCTTAACATTTATCCTTTAACTTTTCACCTTTAACCCCTAACCGTTTTCCGCCTTGGTTTCACAATTCCAAAATAGCTGACAGTTATCAATACCACGCAAGCGCCGCCGGAATACAATACAATCCGCAACGACTCGTCAAACCACATACCGCAGACAATCACAATGTTGGCGACAATTCCGGCGACCGGCACTAACGGATAAAACCATGTCTTAAATTTAAGTTGCCGGACACTGCCGCCCTGACTCTTTAAATAATTCCTAAACCCGATTTGGCTCCAGGAAATTATTATCCAAATCAGGCAGCCGATCAGGCCGCTTGCGGCAAGCATCATGATAAACAACTGCTCGGCACCAAACACTTTGACCAGTAGCGCCACCATCATCAACCCGGCGGTAAGTAGCACACCGTTAAACGGAACGCCGCTTTCATTGACTTTCCCTAAAAAGCTCGGCGCCAGCCGCTCCCGCGCCATCGACCACAACAACCGCGAACAGGCATATAGCGCCGAATTGATACTCGACAGGCAACTGGTAATAATAACAAAATTCATAACGTCGGTGGCGTAGGGAATGCCGATTATCGAAAACACCTGGGCAAACGGACTAACGCTGACGGTGGCATCCTTAAAGGGTACAATACAGGCGACGACAATCGTGGCGAGAATATAGAACAGCAATATCCTAACGCCTACGTTCTTGATCGCTTTGGGTACGTTTTTCTCGGCATTCTCTGATTCACCGGCAGCGATACCGACCAATTCAGCGCCTTGAAACGAACAGACCACTAAAATCATCGTGAGAAATACCGGAAACATCCCGTTAGGAAATAATCCATCTTTGGTAAACGCCGAAAATCCGGCAATATCCCGACCGACTACCGGCCAGATACCGAACAGCACTGCGCCGCCAATGACGATGAAAATAACTATCGCTACAACTTTAATCCCGGCAAACCAGAATTCCGCTTCACCAAAGGCTTTTGATGACAGCATATTGATCAAACACAAGATTACCGCGATGCCCACACACCAAATCCACTCGGCAACGTTTGGATACCAGAAGCGCATCAAAATCGAAGCTGCCACCAGCGCCGCCGTCGCTGATGTCCCCCAATTTAACCAGTACAGCCAGCCGGTAGCGTAACCGGCAAACGGCGAAATAAATTTGGAGGCATAAGCCTGAAACGACCCGGATATCGGCATGGCTACCGCCATTTCCGACAAACTAAGCAACGCCAGCAGCATAATCATTCCGCCGATGACAAACGCCACGGTCGCGCCAAACGGTCCAGCCGTCCGCACAATATCACCCAACCCAAGAAACAGCGTCGAACCAATGGTGCCGCCAATAGCAATCATCGCCAAGTGCCGCGATTTCATCCCGCGCTTGAGCGTCTCATCCTCGTTGAAAAGTTTTACTTCTTTTTCGCTATCCATTTCTCCTTCTCCTTACATCGGCTGTTCAATCCATTTATGTAGGGGCAAGCCCTTGTGGTTGCCCTTCCATATCCTTGGTTGTCTACATTTTTGTATTCATTCACAAACAGGAGTGAGGGCAGGCACAAGGCCAGCCCCTACAGTTCAACCGTTACTTGCTGTAGATTGGCAACTGCACCCCGGCTAACTTCACCGCCTTAGCATATTCTTTGTTCGCGGCTGTTTTGTTACCCTGTAAAAATTCGATTTTCCCGCGCCAATAATAGGCGCGGTAGTCGTCAGGCAGTTTTCCGACTACGCAGTCAAAATCGCTCATCGCGAACTCATACTCGCCGCGCTGACCATAAACAATACCCCGGGCATAATAAGCCGCAACGTATTCATTATCCAAAGTTATCGCCTCGGTAAAATCCTCGAGCGCGTGATTCGCATCACCGTTTAAGTTGTTCGTGATACCACGATCATAAAAATACACCGGAATGGTCGGATTAAGTTTGATTGCCAAATCAAAATTGACTAACGCATTCTGAAATTTCCCCAAATGCCCATAGCAGAGCGCCAATTGGTGATACAGTTCACTATCCACAGTCGGCTGGCTGGCGGCTATTGCCTCTAAATATTCTTGAGCAGCAGTTTGCCAATCGCCTCTTGCCACCGCCGCTTCCGCCCGCTTAGTATTCGGCGCTTGTACAGCAGCTGTGACAGCCGCGCACACTATATTGCTCATGATAAGTAATGTAATAACCAGCGACAAAAACGTTTTCGTTACAACCACCCCCGAACTGACATAATTATTGATGAACTTATTCGCCGTTTATTACAAAAAATCCTGCAAATCAAATCTGATTTACAGGATTTTTTGTAATATGCAGTGTTTTTAATTGCCCGTTTTTAAAATATAGCCGGCATCCAGCACGTTCCAAATATTAACTTTATAGTTCGGGTCAAATTTGGTGATGTTGTCGGGTTGGGTCAGACGCACAAATAGCAGTGAATAAATTTTGCTGATACTGCTCTCTTGTTCGCCAAATCCGTTAGTTCCGGGTTGGCTCGACCAATAGCGGATTGCCGTAGGTTGATTGTTAGCGTCCTGCACCCAGCCCAAAAACACGACGAAATGCCCGCTGGATTTACTCCACATAATTTTTATAAAATCTCCTGGTCGGGCAGCATCCGGCGCAATCACTTCGCCCATCTGCGTATAATCAATCAGCGCGTGATGAATTCCCCAGATATCATCGTTCCAGTAGCCCCACAACTTAACATCATCGTCACGGCGCCCGCCGTTAGGTTCTTGCATCCGACAGGCCTCCAGTTGCGCCGCAGTCATTCGCTTGCTGTAGCGGGGATTGATGAAATTCAGCGCTTCGATAAATACCCCATAAGATGAACCGCTGCAATAACTTGTCGGGCGCGGCGGCGTGAGTAACGAATAGCTACCAAGTTTCAATTCATAACCGAGCGGCGACTCCGGCGGTTGAGCCTTGAGTCCGACAAAATAGCCGCCGCCGTTTGGCGCGGTAGCCATTACTTTATCTATACCCCGCAACACAAACTCATTATAATTTGGCGCGTCAGCGCCGTAATTGAAAAAGTGTTGGCTATTATGAGAATCTTGACCGCGTTGGCTGACGCTCAGAAAATACCAGTCATTGTAATCGGCCATATTTATAGTTATCTGACCCGGCGGTTTGAACGCGGGCGCGGCATGGGTGATTGTTGGAATAGTCAACGAAAATGTCGCCAACAGCAGAATAATAACAACTTTTTTCATCTAATCCTCCGGAATTAATCTATGGCTATCCATCTAATGTCAACAGGTTAACGAATCCGTCATTATGATTCAACCGTTTATGTAGGGGCAATTCACGAATTGACCGCGTAGTAGGGGCGATTCGTGAATCGCCCCTACTACCGAATTGGTCTTAACCTGTTGACTCTGGCTATCCATCAACATCGTTTAGCGGGTTCCAGTTTGTCAGTTTTCTTAGCCGCGCCTCAGCGGCAGTACAGTCGGCAATTAGTCGGGAGATATCTTGGGGAATGGTTCCGGCAAGGCTGAACTGGTTGGATATATGATTACTGCGGAAAATACAATGCCCTTCGGTCCAGTCCAAGCTCTCAAAAAATAATTTCATCTCGGCGGCTAGCCCGGCCGGGTGTAGCGGTTGAAACTCGCCGCTAGTGAACGCCTGATAATATTTGGTGCCTCGGTTGAGCATCATCGTAAGCGCGCCGAGCAAGTCCGGCTGCATTTGCGAAATAGCTGCTGCCGTATCAACGGCATGTTCGCGCCAACCAGCATTTCCCGCCAAGCCATTGATAATCGTAACTGACAGCTTAATTCCTGCAAATCGGATTTTCTGTACGGCGGCAATCGCGGCAACAGCAGTCACCCCTTTGTTGATATGTTCGAGTAATTGCTCATTTCCGGTTTCCAAGCCAAAGTACACTAACCGTAATCCGGATTCACGCAACAGCGCCAATTCGTCAACGGTTTTGGCGAGAATGTTATGCGGTGATGCGTAACTTGCCACCCGCTGTAAATACGGGAATTCCCGGCGCAACCGCAACAAAATCGCCAGCAATTTTTCAGTCGGCAACACTAACGCATCACCGTCACAAAGAAAAATTCGCCGGATTCGGTCGCGATGTTTTAGTGCTGCTTTAATTTGACTATCAATTTGCTGATCAGTCAATAAGGCAAACTGCACATCTTTATACATCGCGCAGAACGCGCAAGCATTGTGCGAACAACCAATCGTTAACCGGAGCAAAAAGCTGTTCGCCTCGCTCGGAGGACGAAAGACCGTGCCGTTATTTGGTCCAAAGTACATACTATTGTTGCTCATCAAAGATTTGCCGTTTATCGAGCAATTTAAAGAACGGATAATAGATTGCCATCGCAATCAATATATCAACAAGTTGCAGCGCCGCTCCTGTCCAACTGCCGGTAATCAGCCAACCCTGAATAATTGGCGGGGTTGTCCAGGGAATTATTACCCCCATCGGTCGCGCCACTATATCAAAATACATTGCCGCATAATTTATAGCGCACAAGATCATCGGCGTAACTACAAAGGGAATGAGCATTACCGGGTTAAGCACAATCGGCAACCCGAACAGTATTGGCTCGTTGATATTGAAAAAAGCCGAGGGCAAAGCCAGTTTGGATAACTCTTTATATTGCTCCGAACGCGCGCGAAAAAACATTGTCAACACTAACGCGATTGTCGCACCGGCGCCGCCGACCCAGAGCATGGTGAAAAATTGTTCAGTCACAACATTTGGCAACGGCAGCCCGGCTTTGAATGCCGCCAGATTCTGTTCCATTAACGGTAAGTAAATCGGATGCAATACACCGCTCACAATAACTCCGCCGTGCAAACCTACTGACCACAACAGAGTGACAACAAAGACATTTGCCAGCGCGCCAAAGAAGGAATTGCCAATAACGCCCAACGGCATAGCCACTAACGTGTAGATAAATTTATGAATACTATCAAACGAAGTAAGCGCGAATACTTCGCGAATTATTACTGCCACAATGATTGTCGCCGTCGCCGGTATCAGCGACGCAAACGAGCGGGCAACGCCGGTTGGAACACCGGGTGGCATTTTAATTATGATACCTCTCTCAGTGATTTTCCTGAATATCTCAGTTGAAATAATCGCCATGATCATTGCGACAAATAATCCTTTTGCACCCAGCCAGTCGGTGGGAATACAAGCATAAGTTTTTTCTGCTACCTTAATGTTAAACGGAGTAACAATCAAAAAGCAAACTGTTGACAATACCGTTACTGCCCCGACATCAAGTTTGTAACGTTGCGCCAGTTTCAGTCCGAGCATACCGCTCAGGTGTAACGACATCAGCCCGAAAATCGCTGCTACCGGATAATCCAGACAAGCCTTCCAGCCATTTCCGAATATACCGCTCATAAATTCATTGTACCCGGGAATCGGCAGGTTGGCAATAACCAGGAAAAATGAACTGATTATCAAATAGGGCATTATTACCACAAAAGCCTGCTGAATAGCCGCCATATGCGTCTGCTCAGCAACCCGCGCCGCGCGCGGCATAACCTGATTTTCCAAAAACGCCATTACTTTGTCCATATGACCTCCACAGATATTGCACATTTTAAAAAGTTTCAAGAACAATTATTCGACGTTATTCGGTGTTTTCCTGCTTTGGGAAAATTCTTTGGTAAAAAAAAGGGCAACCACAAGAGTTGCCCCTACAGGAAAGTATCTTTCGATTGCACTCATATTTTGGGGTTAATGCAATTATAACACACTATCCCGGGCAAAAAACAACCCCCTCGCGTTGCCGCGAGGGGGTTGACTATTTGAGCTTCTTAGAAGTAGAAGTGCAATTTGGTTGCGAAAACAGTATTGGATTGATAAGGGACCGGAGTAGTTCCAGTTCCGGCTGCCGAGTTCACCGCGGCTACTGCATATACTACCGAGTTTTCCCAGAGCGAACCATTAATCGGGGTAAAGTTAAGGCCGATTTTATATGCTTGTCCACCCATACCTATGGCATCACCGCTAGGCGCATAACCCATCAAGGGACCGAGGTTACTGTACTTAAGATAACCGTCATAGGACCACTGTTTTTTCTGATCAGTAGTTCCGGCGTGAATCTCAATCGCCGCGCCGGCGTTGGGAGCAATCAGTCCCTTCATATACTGTTGATAACCGTCGCCAATGCCGTCATAAGTCGGGCTAAAACCAAAGCGGGCAGCACCGTGCCAATAACCGTCATCGTATTCTGCGCCGATGTCAATACTTTGGAAACAGGAGATATTTGTTACTGAGCGAACAACATCCGGTATTTCGCCAACTGCAAGCGGATTAGCGGGAGTTACAGGGGCTCCGCTATCAGCGTGAAATTCTTGTCCAACTTGCGGCTTTGCCGGACCAACGCCATTCAAAAACACGTTAGCGTAACCAGCTTTCAATTTGAAAGCACCGATCGGATAACTCAAATTTACAGCGGCTGCACTGGCGCTATAACCAGCATACCCAGTCCAGTGGTCAAATCCGTTTACTGGAACATTACCCTGTCCATACATATCAAAATAGTTTTCACCGTTTTGGTCAACGTTGTTACCCGGCTTGATTATCGCGCCATAGTAATAATCGCCGCCTGATCCCGGCATCCGTTCTGGTTGATACAAACCGGCATACACTAATTTGTTTGGCTCGGCACCATAATAAGCATCTACAGTTAAGCCGTTGGCAAAGATGTTACTCAAACGCGCGCCGTTCATTGTACTGTCTACCGTCAGACCAGTGTTGTATCCAACGCGACCAAGCGCAAACGTAGTGTTGGCTCCATAAGCCGCTTTAGTCAATCCGTCTAATCCCGGAAAATTACCGTCAATATACAAATTACTGTTGTTGGCGTTAAAACCGGCGTCTAGTGAACTAAGCACGCCGGTATATGTTTGATAATATTTATAATAAAAGCTCAAACCGCCATGATATTGCATATTATAACCGGTGGCTAAATTACCGTTAAAATTTAAGTCAATCTCAAATTGATTGTCCTGGTTCGAAACTAATGTGTTAGCACCGTTGGTGTATGGGCTAAAATAGTCTTTTGAGCCATCATTATAGGCTACCGAAAACTCCCCGCTCCACTTTGGCATTGTCGGGCTGAACCAAGCTGCTCCCTTAGCAATGGAGACTTCGGCTGCAGTCAACCGCACGTTCATTTCTTCTAGTTGCGCTTCGAACTCTACTGCCAATTTTTGAATCAGCACTTTGTTGGCTGCGCTGGTGTTGTTGACGCTTTTTATTGCTTTTGCAACAAATGTCGCCATTTCATAGCGGGTAACTGTCTTGTTACCGTTGAATGCGCCGTCAGTATCGGTGATTACACCGTCTTTAATCAGTTGTTGAACGTAGCCGTAGGACGGATCGTTCGCCGGAACGTCAACAAACGCGGTTGCCGGAGCTGCGCAGACAAATGTCGATAACGCGAACACCAGAACCAAGGCTAATAGTAAGGCCTTTTTCATGTTTTTTTTGCTCTCCTCGATTTTTTTATGCTAAACCGACGCTCTCAAACGCCGGAAGAAGCCGCTTTCCGTGGGAGTAGTCGAGTAGTTGAAGTTGTCAAGTTGTCGAGTTGTCATCGCTTTCACTACAACAGATTTTCACTACCCACATTTTCACTACTACAGAATTTCACCATTCACAACTCGCATTTTCACCATTAACAATTTTCACTCTAACAATATTCGCCGTTACTTATGCTTTTCCTGCTGATTATAGATATTTTTAAAAATTATTTTCGTTGGTTCATCGAAGACTAGCTTGTTCAATTGCTCATTGCGGAAGATGATAGCATCAAAATTGACTTTTGTCGAGTTTTTTATTATGTCATATGCTGCCAAAAATATCGGCGCGCGTTTCCCGTCATTATCGTGGATGTGCAACCATTGTTCGGCGGAGACTTTCTTGGCAATAACCAGGAATTCTTGCAACTGCTCTGCCAAATCAACTGTCGCTAACCGAAAATATTGCTGACCGTCCGCCGTCACAAATTTAGCCTCAGTGGATACGGTAGTTAGTTTAACCGGACCGTAATCTTTGCGGGCATTGCTCAAAATCAGCCACTTTTCCGGAGTTAGTTTCAACTGCAACCCGAGTAGCTCTTTGGTTAACATCGACTCTTCGCGGACAATATTATCCGGACAACTGACCGAATAACCGTTAATAAATAAATGCGCGTCCGGACGCAGATCAATTATGACGAGCTTGAGATTTTTGGCATATTTTTTAATAAAGGCAAATTCACTCGGCGAAAATTGCCCGCTACACGAAGCATTCAGTTGGCGCAGTCCGTCAATATTTCCCCGTCCCAGCGTCAACGGAAACAGCATTTCCCCCGACGTAAAACTGCGCGGCAATACCGTGTGGAGCGGCGTTTCGCGAATAAGCAGCGTATCCTCATCCGGCAACTGGCTGACGCTCCGATCCGGTAGCAATGAATAACCGAGGTCGGCAAAACACAGCGAAGTGGTAACCAAAGACAAAAACAAAAGCAACGCCAGTAGGGGCGCGGTTCCCGCGCCCTTCTTCGTTATTTTATCGCCGCCCTTCCTCATTGTTTTGTTACCGCCCTTCTTCCCCGTTATTTTATTACCGCTCGGTTTCACGATTGTTTTATTGCCGCACGGAGTGATCGGGCGGGATAACCCCGCCCCTACCGTAATTTCACTATTAACCATTCTCTTTTAACCTTTCACCGCTACCCTGCAATCTGAATCTTCCCTTTACCGCTTACGATTAGCACCAGTGTCTTGACTATTTTGCCGTTGTTGTACTTTTCGACATAGGCAGTGCGGTAGGTCTCCGCCTGAATTTTTGCGGCAGTTGCTATCTGGTCATAGTTTTTCAGGGTTTTCGCCTTGAGATATTTTAACTCGATTATCCATTCGTAATTAGAAGTACCGGGACTGGAAGGGTTCTCTTGCAACAGAATATCCGCGTAGCCGCCGCCTAGTTCGCGCTCGCTGTCCACTAGGTAATCACCAATGGTAAACAACAACGCCAGCAACACCATTTTGATGTGCTTTTCATCAATAGCGATTAGGTCGCGAAACGCTAACGCTGAGCGCAACAACTTGCCAAACTCACTGATAAATTCGCCAGCTTCACCTTCGAGGCGCATTTTTCGCATC
>JBAXTZ010000002.1:0-117843 GCA_037129925.1 Bacillota bacterium
GTCGGAATGGCGGTACCGCTTATTGCCGGTGTCACTGTGTTAACGTTGGCGCTATCAAACAGCTTGGTTCCGGCGGTATCTGAAGCCCGGGCTTTGGGGCGCATAGCCGACATTCGCAAGAAAACGGCGACTGCCTATCACATCGCAAATTTAATCACTATCCCGGCGTTCTTCGGATTGTGGTTGTTGGCAACGCCGATAGCGGTTACACTGTACAAAGAACCGAATGCCGGATTATCGATTGCGATTACTTCTATCGGAATCGTGATGCTTGGATTGCAAAATGTGTCGACTGGCACATTGCAAGGATTAGGCAAGACGGCGATTCCGTTCATTGCCATGGTGGTTTCGGTGGTCGTTAAAATAGTTGTAACCTGGATATTCGTGGCGATGCCGTCAATTAATATTGCCGGCGCCGCGTGGGCGACGAACTGTGATTTTGGGGTTGCAGCGTTAATCAATATGTTCTTTATCTATAAATACACCGGATTCGGCATCGAAGTTGGCAAAACTCTACGAGTAGTTGCCGCATCGGCGATAATGGGCGCGTGCGCGCTTGGTGCGTATAACCTGCTGATGCAAATGTTACATGGCAGAGTCGTTCATTCCTGCGTATTGGCAATGCTGGTCGGCGGGGTAGTATATGTGGTCGCGATATTTATGGTCGGAGGCGTTCGCGGTGAAGATTTGGAAGCGTTACCAAAAGTTGGTAAACCGCTTGCCGAACGACTCCGCAAATATAAAATCATCAGAAACTAAGATTAACTAAACTAATAAAAAAGCGTTGAGATTATCTCAACGCTTTTTTATTAGTTATTAATTTGCTAGTATTGATAAGTAAGACCAACGCGCATACCGGATTTTGCCAAAAATGCCGCGTCGGCAATTGAATCCATCGTGTTGTATTGGACATCAATTGAAGCGCCTTTGGCTACGATAAACGACAATCCAAGTTCGCCGTAATACGAGGCGCTGCTTGACAGCGCCAGTTTACTGGTAGAAACCAGCCATGAAGTTAATTCAGCGGCTGTTTCCACCCCGATTGTCGGACTCCAGGTTTCAACGCTGGAACCGTTATTTGGATTGGAATTATTACTCGTTGAACCATTCAAGACGATACCGCCAATATAAAGCGCGACAACATTGTTGCCATTGGCTTCGCTGGAGCGTTGGGGTTTGGAACTGTCGAAAATCCCCAAAAAATCATTGGGAAGGTCATTTAGGCTGCTTGCCAAACGATAGTAAATGTCGATTTCATTATAAGAAATTGTGGTATTGTAGTTTTGTTTTGTGTTCTGCGAATCGTTGCGGCTATATGTACCGTTCATGTTTGAGTAACCATAACGTATTGCAAAATTATGCCCCAAGCCGACGGTCGCGCTAGCATCCCAGGTGCCGCTGGTATTGTTGGCATATTGGTAATAATTGGGGTAAACTTCTTTTTCAAATTGTCCGCCGATAATATTAGAACCAATAAAGTTGGACCAGTATCCGGCGGATACCGCGAAATGTCCCAGTCGATAATCATACAGCGGCGCCGCGCTCGCGACGGACGAGATGATAAATGTGCAGATAATCGCAAAAAATATTATTTTCTTCATTTTCTCTCCTCCGCCTAAAATTGGTAGTTCAGACCGTATTCGAATCCCGAACGGTACAAGAACGAAGAATCATTATTGCTATTGGTGGTCGTAGCCGCCAGATTATAGTTCTTGTAGGCAATGCTAATCGATGCGCCTGGTAAAACTTGATAGGCAAGTCCGGCTTCGACAAAAACCGAAGCATTTGCCGTCAACGACAGTCGACCAAAAGACCAGAAATTATCGGCATATTGTGATGAATTCATTATTCCAATCATATAGCCGGTTGCATTGCGCGGCGCGTTTGCCGACGGGTCCTCGGGCATGTCGCCAAACACCTGTCCGGCGCCAATGAATAGCGCGTAAATATTACGTCCTTCAGGTTCTGACGTCCATTTTAACGGTTTCCCAGTCGCTAAATTTACGGCATCGTTAACCAAACCGCCCAGCGAGCTGCCGATTTTAAATAGCAAATCCACCTCTTGGGCGTTCAAGTTTATTTGCTTGCTACCACCGCCGTGAATTGAATAGTTATTGGATAAATCGGCATAACCATAGCGCAAGGCAAATCCGTGGCTCAAGCCGATAGTGGCATCAGCTGTGAAGTTGCCGACATGAGCTTGCGCGTAGTTTAAGCTATTTGCTGACGTGGCAGTTGGCATTGCCAGATCCGTAGTTCCGCCCCACCAGCCGCCGCCAACTTGGAAATGCCCCAGTCGATAGTCGGTTAGCGGTTCGGCGGTTGCAGAAATGGATAATGCCAATAACAAAGCGATACAAATTAATAACGCTTTTTTCATTAAACTCCTCCTCGTACAAAATAAAAACCCGCGGATATTCTATAATAACCGCGGGTTTTTAGCAAGGTAAAACATATTAGTGGAAATTTGTATAAATACGCCAGCGCGCAGTTTAGCGGGTCTGACCATTACCGTTGATTAAATATTTAATACTGGTTAATTCCTTCAATCCCATCGGCCCGCGGGCGTGAAGTTTTTGGGTGCTGATGCCGATTTCGGCGCCAAACCCGAATTCGTAACCATCGGTAAAGCGTGTGGAAGCGTTTACATATACGACAGCGGCATCGATTTCACGCTGAAACCGGCTGATGTTGATATAATCGTTGGAGATTATCGCCTCGGAATGTTTGGTCGAATATTCATTAATATGGTCTATAGCTTCATCTAAGCCATCGACGATTTTTATCGCCAAAATCAAATCGAGAAATTCAGCCGCCCAGTCAGCCCCGGTTGCCGGAATAATTCTGTTATCATACTGGAGAGAACGCCCACAGCCGCGAAGTTCGACGGTGTTTGCAAACATTGCTGCAATAAGTTTTGGCATAAACTGGTCGGCGATGTCGCGATGAATTAACAGCGTTTCCATAGCATTACAAACTGCCGGTCGCGAGACTTTGGCGTTAATGGCAATAGCTAACGCCATTTCACTGTCAGCGCTGGCATCGATAAAGGTATGACAGACCCCGGTGCCGGTTTCAATGACCGGTATCGTACTGCTTTCCACAACTGTCTTTATCAATCCCGCGCCGCCACGCGGGATGACGACATCAATAAACTGATTTAACCGCAATAATTCGCCAACAGCGGCGCGATCAGTAGTTGTGACCAGCTGGATCCAGTCTTCTGGCAAATTGCAAGAAGAAAGCGCCTGGCGCATGGTGTTGACAATTTCAATGTTGGTATTTAACGCTTCTTTACCGCCGCGTAATATTGCAACATTACCCGACTTCAAGCACAGCGCGGCAGCATCGGCAGTAACATTCGGGCGGGATTCGAATATTATACAGATTACCCCGAGCGGCACGCGGATTTTCTGTACTGCAAGACCATTCGGCAGAATCCAGCCGTCAATAACGTCACCGATCGGGTCGGGTAAAGCGCTGACAGCTGATATACCGGCTGCGATTGCGGAAATTCGTTGCTCGTCGACGCGAAGCCGATCCAGCAATGCGTTGCTGAAATTGTTTTTGCGGCCGTTAGCAATATCGACAGCATTGGCAGCGATTATTTTTTTGCTGTTCGTTACCAAAGCGTGGGCAATGCTTTGCAGAGCGGCATTTTTTGTAGTTGAGCCACAGCTGGCAAGTGCTCCAGAAACACTTTTGGCTTGTTGTCCAATTGTAATCAATTCGCTATATTTCATCTTTCCCCTATACGATAACAACCATATTGTCGCGGTGGATGGCCTCGTGATAATCAAGCCCGCCCAGTATAGTTGCAATTTGATTGATTTTCTTGCCCTTTATTTTTCGTAGCTCGTCGGCAGAATAATTTACCAGGCCGCGGGCAATTTCCTGATTGTCGCTGGAAATAACGCTTACTACCTGACCGCCGCTAAAGTCACCGCTAATATCAACAATACCAACTGGCAACAAACTCGAACCGTTATTGATGATCGCGGCGCCACAGCCCTGGTCGACAAAAATATTACCGCTTGCGGCTTTGCCAAACGATAACCATTTTTTTCGAAATTGCAGTTTGGCTTTTTTGGGCAAGAACAATGTGCCAACAGGTTGCCCGTCCAGTATGGACTCGATGCAATTTTTGACACTGCTGTTGGCAATTATTACGGCAATGCCGGCGTTAACGGCGATCTTGGCAGCTTGGATCTTGGTACTCATACCGCCAGTCCCGCTGGCAGAACCGGCGGCGCCAGCCATGCTTTCGATAGCGGCGGTGATGGTTTTGATTTCCGGTATCAGTGTGGCAGTGGTGTCGGTTGCCGGGTTTGCAGTATAGAGTCCGTCAACATCAGACATAATCAGCAATAAATCGGCTTCCACCAGCGCTGCTACCATTGCCGACAGATTATCATTATCGCCAATTTTTAGCTCGTCAATGGAAACGGCATCGTTCTCGTTGATAATCGGGATGACATTCATTCGCAACAAAGATAATAGCGTCGAGCGGGAGTTGGCGCACCGGGTCATTTCTTTGGTGTCGGAACGAGTCAACAATACTTGCGCGACAGTTTTAGCGTATTCGGAGAAAATTTTCTCGTAAACGTGCATCAATAATCCTTGACCGACGGCGGCAACGGCTTGTTTTTCCGGTATTAAAACCGGTCGCTCTTTCAATCCGAGTTTCATCATCCCGGCGCCGACCGCGCCACTGGTTACGAGAATTACTTCTCGGCCAGAATTGTGAATATTGCTTATGGCGCGCACTAATCGTTCAATTTTAGCGAAATCCAGCATACCGTTTGGAAAAGACAGCGAACTGGTGCCGATTTTTATAACAATTCGTTTTGCTGCAACCGGAATCGCGCGTTGTTTCATTTACACCTCAAAAATATGTTGTATAATTGTACCATTATAATATATTCGCCAATTTATTTGAATAGCCTAGGAGAAAATATGCAAAAGTATACTAATACCAAAATGGTCGCCCAGCGTTTGCCCAGGCATAACGATGAAATTCACAAATATCAACGGGGAAAAGTTTTGGCGTGGTGCGGTTCGGATAGTATGCGCGGAGCCGCTGCACTCAGCGCTCGTGCGGCGTTCATGGCTGGCGCCGGTTATGTCGAAGTGTTTACGGAAAAACAAGCCGCCGCGGCTCTTGCCGTCAACCTGCCGGAGGCGGTGATTTCCAATTCTGAAGGCACAGATTTTATTGATCGATTTAAAACAGCCGCCCGCTCTTGCCGGTCGATTTTGCTCGGACCGGGAATTGGTGTTAGTGAAACCAATTTGGAAAAACTGGAATTAATTTTAAAAACGGCGCTAGTGCCGGTTGTAATCGACGCCGATGCGCTTACGTTGTTGTCTGCCACCCCTGGCTTGATAAAAACCGCTTATTCCATACCGGTAATTACGCCTCACGGCGGTGAAATGGCTAAACTGCTAGGGCTGCCACAGTTATCAATCAATGACAGTCGGGAAGATTTGGCGCTCAAGTTCTCGGAGCAGTACAATTGTGTAGTGGTGCTCAAAGGAGCGTTTACGATAATTACTGCTCCTAATGGAATGACGCTTATCAATCCACACGTAAATCACAAATTAGCTACCGCTGGTTCTGGAGATGTATTGGCAGGGATTATTGCCGCGCTACTGGCTCAAGGCGCAGACAGTTTTTTTGCCGCGGTATGCGGTTGTTTTATCCACGGCATGGCAGGTGAAAACGCCTCGAAGGCCGGCAAAAGAAATATTATCGCATCCGACATCAGCGAATATATCGCAAAAACTATTGAAGCGATTGAAAAAAACGCGCCCTAGGTGTTGTAGTATGGTTCATATATTTTGCATAAGCAGGGCTACGAGAAATTCGTTCTTATCAGAGAGCGAATTTTTTTATTTTGGCTATTGACAATAACGAAAGATGTACTATAATATGAGCAGTGATTAGCACTCTAAAATGATGAGTGCTAACAAAGAAACAAAATTGTTTTCATAAATTTAAGGAGGATATTTATCCATGATCAGACCTTTAGGAGACAGAGTTCTTGTCAAAGCGATGGCGCGAGAAGACATAACTAAGAGCGGAATAGTATTGCCGGACACTGCTAAGGAAAAACCGTCAGAAGCAGAAGTCGTAGCAGTCGGTAATGGCAAGACATTAGAAAACGGCACACGGGTTGCCCTGGACGTAAAAGCTGGAGACAAAGTTATTTTCTCCAAATACGGCGGCACCGAAGTGAAGTTTGATGGCATTGACTACTTAATCTTGAGCGAACGCGATATTCTCGCGGTCGTTGAATAATTCGGAGGAAATTGAATAATGGCAAAGATGATTTGTTTTGATGAAGAAGCCCGCCGGTCGTTAGAGCGGGGCGTAAATGCGTTGGCAAATACCGTAAAAGTTACCCTGGGACCAAAAGGGCGTAACGTTGTCCTTGAGAAAAAATTTGGCGCTCCGACTATCACCAATGACGGCGTAACAATTGCCCGGGAAATTGATTTGGAAGACCCGTATGAAAATATGGGCGCTCAATTAGTTAAAGAAGTGGCCACCAAAACTAACGATATCGCTGGTGACGGCACGACTACTGCGACTATTTTGGCACAAGCGATGATTCACGAAGGTATGCGCAATGTCGCTGCCGGCGCTAATCCGATGATGCTAAAGCGTGGTATTGAAAAAGCAGTAATCGTTCTGGTGGAAGAAATCCGGAAAACTGCCCGCAAAGTCGAGAGCAAAGAGTCAATTGCTCAAGTTGCATCGATTTCGGCAGCGGACGATTCAATCGGTATCCTTATTGCCGAAGCTATGGAAAAAGTTGGCAAAGATGGCGTAATCACTGTTGAAGAATCCAAGACGATGAAAACCGATATGGAAGTAGTCGAAGGAATGTTGTTTGACCGCGGTTATATTTCGCCGTACATGATCACTGATGCCGACAAAATGGAAGCGGTATTGAATGATCCGCTAATTTTGATCACCGACAAGAAAATCAGCGCTATTGCCGATTTGTTGCCGACTTTGGAAAAAGTTGTCCAAATGGGTAAAGAATTGCTGATAATTGCTGAAGACGTTGATGGCGAAGCGCTGGCTACACTGGTAGTAAACAAATTGCGCGGAACCTTCAAAGCCGTTGCTGTAAAAGCTCCTGGTTTTGGCGATCGTCGTAAAGCGATGTTGGAAGACATTGCTATATTAACCGGCGGCAGTGTTATAACTGAAGAACTCGGACGCAAACTGGACAGTGTTGAAATTACTGATCTTGGTCGCGCTCGTCAAGTGCGTGTTGCCAAAGAAGATACTACTATTGTTGATGGCGTTGGTTCAAAAGATGAAATCAAAAAGCGTGTCAACCAGATTAAAGCGCAAATCGAAGATACTACTTCGGATTTCGATAAAGAAAAATTACAAGAGCGGTTAGCAAAATTATCCGGCGGTGTTGCTGTTATCCAGGTTGGCGCAGCTACTGAAGTCGAGATGAAAGAAAAGAAACACCGCATCGAAGACGCTTTGAATGCTACGCGTGCAGCTGTTGAAGAAGGAATTGTCGCTGGCGGCGGCGTAACCTTTATCGACATACAAACTTCGCTGGATGCAATCGTTGAAACTGGCGATATCATGACTGGCGTGAAAATAGTCCGTCGGGCAATTGAAGAGCCACTTCGACAGATCGCTAACAATGCCGGACTTGAAGGCTCAGTTGTAGTCGAAGAAGTCAAGAAACGGGCGCGTGGCGTTGGTTTCAATGCCTTGTCCGAAGAATATGTGGACATGATCGCAGCCGGTATTGTTGACCCGGCAAAAGTTACCCGTTCGGCGCTGCAAAATGCTGCTTCAATATCCGCGATGGTGTTGACAACTGAAGCGCTTGTTGCCGACAAACCGGAAAAAGACAAGGCAGGAATGCCGCATCCGGGAATGGGCGGAATGGGTGGAATGGACGGAATGATGTAGGCTTTACCAAAGCTTACTTTCCCCGCGATGAATAACCTTCATCGCGGGTTTTTTCTTGCTTGTAATGAGCGGCTCATTTATAATCAAATTCATCATATACAATGAGGTGTACAGTGGTTACGAAACATACTAAACCAGTTAAAAAGCAAATTTCCAAAAAAAAATCACCCACAACTAATTGGAAGAAGTTTGGGACGATATTAATTGTCGTCGTTGCCTTTGCGGTGGGAATTATCTATGCCGGTGGTTGTGGCAATAGCAATTCCGGTAGCAATAATGAATCGAAGCAGGAAAGTGTTCCGACAAAAGACAATGGCGGAACTACTAAACCTGGCGCCGATACCGCGAAGAGCGCTCCACCAGCCAGCGACAAAAAAACGCAAGCTGCAAATTCAAAAGCTGCAACCACCAATTCAACCGCTAACAGCTCACCGGTAAAACACACCAAAGCCACACCTGGGGCGCCCGGACGCTTGGCGATTATAATCGACGATTGCGGCTATAATTCAGCCGCGCTAAATACCCTGGCGCAAATTGACGCGCCGCTGACTTTTGCAGTTATTCCCTATTTGCAGTCGAGTAACGCGGCAATTGCTAAGGGAAACGCCAGCGGCAAGCAACTGATGGTGCATTTGCCGATGCAATCAGCGGGCGGTTCAGGCGCTGAGAAAATTACAATTTTAACAACTATGAGCGATTCGGAAATCCAAAAAATCACGCGAAATGCGATTAACGCGATTCCCGGAGCAGTTGGCGTGAATAATCACCAGGGCTCGAAAGCGACCGCGGATAGCCGGGTAATGCGGGTTGTTATGGGGGTCGTTGCTGGCGATGGCCTGTTCTTCGTCGATTCTATGACTAATCCGGCAAGTGTTGCCTGTGATGTTGCCAGGGAGTATGGTGTAGCTACTTCGGAAAATGAAATATTTTTGGATAATAGTGATAGTGTAACTTATATTAAAGGACGAATAGCTATGGCAATTGATATGGCGCGTAACAAAACTATTATTGCCATCGGTCATGCCCGCCCTAATACTGCCAAAGCGCTAAGCGAGATGGCTGGAGAAATTCAACAGTCAGGAATTCAAATGATTTTTGCGTCAGAAGCCGTAAAATAATTGTCGGGAACGATTATTGCAGCGCGTCTCTCTCAAAAATATATTGCCAAATGATAATGAGAATGGTATAATTGCAAATGATAAAGAGGCGGTGTGATTATGAAATATATTGATTATTATGATACGCTTGGCGTAAAACGCGGGGCAACGGAAAAAGAAATAAAGAGCGCCTATCGTAAGCTTGCTAAAGAGTTTCATCCCGACAAACACCAAGGCGATAAAAAAAAAGTAGCTGAAGAAAAGTTCAAGCAATTAAACGAAGCCTACGAAGTGTTGAGTGACAAGGAAAAACGCCAAAAGTATGATTCGTTTGGTGCCAATTGGCAAAATGGTCAAGATTTTAATTATGGCGGAGCTGGCGGCGGACAGCAGCCGGGTTTTGGCGGCGGCGATTTTTCCGACTTCTTCAGTCAGTTTTTTGGCGAAGCCGGACCGGGCGGCGAGCGCAAAGCTCGCGGGCGGCGCTCTGCCAATCCGTTCGAAGGGTTCGGTGGCTTTGGCGGTCAACAGCGTGCGCCCCAGCCGCAGGACATCAGCGCCGAGCTTGAGCTGAGCGTTGAGGAACTAATAAAAGGTGGTAAACGCAACGTATCGATGCAAACGGATAGCGGGCAAAAAAGCGTCGATATAAACATACCCGAGCGGTCAACGCCCGGGTCACAAATCCGCTTAAAGGGGTTGGGAAGCAACGGCGGAGCGCTCATCCTAAAATTGAACGCTCACGATGGTGGTAAATGGAAGCTCTCCGGCAAGCACGATATCGAAACTGAGCTGATATTGCACCCTGAGCAAGCAGTACTCGGTTGCAAGAAAACGGTAGCGTTGCCCTCAGGGAAAGTGGAAATCAACGTGCCGGTTGGCGCACGTTATGGTCAGAAATTACGGGTGCGCGGACAAGGCTTTAAGCGTGATGCCAGCGAAAACGGCGATGCTTACATCCGGTTAGTTATCGACATTCCGGCAACCATCTCCGAGAAAGAGCGCGAACTTTATAAGAAAATCGCCGAATTGCATAATTAGTCTATAGGCATCATGGCGATGACCTCCCAAAAATAAAATTTTAAGGTGGTGAAAACTTCATGGACAGCGAGAAATTTACCCAAAAATCTTTAACAGCTATCCAGGCAGCTCAGCAGACGGCAGCTTTGAATTACAATCAGGAAGTTTTGCCGATACATTTGCTTGCCGCGATCGTCAAGGAAGCCGAGGGGACGACGTTGGCGTTATTACAAAGCGCTGGAGTCGATAGCAAAATATTTAATACCCGGATTGCGCAACTACTCAGTAAAATTCCGTCAGTAAAAGGCGGCAACGACCGCTTGAATACCAGCACGGCGTTGATGAGGGTGTTGGCAAGCGCTGAAAAAATCGCCCACTCGATGAGTGATGACTACGTTAGTGTCGAACATTTGTTGCTGGCGCTAGTCGATGACGGCGATAACGAGGTCGTAAAACTATGCCGTGAGTTTGGTTTGATCCGGAACCGCATGGAGAAAGTAATCGCCGACTATCGTGGCGGTCGCAACATCAAGACTGATAACCCCGAAGAAGAATTTGAGGTGTTAAAAAAGTACGGTCGAGATTTTACCGAGCTGGCGCGTCAAGGAAAGCTTGATCCGGTCATCGGTCGTGATGATGAAATTCGCCGGGTAATCGAGATATTATCCCGACGCACCAAAAATAATCCGGTACTGATCGGTGAACCGGGAGTGGGTAAAACGGCGATAGCTGAGGGATTGGCCAGGCGGATGGTCGCCGGCGACGTTCCTGAGAGCCTGAAAAACAAGATCCTCTACGCTTTGGATATGGGCGCTTTAATTGCCGGCGCCAAATATCGCGGCGAATTTGAAGAGCGCTTAAAAAATGTCCTAAACGAGATTGCCAAATCTGAAGGCCGGATAATCTTGTTCATTGATGAATTGCATACAGTAGTTGGCGCTGGCGCAGCCGAAGGCGCGATGGATGCCGGTAATATTTTAAAACCGCTGCTAGCGCGCGGTGAACTCAAGTGTATCGGCGCGACAACATTAAATGAATATCGTAAGTATATCGAAAAGGATGCGGCGCTGGAACGACGATTTCAGCCGGTAATGGTCGGCGAACCGAACGTAGAAGATACAGTGTCGATTTTGCGGGGATTAAAAGAACGATTTGAAGTACACCATGGCGTGAGAATTCGCGACGGCGCTTTAATTGCCGCGGCAACACTATCCGATCGTTATATTGCCGATCGGTTTTTGCCGGACAAAGCGATTGACCTGATGGATGAGGCAGCGGCAAAACTTAAGACCGAAATCGAATCAATGCCAACTGAACTCGATGAGAAATTGCGCGAATTGATGCAACTGGAAATTGAGGAACAGGCGTTAAAAAAAGAAGATGACGAAGCATCTAAAGACCGGTTGCAAAAACTACAGGAAGAATTGGCACAGCTTAAAGCCAATGTCGATGCGTTAAAAGCCCAATGGCAAAATGAAAAACATGCAATTGACCGATTACGGCTGCTAAAAGTCGATATCGAAACGGCAAAAAATGAAATGGAAACTGCTGAACGCGACGGCGACCTCAATCGCGCTGCGCAACTAAAATATGGTCGCATTCCTGAACTTAACCGAAATTTTGAGGCGGAAGAGCAACGCTTGACCGGAGCTGAGGCTGGCGGTAGGCTGCTCAAAGAAGAAGTCGATGAAGATGATATCGCCCGGGTTGTCAGTCGCTGGACAGGTGTGCCGATAACTAAGCTTTTATCCGGTGAGCGCCAGAAACTGCTCGGGTTGGAAGCGGCAATGCATGAGCGGTTAGTCGGTCAGGATGAAGCGGTAATTGCCGTATCTGAAGCAGTTATTCGCGCTCGTGCCGGAATCAAAGATCCCAATCGCCCAGTCGGCTCATTTATTTTTCTGGGACCGACCGGAGTTGGCAAGACCGAACTGGCCAAGACCCTTGCTGAACAATTATTTGACGATGAACGCGCGATGATTCGCTTGGACATGAGCGAATATATGGAAAAACATTCAGTAGCGCGACTCATTGGCGCGCCGCCCGGCTATGTCGGCTACGATGAGGGCGGACAATTAACCGAAGCCGTTCGGCGTCGTCCGTATTGTGTTTTGTTGTTAGATGAAATAGAAAAAGCGCATGGCGATGTCTTTAATGTGTTGCTACAGATTCTTGATGATGGACGGTTGACGGACAGTAAGGGACGCACAGTGGACTTTAAGAACACAGTTATCATCATGACTTCAAATATCGGGTCATTTGAGATTTTGAACAGTACCGATTGGGAAAAAACCAAGATTGACGTGCTGGATATCTTAAAGCGGCATTTTCGACCGGAATTCCTCAATCGGGTTGACGATATCGTGGTGTTTAACAGCTTAACCCAAGCGCAAACCAAAAAAATCGCTGAGATTATGCTAAAAAAACTTGCCGCCCGGTTAAGTAAACAACTGGGACTAATCTTGACATGGGATGACGAAGCGTTGACCATTCTCGCAGCCGAGGGATTTGATGTACAATTCGGAGCCCGTCCGTTAAAACGGCTGATTCAACAAAAAGTTGAAACCAGTTTGTCGAAAAAAATCATCAGCGGCGCGGTAAGTGAAGGTGACAGTGTTAAACTTTCCGTAATAAATGGTGAATTGTCGATATAAATATAAACGCCCGGAGCTACGGGCGTTTTTTTATTGCTCAAACGCCAGGAAGAATGTAAAATATTGGTTGTATGTATTGAGAGAAATAGCAGGAGGCAAATAGTTGTGGACGAAATCGTACTGCTCGACGGCAAACAAAAATTTTTGGTTGTCTTGGCGCATTTGTCATATTTTTTTGGCGGTATCGGTTTCATTATGGCGCCGTTGATTATCTACTTATTGTGGGATAATGATGAATTTGTGCGGTTTAATGCCAAACAAGCGTTAGTGGCACATATTGTACTGGCCGCTTTGGCATTGATCAGCGGTTTATTGTGTTTCGTTCTGGTAGGATTTCTGTTATTGCCAGTTTTGGCAGTCTTTGCAGTAGTGTTTTTTGTCAGTTCGATCGTGGCAACGGTTAAGAGTTACAAAGGCGAATATTATCGTTACCCGTTTATTCAGTATTTTGTCCGGTTATTTGATTGAGGAGGGGAAATGCTTTCAAAAATTGATCTGTCGTTGACCATGTCTAAAGATGATTATAAAAATGAGATTAAGCAACTCGGCTTGGAATTGGGCGAATTGCAGCGTGAGCTTAAAGACCTGAAAATTCCGGTTGCAGTTATTTTTGAAGGCTGGAACGCTGCCGGAAAAGGAACAATGTTAAACCGGGTGCTACAAAGTATGGACGCCCGTGGTTTCAATGTCCAAAATATTAAAGCGCAATTGACTGAAGATGAATATTTTCGACCGTTCTTGTGGCGGTTTTGGCGCAAATTACCCGAACGGGGCAAGATAACTTTTTTTGACCGCAGTTGGTATCGCCGGGTTACGAATGAGCGAATTGATCAATTAGTCGGCGAGTGGACAACGGCTTATAATGAAATAAACAATTTTGAAAAACTCCAGACCGACGGTGGGATGGTTTTGATAAAGTTGTTTTTACATATCAGCAAAAAAACGCAAAAGAAACGCTTTGAAGAAATTCAAAAGAACACCTCGGAAACATGGCGGGTGACCGAGGAAGATTGGCGGCACCACCGTCAATACGATGAATACGTCCGCGTGTATGATGAAATGTTCGCCAAAACCGACACGCAGCACGCCCAGTGGACGATAATTGAAGCCGAAGATGAGCGCTACGCGACTATAAAAATATTCAAAACTCTGAAAAACACCTTCCAGCGGCGTATCGAACAAGAAAAACAGCGGTTGGCAAATCCGCCTCACAAGGATGCCGGAATTGCTACGACCAATGTTGCTTCGATGGTCGACCGGATGAATTTAAAGCTGGACATCAGCAAAGATGATTACAAAAAAGAGATGCGCGAGTTACAAATAAAGTTGCGCGAATATCAACATGAGTTGTTTATCAAACGGGTGCCGGTGGTTGTAGCCTTTGAGGGCTGGGATGCTGCTGGTAAGGGTGGGGTAATTAAACGGTTGTGTGAGAACCTCGACCCGCGCGGCTATGATGTCAATCCGGTTGCCGCGCCGAACGATGTCGAAAAGGCTCACCATTATCTGTGGCGGTTTTGGCAACCGTTTCCCAAGGCCGGACATCTGGCGGTGTTCGACCGCACTTGGTACGGGCGGGTAATGGTCGAGCGAGTTGAAGGTTTTTGCAGCGAAGCAGAATGGCGGCGGGCTTATTCGGAAATTAACGATATGGAGCTGCAATGGTCGACGTTTGGAACGATCGTTTTTAAATTCTGGATGCAAATTGATCGCGACGAGCAACTTCGGCGCTTTCGGGCCAGAGAAATTGATGTTTATAAGATGGCAAAAATCACTGATGAAGATTGGCGCAACCGCGAAAAATGGGATTCATACAAAATTGCCTTAGATGAAATGGTTGTGCGCACTGATACCAGCTACGCCCCATGGACATTAGTGGAGGCCAATTCCAAGTTGTTTGCCCGCATCAAAGTGTTGCGGACGATGGTGGATCGATTTAAACAATTACTATAAGGAGCCTATGTGACGAAATATCTGCGTTCGATGAACAATCGCACCAAACTGCTATTTATTTGTTTACTAATATTCGTAGTCGTGATTATCGGACGATTGGCGTATTTGCAAATTATCCGCGGCGGCTATTTGACCGACAGATTATACGGCCAAGTTCGTGACCTTTTGGATGTTAAAAATCCGCGCGGGGGAATATTTGACGCGAATGGCAAGGAGTTGGCGGTCAGTTTGATGACTAAATCGCTGTACGCCAACTGCTATGAATTAAAGCGCATCAAGAATTTCGACGCCGATAAGATGGCAAAGGATTTAGGAAAAATATTAAACAAAGATCCCAAAAACTTAAAAGCGCTGTTGACATCCGATAAAGGCTTTATTTGGATTGAACGGGCGCTGGACAACAGTATTTATCTCGAAGTCGAAAATTATATGAAAACAAATAAAATCTACGACTACTGCGGGTTGTACTTCATCGAAGAGAGCAAACGTTATTATCCTAATGACAGCTTGGCTGCCCAAGTGCTGGGTTTTGTGGGAATTGACGATGACGGACTTGCCGGGTTGGAATATCAGTTTGATGATGTGCTCAAGGGCGAAATTAGCCAGCAGAGAGTTTCGACCGACCAGCGCGGCACACCGATTCTTGGTTCGACGATTGATTACGAGCCGTTAAAGCAAGGCAAAAAAATCTTTTTGACGCTTGATTCCAAGATGCAGTTCGTTGTTGAACAAGCGATGGACAAGTCACTGGCGGCAACTAAAGCAACGGCAATGGCAGTAATAATCATGGATCCAATCAATGGTGAAATATTGGCAATGGCCAGTCGTCCGACTTTCAATCCCAATTTGTTCTCCAAAGCCACGCAACAGCAATTGCTAAACCGGGTAACCGGAATGGTATATGAACCGGGTTCGACATTCAAACCGTTAATTACCGCAGCCGCTCTGAACGAAGGATTATTGAAACCGACCGAAATGTTCAGCGACAGCGGTCATATTACGATTGACGGCAGAACTTTGCAAAACTGGGACAGCGGCAGCTGGGGCGAAATGAATTTTATTCGGGCATTTGGCCAGTCGATTAATACGATCTTTGTCCAGGTTGGACAACGGGTTGGACGGCAGCGGGCAGCAAGTTACGTGGACAAATTCGGTTTTGGTAAAAAAACCGGTGTTGATTTACCGGGCGAAGAGCAGGGAATTCTGTTTGATTTAAAAGATATGACCAATTCGGATTTGGCGAGTATCTCTATCGGTCAGGGCATGGCGGTAACCCCGATTCAATTGATAACCGCAACCGCGGCGATGTGTAATGGTGGTACTACTATCAAGCCGCATATTGTCAAAAAAATATTGAATGGCGATGGCAGCGTTTTTCGCGAAGAGCAGACATTTACCGGTACGAAAATTCTTAATAATGAAGCAGCGCAGGGAATGGCGTTGCTGTTCGAAAAAGACGTTTCCGAGGGCGGTGGATCGAAAGCCGCTGTTTCCGGCTATCACTTTGGCGGCAAGACCGGTACTGCAGAAAAATTGGCAATAACCGGCGGTTATGCCAGCGGTCATTACATTTCCTCGTTCGTTGGTTTTGGCCCGGTCGAGAGTCCGAAATATATAGGCTTGATAGTAATTGACGACCCCCAGGGGGTATATTACGGCGGGCAAATTTCCGCGCCGGTTTTCGCAGAAATCATGACCCAAGTCATGCGCTATAGCGGTGTGGCACAAAATGTGCCAACCAAGAAAACCGATATTCCGCAACGAAAATCAGCATCAACAAGCAATCAGGCCAATGCTGCAGCGCCAAGAATAATTCCGCCGGGGAAAATATTAGTTCCCAATGTAGTCGGTGCGACAATTCGTGCCGCCGGTGAACAAGTTACCAAGACTGGGTTGAATTTCGCGGTGAGCGGCAGCGGTTTTGTTGTCAGCCAGAGCATTCCGGCGTTTACAATCGTCGACAAAGGTACATTAATCACAGTAGTCGCGAAATAAACTAAAAGGAGGAGTCATGTCTGAATGTATTTTTTGCAAAATGATTAACAAGACAATCCCGATAACGCCAATCTACGAGGATGAATTAGTTTTGGCGTTCCACGATATTAATCCGGTAGCGCCGGTGCACGTCCTGATTATTCCGAAAAAACACATAATCAGCATGTCAGACATGACCGACGACGACAGCCAATATCTCTGCGCATTGGCGAAAGCGGCGCGAATGATCGCCAAGCAACTGGATATTGACCAGTCCGGATTCAGAATAGTCGCCAATGCCAACGACGACGGCGGTCAGACCGTGCATCATCTCCACTGGCACGTTTTGGGCGGGCGGAGAATGAAGTGGCCGCCGGGGTAGTCAAAATCAAAAATCAAAATCATTTGCCAACCACTTCAAAATGTGCTAGAATACACTAGTCTAAACGCTTGCTCAGTTTGCCGACACCTCGACGGCTTACTTGGCTACGCGAATGAAACTAATTAATTTGGAGGAACACCTGTGTTAACTACCGAGAAAAAACAAGTCATCATGACTGAACATGCCCGTCACGTTGGTGATACCGGATCGCCGGAAGTACAGATTGCTATGCTTACCGAGCGGATTACTTATCTTACTGAGCATCTGAAAACTCATAAAAAGGACCATCACAGCCGTCGCGGTTTGCTGAAAATGGTTGGTCGTCGGCGTAATTTATTAAATTACCTCAAAGAGACCGCTCTAGAACGTTACCGCGCGATTCTTGAGAAGCTCAACTTACGCAAATAATCAAAGCGGGGATATTTCCCCGCTTTTTTATTAATATTTCGCAAATGATTGGGTGTTGGATTTTGGAGGGAACAAGCTAATTGTTTCGTCCAAAGTCCAATAACAACTCGATTTATTTGTAGAAAATCAGGAGGATCCATGTATCAGGTTTTTAAAACAATGATCGGTGGCCGGGAATTCACTCTGGAAACCGGCAAAATGGCAAAACAAGCTAATGGCGCTGTTCTCGCCCGCTATGGCGACACCGCGGTGTTGGTAACTGCAACTCAATCCAAACAACCGCGTCCGGGCATCGACTTTTTCCCGTTGTCGGTTGACTATGAAGAAAAACTTTATTCAGTTGGTAAAATCCCCGGCGGTTTCATCAAACGTGAAGGCCGTCCGCCGGAAACAGCTGTGCTGACCTGCCGGTTAATTGACCGTCCGTTGCGTCCGTTGTTTAAAGACGGAATGCGTAACGATGTTCAAATCGTGGCTACTGTAATTTCTGTCGATGCTGATTGCAGCCCGGAAATTGCGGCGATGATTGGCGCGTCGGCAGCGCTTTGCATTTCCGATATCGTATTTGACGGACCGATAGCCGGAGTACGCATTGGTTTTGACGGAACGAATTATTCGATAAATCCGACTACCTTGGAACTGGAAACCAGTCAGATGAACATGGTAGTTGCCGGAACCAGTGAAGCCATTCTGATGGTTGAAAGCAGCGCTAATGAGTTGTCGGAAGAAGTAGTTTTAGAAGGCATCATGCGCGCCCATGAAGAAATCAAGGCAATCATCAATTTCCAGAATGATATTGTCGCGCAAATCGGCAAAACCAAAAAACTTGCGCCGCTCTATGCTCCGGCTGCTGACCTTAATGAAGCAGTACGGACGTTTGTTACGGATGATATTAAAGCAGCGATGCTGAACTCGGATAAAGCCCAGCGCGAAGAAAATACTTCAGCTTGTGTCAAAGCCGCTAAAGAACATTTTGCAGAAATCTATCCGGATAATCCGAAAGATGTTTCCTATGTTATATCGGCAGTTACCAAAGAAATCGTGCGCCGAATGATCACTGTGGACAAAATCCGTCCGGACGGACGAGCGCTGGATGAAGTTCGGCAAATTAGCTGTGAGGCTGGGTTATTCCACCGCACCCATGGTTCCGGACTATTTACCCGCGGACAAACTCAAGTAATGACAATTACTACTTTGGGATGCGTTAGCGAAGGTCAACGGATTGATGGTGTTGGGCTTGAAGAGTCTAAACATTATATGCATCATTATAACTTCCCGCCGTTCTCAGTTGGCGAAACTCGTCCGATGCGCGGACCGGGTCGTCGTGAAATTGGTCATGGCGCGTTGGCAGAACGGGCGTTGGTGCCGGTTATTCCTACCGAAGAGGAGTTCCCGTACACAATTCGTTTAGTATCCGAAGTTGTTGAGTCGAATGGCTCGAGTTCCATGGGTAGCGTCTGCGGCAGTACTCTGTCGTTGATGGATGCCGGCGTGCCGATAAAGGCTCCGGTTTCCGGCGTTGCTATGGGCTTGGTAAAAGATGGTGATCATTATTCGATTCTCACTGATATTCAAGGCTTAGAAGACGCGTTAGGCGATATGGACTTCAAAGTTGCCGGAACTGCTAAGGGTATCACGGCGATTCAGATGGATATCAAAACCGATGGTTTGAGCCGGGAAATATTACAATCAGCTCTGGAGCAAGCAAAAAAAGGCCGGATGCATATTCTTGGGAAAATGCTCGAAGTTATCGACAAGCCACGCGCAGAGCTTTCACCATTTGCACCGCGAATATTCTCGTTTATGATTAACCCGGATAAGATTCGCGACGTAATCGGACCAGGCGGAAAGATTATCAAGAAGATTGTTGAAGAAACCGGTGTTAAGATTGATATTGAGGACGATGGTCGGGTGTTCATCGCTGCCGTTGATCCGGTTATGGGCGAAAAAGCTCGCAAGATAATCGAAGGGTTAGTAGCCGAAGTTGAAGTTGGTAAAATTTATCAAGGAAAAGTCACCCGGTTGATGCAATTTGGCGCATTTGTGGCAATATTGCCGGGCAAAGAAGGCTTGGTGCATATTTCACAACTGGCTAAAGAGCGGGTACGCGCCGTTGAAGATGTCGTAAAAGTTGGCGACGATATTCTGGTAAAAGTTACCGAAATTGACAAGATGGGTCGCGTTAATCTTTCACACAAAGACGCGCTGCCAAAAGAAGTTCGGAACGAACAACAATAATCATTCAGGAGCCTTATGTTTTACGACATAGGGCTTTTTGAGTTTTGGAGGCAATCGTATGCAGATCTATGCTTATAAAGATAAACAACCAATAATTGATGACAGCTGTTTTGTCGCTGGTGGAGCGCGAATTGTCGGTGATGTAATTTTGCACAAAAACGTGAGTGTTTGGTTTAACACGGTAATACGCGGCGATTCCGGTCAAGTGATCGTCGGCGCTAATACCAACATTCAGGACAATTGTACTTTGCATACCGACAAAGGTACGCCCTGCGTCCTCGGTGAAAACATTACTGTCGGTCATAATGCAGTGGTCCATGCCTGTCGCATTGCCGATAATTGTCTGATTGGGATGAACGCGACAATATTGTCCGGTGCGATCATCGGCGCTAACAGCATCGTTGCTGCCGGTGCAGTTCTCGGTGAACGGAAAGAAGTGCCATCCGGAACTTTGTATGCCGGTGTCCCGGCAAAATTCATCCGTAATTTGACTGCGGCAGAAATGGCGTCGTTAAAACAGGCTGCGGATAATTACTTAAAATACGCGCAAGGATACAAGAAATAAAAATAAAGAGGAGAAAATATTATGGAAAAATCATTAGTATTAATTAAACCCGACGGTGTTGAGCGCCGATTGGTCGGCGAAGTTATCAAACGGTTTGAGCAAAAGGGATTGCGGGTCGCGGCGTTAAAAATGTTGCGGGCTGATGCCGCTATGTCAAAAAATCATTATTATGAACATGCCGAGAAATCGTTTTATCCGGAACTGGAAGAATTTATTACCAGCGGACCGATTGTGGCGATGATTATTGAGGGAGCTAACGCGATTAAGGTAATCCGGTTGATGGTCGGAGCAACTAATTCGGCCGAGGCATTGCCGGGAACTATTCGCGGTGATTTGTCATTATTTAAACAGCAGAATATTATTCACGCATCTGACAGTCCGGAGAGCGCTGAGCGCGAAATTAACAATTTCTTTAATAGTAGTGAAATATTTTAATCTTAGCAGGAATTTTGCAAGATACAGCGAATTAATAAGGTGAGATCATGATTAAGTTATACACAAAGACCGGAGATAACGGTACTACTCGTTTGGTAGACGGAGTTGTCGAGAAAGATGACCTGCGGGTTGAGGCTTATGGAACCATTGATGAAGCCGATAGCGCTTTGGGTGTCGCGAAAATCAATTGTAAACACGACCGCGCTATCGAAATAATTTTGTTGGTTCAGCATCAACTCAAAACCATTATGGCTGAAACAGCAAGTTTAAAAGGTGGCTGGTTTGTAAATGCGTCAGTAGCAATCGAGCAGCTGGAAGGGCTGATTGATGAACTTTCCAACCAACTTGTTCCGTTGACCCAGTTGATTATCCCCGGCGGCAAAAACGGTTCGGCCTATTTGCAGCTGGCCAGGGCGATCACCCGGAGAGCGGAACGAGTGGCTGTAACGTTGACGCGAGTGGCAGCTCTTGACAAAAACGTTGTAGTTTATCTTAATCGATTATCAGATTTGTGCTTTGTTTTGGCACGGTTTGAGGACGAGGATCATTGTTAAATTAGGAGGATATTGTTTTGAAAGAGTTTAAGAGCGAATTTTTGAGAAATGTTGCACTGGTTTCACACGGCGGCGCCGGAAAAACATCAATCGCTGAAGCTATTTTATTCAACTCCGGCGCTAATAGCCGTCAAGGGCGTGTTGACGACGGTTCGTCTTTAATGGACTATGAAGATGAAGAGAAGAAACGCAAAATGACCATATCGGCATCACTGGCGCCGGTAGAATGGAACAATTGCAAGGTAAATGTAATTGACACTCCGGGATTTTCCGATTTTGTCGGTGATGTTAGCGGCGCAATGCGTGCTGTCGATGGCGTAGTTGTTACAGTTTGCGCGGCTAGCGGAGTGGAAGTATCAACTGAAAAAGTTTGGCAGATGGCCGAAGAATTAAATCTGCCACGGATAGTATTCATCAACAAAATGGATCGGGAAAACGCGGACTTTAATAAGTGTATTGACCAATTGAAAGCGAAATTCGGCGGAGTTTTCGCGCCGGTAGTTTTACCAATCGGCAGTGAATCCGGATTTAAAGGACTGGTCGACTTGATTGACCAAAATGCCTATTACCCGGCAAATGCGCAAGGAACGCAGATTACAACTGGCGCCCTGCCTGCGGATATGGCTGATGATGTTGAACTTGCCCGGGTCATGTTAGTAGAAGCCGCGGCCGAGGGCGACGACGAATTGATGATGAAATATCTCGAAGGCGAAGAGTTTACCGATGACGAGATTAATCGCGGTCTGCTTGCGGCGGTGCGTGCCGCCAAAGCGACACTGGTTATTTGTGGTTCATCAACCAAGAATATCGGGGTGCGAACCCTTCTCGATGCTATAGTAAAATATATTCCGTCACCAGTCAGCCGGGTAGTTTCTGGATTTAAGCCCGGTAATGATGAAGTAGCCATCGAACGGGCTGTCACTGATCCGTTTTCAGCGCTGGTATTCAAAACTACCGCTGATCCGCATACCGGACGAATGAGTTATTTGCGAATATTTAGCGGAACGCTCAAACCGGATATGCAGGTGTATAATGTCGCCAAAGAGAAAATGGAAAAAATCGGCGCGATAAACACATTGATCGGCAAAAAAGTCGAGCCAATGACCGTGGCTTATGCCGGTGACATTGTAGTCATTCCCAAATTAAATGATGTTAGTACCGGAAATACCTTGTGTGATAAAGCCGCACTAATTAATTTCCCGGCGATTAAATATCCAAAACCAATGTTTATGCGGGCGATTGAACCGCGCAAAAAAGGTGACGAGGACAAAATCGGCGCTGCTTTAACTCGTGTTCGCGATGAAGACCCGACGTTCAGAACCCAAAAAAATATTGAAACTAATCAAACAATAGCCTACGGGTTGGGTGAGCAACATTTGGCAATGATCACCAATAAGATGCTTGCCAAATTCGGCGCTGATGTCGTGTTGCATGATCCGCGGGTGGCATTTCGCGAGACCATTCGTCAGAAAATCCAGGTTGAAGGCAAACACAAAAAACAATCCGGTGGTCGCGGGCAGTTTGGTCACGTCTGGCTGCGGTTAGAACCGTTGCCGTTAGGCGCCGGAGTGGAGTTTGAAAAAGAAATATTCGGCGGTTCGGTTCCTGTAAATTATATTCCGGCTGTGGAAAAAGGCGCCCGCAAAAAACTGGCCGAAGGGATTATTGCCGGTTATCCGATGGTGGACGTTAAAGTTGTGCTATACGATGGTTCTTATCACGATGTCGATTCTTCAGAGTTGGCATTTATATTAGCAACATCTAACGCTTTGAAAAAAGGCGTGCCGTTAGCCCGTCCGGTGTTGCTCGAGCCGGTTAATGATATTGAAATCTATGTGCCGGAACGTTTTGCCGGGGATGTCATGGGTGATTTGTCCAGCAAACGTGGTCGGCCGATGGGGATGGAAGCAGTCGGTAACGGTATAACTTGTGTGAAAGCGCAAGCTCCGTTAGCTGAAATGTTCCGCTATTCAATCGATTTGCGGTCTATGACCCAGGGACGCGGCTGGTTCGATATGAATTTCGCGCATTATGAAGAAGTGCCGCATGCCATTGCAGACGGAATCATTGCCGAGTATCAAAAGCACTTGCATCACGACGAGGAATAGTTACTGCAACAAAAAAATATATCGCGGCAGGTAACTGCCGCGATATTTATTTTGAGGAATATATTGAAAAAATCAACGAGTATCTATAAAAAAATTCGCCAGTTGCTGAACCTGCCGGTGGATGAGAAATTGTTGCTGGTGCTGGCGTTTGGGCTGTGCGGACTATTTCGCTTTACATTATTATTTATTCCGTTTCGGTATCTGTCGCGGTTTATGGCAAAAAAAATCCATCAGCCACCGGTATTGTCGTCCGTCACAGTGCAGAATAATTGCCGGAAGGTGGCGCGGATTGTAAATATCGCTGCCAACAAAACCCCTTGGGAAAGCAAATGTTTGGTGCGGGCGTTAGCGGCAAAAATATTGCTGAGAATTTTTGGTTATCCCAATGAATTGTATCTTGGCGTGAAAAAGGATGAGAACGGAAATTTAATCGCTCATGCTTGGCTAAATAGTTGTACCTACAACATTAGCGGTGGTAGTAGCGAAATTAACACCGGATACGCGATTGTAGGCAAGTATTTTGACGATTGATCATTCATGCTCGGAAATAAACTTTTCTGCCATAATTGCGGCAACCGCGCCGTCGGCTGCGGCAGTGACTACTTGCCGCAATATTTTTACCCGACAGTCGCCAGCGGCAAATACGCCGGGAATATTAGTGGCGGTGCTTTCACCGGCTTCAATATAACCCGATTTATTCAGCGTAATTAATTCTTTGGTGAAGCTGGTATTCGGATCCATGCCGACGTACAAGAACACGCCTTCGGTGGCGTGGACGCTAAGTTCACCGGTTTTTACATTTTTCAGAGTTACCGTTTCAACCATCCCGTTGCCGTTGATCGCTTCGACCAGGCTATCCCATACGAAATTGATTTTGGCGTTCGCGAACGCTTTGTCCTGAATAGTCTTGGCGGCCCGCAGTTCGTCGCGGCGATGAACTACGGTAATTTTTTCAGCGAATTTGCTCAAATAAATTGCTTCTTCGACAGCGGCATCGCCGCCACCAACCACTACGACATCAGTGGCTCCCTCATAAAACGCCGCGTCACAGACGGCGCAAAACGAAACGCCCATACCGTATAATTCTTTTTCACCAGTGCAATTAAGGCTGCGCGGAGCAGCGCCGCTGGCAATGATGATTGTTTTGGCAAAGTAACTCTCGGTATCCGTCTGGACACCGCGCTTAGCGCCGTCGATTATCAGCCCGGTTACCTGAGCGGTGATTTTCTGCATACCGAACTTGAGCGCTTGTTGCTCAATTCGTTCGGTTAGCGCCGCGCCGCTCGGATTGTCGCTGGCGCCCGGATAGTTTTCAATCTCGGAAGTCGAAGACAATTGACCTCCGGTTGCGCCAAAGCTAATGACTAGTGTTTTCAATTTTGCCCGTCCGGCATACAGCGCGGCTGTTAATCCGGCAGGACCGGCGCCGATAATTATTACGTCGTACATAATATCCCCCTAATTGTTAGCGAAAATGTATTTTGTTTGGTCACATTATACCATATACTATTTGGATATGAGGATATTGTGCTATAATCATCAAACAAACTTTAACAGGTGATTGGGTTGATTTTAAAACGAATCGAAGCTTATGGCTTTAAGTCATTTGCTGATAAAATTGAACTTGGCTTTGAAGATAATATTACGGCAATCGTCGGGCCAAACGGCAGCGGTAAAAGCAACGTTGCCGACGCTTTGCGTTGGGTTCTCGGTGAACAGAGTGCCCGCAATTTGCGCGGTTCGAAGATGGAAGATGTCATTTTCAACGGCAGCACCAAACGTAAGCCATTGAATATTGCCAATGTCAGTGTAATTTTGGATAATTCGGCGCGTACTTTTCCGATAGATTTCAACGAGGTTGCGATCACGCGCAGAATGTATCGTAGCGGCGAGAGTGAGTACTACATCAACAAATCGCCCTGCCGGTTAAAAGACATTTATGAGCTGTTATCTGGTACGGGTATCGGCAAAGATTCGATGTCAATAATCAGTCAAAATCGAGCGGATGACGTATTGAATAGCAAACCAGAGGACCGGCGGCTGATTTTCGAAGAAGCAGCCGGAATCGGGAAGTACAAGAATCGTAAAAAAGAAGCCCAACGCAAACTAGATGATACTGCCGCAAATATTACCCGTATCGATGATATAGCAACCGAACTCGAAACCCAACTTGAACCGTTACAATTAGCTGCAGCCCGAACTGAAAAATTTAATCAATTATTTGTGCAGCTGCGGGAACTAAAAATTGATGCTTTAGCAATAAAATTACGGAAACTAGATAAATTCGGTTTTGACGGACAACTTCGTGAATTGGAGCATTCTGATGAATTACTCGCCAAAGAAGCCGCCTTATTAAGCATTGATGCCGAAAAAGCAAAGACCGCCAATAGTATTATCGAATTGGAAGAAATAATTGTCAAAGCCGAAGCGAAAATCAATCAACTGAATATCGCCCATGAGACAGATAATGGGAAAGTCGAAGTGGAAAAAAATCGTATTGGTTTGTCGCGGGAGCGAATTCAGGCGATAGCTATTGAATTAAAACGCGCGGATGGTTTTCACGGTGATGCCGAGACCACACTTGCGGCGCTACAAGATGAACGGCTAATGTTGCAGGTTGATTGTAGTGATGCGCTAAAATTGGTTGATGAATTTACTGTGGCTACACAACGAGCAAGTGAGGCAGCCACTCAAAGCGAACAGTCACAAGTGGCAATCCGCGAAACGGCGTTCGCACGCGTGCAGCATACCGCACAAATTCGCAATAGCATCAATTTAACCAGGATGGATGCTGACAATTTAGCGCGTTCAATCGGGCGGTTAGACGCTGAATTGAACGAATATCGAACTGAAATGCAACGGCTGACAGCTGAGTTGGAACAACAAAAACAATTTTGCGATCAAATTACAGCAGCTATCAATGTTGACAAAGTCACCGCAAAAGAAATCAACGATGAGCGATTGCTGGTTAAAATTGCTTATGAGACAGAACAAAAGCAAAAAAATTCGTATCTCGATGAAAACCGCAAGTTGCAAATTCGCAAAGACCTTTTGAATAATTTGCAGCTAAATTATGAAGGTTTTTCACGAGCGGCGAAAGCGGTATTGACAGCTAAAAACGACTGGCGCAATAATATTTTTGGCGCGATTGGCGAATTGGTGATCGCGCTGCCGGAACACGCACTAGCAATCGAGACTGCGCTTGGTCAGGCGGCGCAAAATTTGGTTTGTGCAGACGATGCTACCGCGCAAAAAGCAATTGACTATTTAAAAAAAATGCAAGTTGGCCGGGCAACTTTCTTGCCTTTGGCTAACTTGCGGTATTCCGAAACTAATTTTCCGAAAGATAAACTTTTCGGTATTCTCGGTCGTGCTTCGCAACTAGTAAAATATGCTGATCGCGATAAGCGGGCGGTGGAATTTTTACTCGGCCGGATATTGGTGGCCGATAATTTTGAAAATGCGATAAAAACTGCCAAAGCGCTTAACTTCAGCGCCCGGATCGTAACGTTGCAAGGCGAATTATTGACCCCGGGCGGGGCGATTACCGGTGGGAGTATGCACAAACAGAGCAGCGGTATTATTTCGCGGACGGCGGAAATTACTCAACTTGAGCAACAATTAGCAGAAGCTGCAACGTATTTAAGCGAATGTGAAACCAGACTGACCGCTGTTGAACAACAGTATTTGGGTTTTGAGGATCGTATTCGGACACAAAATGCTGTACTGCAAAAAAAACAGTTGCAGCAGGTAGAATTGAGCGTCAGCTTGCAACATCTTGAAGAGGTATTTGAGCGGTTAACGCAAAACGCTTTGCTGGATAATAATGAGCGCGCTTCACTGGCCTTGGACCGTGACGAGCGGGTAAGCAAAATTGCCACGCTTCAACAAGAATTGAATAGTTCCGAACAAACTGAAAATGATGATCAAGTAAAGTTGAACGCTAAAATACTAGAATTGCAGTCGTTGCAAAATATTTACAGCTTAGCGCAGGAAAATTTAAATAATGGGAAAATTGAATATAACTCGCTGGTAGCTAAAATTGTCAATGCTGAAACTCGGATTGAAGACCTTAATCAATCGTTAAAAATCCACAGCGATAATCGCGCGCGCTTATCGGAAGAGAATTTAAGCAAGAAACGCGCAATTTTCCACGCTGAAACCGAAATCGCGGCGCTCGGCGCGCAAATGTTGGAGTATAAGCAGGATAAACTTCAGCAAAATGCATGGCTTGCCGAAAATTTTGAGAGTAAGCATTTACTTCTTCAACAGCAAGAATTGCATGATAAAGATATGCGGAGTATCAGAAGACGAATTTCCGACTTGCAGTTGCGACTCTCGGATGTAAAAGTGCAGAATGAGCGCTGCCGCGCGGAGATTGAGAATGTTTGCGAACGGGCGTTAGCGGATTATCACATTGATTTGCAGGAGTATATTCCGACGCGTGATGAGTTGACTAAGGCAGATAGCGCGATAATGCACGACCTGGATGAGCAAATTGAGCAACTTGGCACAATCAACCCGAACGCGATTGAAGATTATAAAAAAACTAGTGAGCGCTACGAATTTTTGACGTTGCAGCGCGCCGACTTGTTTGACGCCCAAGGCAAATTGGTCACGATGATTGCGGCGATGGACGAAGTCATGGCGAAGCAATTCCAGGAAGCGGTCGAGCAAATAGATAAATATTTCGCCGAGATATTTGTGCGGTTGTTTGGCGGTGGCGCGGCATCGATAGTGTTTACTCAACCGGATAATATGCTGGAAACGGGAATTGAAGTGGTAGTGCAAATTCCCGGAAAGCGGCGCCAAAACATGACGTTGTTATCGGGCGGTGAACGGTCGCTGACGGTTATCGCATTGCTATTTGCGATGTTACAACACCAACCGTCGCCGTTTTGCGTACTAGATGAACTAGACGCGGCTCTTGACGAAGCAAATGTCGAGCGATTTTCGGAATTCATTCGCGAATACCGCGAGCGAACGCAATTTATTATTATCACCCACCGGAAACGCTCGATGGAAGCAGCTGATAAACTGCACGGAATAACTATGGAAGAAACCGGCGTTTCGCAACTGGTATCTGTAAAATTTGCCGATGAAGTTCTGTGATTTGATTTATTGCGCAAAATATTATAAAATAACGCTAAGAGCTAAGTATATGAGGAGTCGAGATGAATAAAGCATTAATATTGATCGCTAATGGCACTGAAGAAATTGAAGCGACAACACTCGCCAATGTATTGCGGCGTGCCGAAATTGAAGTTACTTTAGCCGGTGTGGGCGGTAAACTGCTGCGGGGCAGTAGAAATATCACTATTTGCGCTGATGTGGAATTTGAAGAAATAGCCGATACCGCGCATGACGAGTTTGATATATTAATCTTGCCAGGCGGATGGGGCGGAACACTAATATTTTGTGAGGATAGTAATGTCCAATTTACGCTTAAACGGTTTGACTCTGCGAAAAAAATGATTTGTGCGATATGCGCGGCGCCGTTAGCGTTAGATCGGGCGAACATTTTGCTAAACCATCGGTTTACCTGTTTTCCGGGAATTGAACAAAAAATGTCGGCGTTGGGGTATGAAAATCGCAAATTTGTGGTTTCGGATAATATTTTCACATCGCAAGGCCCGGCAACAGCAATGGACTTTGCGCTAAGAATAGTACGAGCTGTTGTGGGCGAGGAAAAGTTCTTGTCGGTAGCGGCTGAGTTGCTGTACGAAATATAACCAATCGAATGCCGCAACTGTCAATATTTTTCTAAGATAATTAATCTGCATTAATTATCTTGACGAACAAAATTCTTTACGCTATTATAGTCACGAAGTAAAGTTTGGACGAAGTGATGAATATGTCCATTTTCAAAACGAAACGTGTTCGCGTAGCATTGCTGGCATTGTTTATGTTTGCGCTGTGCGTCGCAGTTGCGGCAGTCGATGTAGTCGATATTACCGAAATGCTGGATGATGCGTTAGAGGGTCAGTTTGGTTTTCAGTTTGATATAGCCGGTTTTGTCAGCCTGCTCGTTTTGAGCTGGGCGGTGTTTCTTTGTTTCGTAAAAGCGAATGCGGATATTCTGGCTTCAATCGGCATTGACTCACGCGTTCGTCCGTTCGTACACGGTGTTCCCGGCAGCGGTAAGTGCGCATTAGTATCCGTCCAGAAATTCAATAATTAAATATACAAGCTCCGTCATTAGACTGAGCTCATTAGAAGCAGCGTGCGGCATTGGGCCGGGCGCTGTTTTGCGTAATGAGTGTGGTCGTTGGCGGAGTTTTTCGTTTAAATCGCAAGAAGAACAGGGGAGAGAAATGAACCAACAACCACAACCAATCGACAGCGGTCTCGCTGCATTAATCTTAGTTGCCGGATATCACGGTATCGCCGTCGATGCCGGCAAGATCATCCACGAACAGGCGGCGCTGGGTGAGCGGTTTGATAACCGCAAATTATTGCTCGCGGCGAAGAAAACCGGCTTCAAGGCTAAAACTACTTCGGCGCGTTATGAAAAACTGCCGCAACTGACTGCGCCGTATATTGCCGAATATAACGGCGAATATATTGTCATCCTCAAAGCCGAAACGGATACCATTGTCTATTTCCGACCCGGATTAACCCAGCCGCTGACCATCCCCCGCGACGAATTCGTCCTGCACTGGAACGGCAGATTGATATTGCTCAAACCAATGCTGAAAAACACCGCCGATAAATTCGGTTTCGGCTGGTTCATCCGCCAGATTATGGAATACAAACGCCATCTGATCGAAGTTATGCTTGCGATGCTGTTCATACAGCTTATGGGGTTGGTGACACCGATCATCACTCAGGTGGTAATCGATAAGGTGCTGACCCATAACGGGCTGACTACGCTGAATGCATTGATGTTCGGGTTGCTGATCCTAGTCGTCGGTGAAAGCTTCCTCGGTTCAGCGAAAACCTATCTGTTCGTACATACCGCGAGCAGAATTGATGCGGTACTCGGCGCCAATTTATTCAAACGGCTGATGTCCTTACCGTTAAGATACTTTGAAATTCGCCGTGCCGGAGATACGGTAGCCAGAGTAAGAGAAATTGAAAACATCCGCCAGTTTCTGACCGGTACGCCGTTATCCACTTTACTTGATGTTTGTTTCATTTTTGTCTATGTTGCGGTAATGTTTTTCTATAGCGGCGCCTTAACTTGGATGGTTTTAGGCTCATTGCCGCTGTTTGCAATTCTCTCGGGACTGGTGACGCCGTTATACAAATCCCGGCTCGAAGAAAAGTTCAACCGCGGCGCTGATAACCAGTCCTATCTGGTTGAAGCGGTAAACGGCATCCAGACAATCAAGTCCTTCGCGCTCGAACCGCAGATTCAAAAACGCTGGGACAGTTGTCTTGCCGCCTATATCAAAGCCGGATTCAAGACCGCCAATCTCGCGGGGATTGCCGGCAGCATCGGCCAAGCCATCCAGAAAACTGCTGACATCGCGGTACTGTGGTATGGCGCAATGCTGGTAATCGACGGCAAACTGACCGTCGGGCAGTTAATCGCCTTCCGAATGTTATCCTCGCACGTCAGCGGTCCGGTATTAAGATTAGTGCAACTATGGCAGGAATTCCAGCAGGCCGGAGTCTCCTTGAGCCGCATCGGCGATATCTTCGAAGTCAAACCGGAAAACAACCTTGTCAGCGCACAAACGGCAATGCCAAGTGTTAAAGGCGCGATAACTTTTGACAAAGTGCGGTTTCGCTACCGCTTCGACGGCCCGGAAATCATCCGCAGCATGAGCTTTGAAATCCAACCCGGCGAAGTCGTCGGCTTTGTCGGCAGGAGCGGTAGCGGAAAAAGCACCGTCGCCAAGTTAATCCAGCGATTGTACGCGCCCGAATCGGGGCGGATACTGGTCGACGGCGCCGATATCGCCGCAACCGATACCAGTTGGTTAAGACGCAACATCGGTGTAGTGCTGCAGGAAAACTTTTTATTCAACGGCTCAGTCAGAGACAACATCGCCATTCATAACCCGGCGGCCAGTATCGAACAGGTAATGGAAGTTGCCAACCTCGCCGGAGCGCATGAATTTATTCTGGAAATGCCTGAAGCCTACGATACCCAGGTCGGCGAAAAAGGCACGGCACTCTCCGGTGGGCAACGGCAAAGAATTGCGATAGCCAGAGCGCTGCTTAACAACCCCAAAGTATTGATACTCGATGAAGCCACCTCGGCGCTTGATTACGAATCCGAACGGATTATTCAGGAAAACCTGAAAAACATCTGCAAAGGAAGAACTGTGATAATCATCGCCCACCGGTTATCGACCTTGAAAGACGCCACCAAGATCATCACCGTTGAAAAAGGCGAAATTGCTGAGTCCGGCACCCCGGAAGAATTGTATAACGCCAAAGGAATCTTCTGGCACCTGGCAAGCCAGCAGCGGGGTAGTTATGAGATTGTTTAAGACGCTGCGGCTAATATTTAGTACGCTATGCTAGTATTTAGAACGCTGCGCTAGGACGCGCTTCGCTATATTATAGCGAAGCGTTATAGCACGTAGTGCGCTATTATCTTCTGTATACCACCAGCAATACTTAACGAGGTAAGCAAATGAGTTTTTTTACAAAATATCTAAAAATCAGCAGCAAAGACATCGAACACGAGTTTCTCCCCGATGCGCTGGAAATCAAAGAAAGCCCGCCGTCACCGGCGGGACGGATAATCATCTGGGGAATCTGCATAATTCTGACAATAACCCTGATTTGGTCCTGCATCGCGAAAATCGACGAAATCGCCGTAGCCCGTGGTAAACTCATTCCCGACGGCAAGATCAAAGTCATCCAGTCCGAATATGAAGGCGTGATTGTAGCCATCAACGTCGTCGAAGGTCAAAAAGTCAAAGCCGGACAAACCTTGCTCGAACTCGATCCGCTGACTGCTAAGACCGAATACGAAAAAGTCCATGATTCACTGCAAATCGCCAAAGCCGAGAAGCAACAATTGCAGAATGAACTAAGCGGCAAACCGAACGCCGCGAATGGATTGCCGGAAGAATTGCGAAGTTTGTATGCTAATCTCAGGCAAGCCCGCGAATTGCAATATCAGACCAAGCGCGAAACCTACGCCCATAATATGGAAGATGCCAAAAACGGACAGCAAAGCGCCGAGTGGTCGCTGAAAGATTCGAAGCGCCATTATGAAATAATTCTGGTCGAAGAAGCCGACCTCAGATACCTCGTCAAAGAAGGCGGATTATCCAGAGAAAACTACAACCGCAAAGAACGGGAACTGTTCAGCGCCGAGAATGATCTGGAAACCAAACGCGAAGCGGTGGAACAGCAACACGAAAAATATCTCGGCGCGGCAAAAAGCTATGAACTGGTGGAATATGAACGCCAAGCCGAATTGCTGAATGCCACTGCCGAGAAAGAAAAACAAATTATCGAATTAACGTCTCAATTTATCAAAGCCAAAAAAGCGCTGGAAATGACCAAGATGACATCGCCGGTGGATGGCGAAGTACACGGACTGGCAGCAACGACCATCGGCGGTGTGGTTAAACCGGCGGAAGTGCTGATGACCATTGTGCCGGAGAATACCCCGCTGATTATCGAAGCGACCGCAGATAACAAGGACATCGGCTTTATTGACGTAAACTACCCGGTGGAAATAAAGTTCGATACCTATCCGTTCCAGCGTTACGGCGTGGTTAAAGGCAAAGTAACCTTCGTCAGCCCGGATGCTATCGAAGATGAAAAACTCGGGCCGGTGTACAAAATCAAGGTGGCGCTGGATTTGAAGACGATACCCAGAACGATAGAAATCTACCCCGGTATGGCAGGAACAGTAGAAATCAAGACCAACGAAAAGCGGGTAATCGACTTCTTCCTCGATCCGCTGATCAAGTATGCGGATGAGAGTTTGGGGTTAAGGTAGGCGCCAGCGGGCCAAAATGCAAAACGCAAATAAAATATCGGAGAGAGAAAATGAAAACACTAACAACAAGACTATTGATCGTGGCAATTCTACTCTGCAGCATAGTTTGTGCAGCGGCACAACCACAGTATGATTTTGCGCAAAACAACAACATGTCGGAATATTACGCCACACAGTACGACAACAGCGGAACCGCCTGGTTACGGGGCGTGGAGTTAAATGGCATGTTTGACAAAAACAGCCAGAATTACGGAGTAACAGTAATACAACCGTTTTTGGACACAAAAAACGGGTTAACGCATGTGCCATTCTGGCAGGCAAGTTATACGCGCACAGCCGGTGCAAACTTAAATAGCGCGTTAGATACGGTTAATATCGGTATCGGCTACCGTTTCGTTTCTGCAGTGCGCAGCAACATGTACGGCGTGAATTTATTTTACGATAATTGCCTGGACTATTTGCCGGTTGCCGGATTAAATCAGGTTTCGCTGCAACGAATCGGCGCCGGACTGGAATATTTTGTCGGGCCGGTCGAAGCGCGTATGAACGGATACTTAGGTTTAGGAAATAACACCCAGACCGCAAGCAACGGCGATATTGTCTCAACCAAAGTAGTCAACGGATTGGATGGCGCTATCAATACCGATTTTTCTTTCTGGAACGCACCCTGGTTGAAAATAGGTGTGAGCGGATTTTCGAATAATGCTTCAACAACTGGTATCACAAACGGATGCAGCGCCACCGCCGCGCTGCAATTAATGCCGCAGTTGAAAGTTGCCGTTGCACAGGATTTTATTAATAACAACACTATTGCTACAGCGACGATAAACCTGCTGGCGCTGCCGCAACCGGCGTTATTGTTTGCAGATGAATATATAAATGCCAACGCCGAAAAAGATGCCGGATACAAAACACTGCTGGCGGTGCAGCGAAACAACAACGTGACTGCTGACGTGAACGTAACCAGGCAAGCTGTTGTTTACCAAGGCTCGCTGGACATAACGGTGACTGATTCGGCAACCGGGTTGCCGCTTGCGGGCGTGATGGTTGTGTTTAACTCAACCTTGCAAAATACCGGCGCGGACGGTAAGGCAAGCTTCAGCAATATAGCTTACGGAAATTATGACTATGTGATAGTCAAATCCGGATACCTATCCCAAAGCAGCAGCTGTACAATCGATTCACCGGCGAAGGTGTTGCCGGTAGCGTTGGTGGTGCAGTGAGACAAGTAGTAAACGGGTTTAGGCGCAGGTTGTTCTGCTTCTAAACGCGAGAATTGGGAAAAATGAAATGAAGGGTGGTGGTGTTTTTGAGGGTACAGACTATTAGTATAAGACAAAGTTTTTCGAGGAGGAATTCTGATGACTAAAACAAAGATGTTGCGTTTTACGGCACTGTGGTTACTGATGCTATTTGTCTTTGCTTTCCAGATACAAGAGAGTAACTGTGAATTAAGCGGTAATGCTTTCGCCAGCTCTATATCTACCGGCGGGTCCAGTCAGGGATTGAATGATGATAGTTTGTTTAATTACACGTTTGAAGCAGGTAAGAATAAACTAAAGTCAGGTGATTATGCAGGGGCTATCAATGACTTTACTGCCGCAATAAATTGTGGTGATGAAAATCAAGATTTGGCTATTGTTTTCTTGAACAGAGGTGCGGCTTATGCGCACTTAGGCAATAATTCAGCTGCTGTTGATGATTATAACAGCATGTTGAAATTGCGCCCAAATTCGCCTGAAGCCTACACCAACAGAGGGCTTGCATATCATGAACTTGGCAAAAATGATCTCGCCATCAGCGATTTAAACGAAGCGGTACGATTAGCTCCGGGTCAATATACAGTGTACACGAACAGAGGTGTTACTTTTGGAGAGATGGGTGAATATGAAAAGGCGATTGATGATTTTAATTGCGCAATAAAACTCAAAGGTAATTACTATTATAAAGCTTATTGGGGTAGGGCTTTGGCGTACATTGGTAGTGGCAAATATGATTTAGCCTTGTCGGATTTGAACTTAATTATTGACAATAATTTCAACGATTTCGATGCTAGGTTTCTGCGTGGAGGAGTATATGTAATTAAAGGTGATTATAATCGTGGCATAAGCGCTCTGTCCGGAGTGGTCAAATATAGCAAAGATAATAAACCGGCGCTGTTTCTTAGGGGAATGACTTATATCGTAGTCGGAAATTACGATAGCGCCGTCGATGATTTTGCTGAACTTGTTAGCCAGCATACGATAATTGGCGATGCCCCAATTAATTCCTGTCTAAAACCGATCTTTGATTGGTGTATGCCAAAGGTTTTGAATGAACAATTCGAAAAAAACAACTCAAATGCGGAAATTATTTTCATTAGAGGGTTGGTTGAAAACATGCGCGACGAAAAGGAGAAGAGTCTGGCAGATTTGAATAACGCGGTAAAAATGAAACCTTCACTGGCGAAAAAATTGCCCTGGTGGATAAGACACGAATTGACGAACTGATTTTTTTGGAGGAGTTGAAAAAATGACTATTACGAGCGGTGGAAAAATTTACTCAGTAAGACCAATTGATGGAGCTATTGACACAAAAAGAACATTTGACTTTGCTATGGATGGCAATAATTGCATACCGTATTATACGGACGAAATGCAGGATATTACACAGTTTCTTAAGGACGCTGGAATTTATAAAGGCGACGTGTTGCCCGAAGCGAAATTTACAATACTTGAGGGAGAAAATAGTTGGTTCACTGTCGGCAAAGGTGAGTATTATAACGCCGGTGTTGTGATACATGGCGAAACGGACAAGTTCAGTATTGACGCTGGGATAGGCGTGAAGGGTGAACTGGTCACGGAATGGTTTGTTGTTCCAAAAGAGCTAAAAATTCAGGGAGTTGGAGGAGAACTCAAGATTTCCTTTCAAACTCCAATGGATATTTTGGATATCACTAATGCAATTGATTTGTCGAAATTTACACTTGTCGACACAATTTTGAAGATGGGCAATAAATATTGGAATCAAGCGAAGGAAATTGTTGACAGCTATTTCCCAAATGAAAACCCGCCACAAGTCACCAACCAATTCGAATTCCACGTTGACCCGCTTGCCGGAATCAAAAAAACTGACGTAACTGACCCGAATTATTGGAACGGCAGTTTGCTCAATGGCGGCGGATATAACGGCACGGCTAATTTTGAAGTCAATAAAGATATTTTTGACGCAAATGGCAAGCTGAGCAACTATGTAAATAATCTGATGGCGGGAAATATTACCGGAGGTATTCGTCCAGGCAACGTTAATCCATCCGAAAATTTCTTCGGAATAAATTACGAAATATCCGGGAATATAAACTCTTCCAGTCAGCAAGGCAAAAATATTTCGTATGTTGACCCGTTGATATTGGATTTGAACGGCGACGGTGTTCACATGAGCGATTTTGGCTCGAATCCCGTATTCTTCGACGCTGACAACGACGGCAGTCTGGAGCAAACCGGCTGGGTTTCAGCGCAAGATGGCATTGTCGTCAAAGACTTAAACAATAATGGTATCATCGACAACATCTCCGAGACAATGTCGGAATACTTTGGCGGGACAGCCGGTGTTGACGGTGGCACGAAGCCGTTTAAGGATGGTTTTGCGGCGTTGGCGTCTTTAGACAGCAACAAGGACGGAAAATTCGACAGCGCTGACGCTGACTGGGGTAAAGTCAAAGTCTGGGTTGACGCCAACCACGACGGCAAGACCGATGCGGGTGAGCTGAAATCGTTTGAAGAATTGAACATCAAACAGATAAATCTTGCTAATCAGGCGCAGTCCGGGGAAGTCCGCGACGGTAACGAAGTGCTGGCGCGCGGGACGTATCTGACGACTGACGGTAAGTTACAGGAAGCGTTAGCGGCTAATTTTCTGGCTAATCCGAACGGCCATAAGTTCACCCAGAGCGGAACCGGAACGATTGTTGATACGCAGGGAAGCGGAACAATAGCGGCGGTCAAGGCTTATGTTGCCGGAGATGGCGGCGAGACGGTGGGCGTTGCGGTGAAGAAAGTCAACAACGCCACTGGCGGCGCGGTTATGACTATGGTTTTTGGGTTTAGGCGCAGGTTGGACTGCTTCTAAACGCGAGAATCGAGAATAATGAAATGAAAGGCGGTGGGGTTTTTGAGGGTGAAGAAAGTGGCAAAGCTATTGAAAAATGGAGGTGAAGTTGAAAGCAATTAATATGGTCAAACAATGTTTGTCAGTAATTAAAATTAAGTATTTTGTACTTGGAATGTCTCTTTGTTTCATAGCGGGAACGTATTTGGAATTTGATTATAGCAAATATGAGATTATCAGAAAATTCGTGGCGATATCAGCACGAATTATCCCCTTTATTTATTGTGTAGGGGAAATATCTAAAGCGCCGCTCAATCAATTGTTTGCATCAATTATTAATATCGGTTGTCTATTTATTGCGTTGCTTACGTTTGCAAGAGCTCTGATTAATTTCGATTCAATTTATGAAAAGACATTGTCATATAACTTCAAGAAGAAAATTATCTACATGATTGGCGCGTTGATTCTCGGAACACTTATCTATACAATTTTGTTCTCTAAATCGGTTTTACTCACTCGTGATTGGAGGACGGATTATATGATTAATACGACTTTGGGCATGATACTTTATGGCGGCGCACTTTTTTATGGTGGATGGATCATTTTTTTCGACATAGCACAGAACGTGATTATTTATACGGTTTACACAATAAGAAGATGGAGGAATAATGGCTGAAGAACGTGTATCAAAAATAAAATGGGATGAAAAAATATGGGGTGTTTTTGGCGCACTTCAAGATGGTTTTGGAGAAGTTCTAAAGAAAAGTATTAATTCAGGTGAGCTAGATGCGCGACTTGCCAAAATCGGGATAACTGCACACTGTAAAGTGCTGGGTTCCGCGGGAGATTTTATTTCGATTTCTTCTGCGATATATAGTGGTGATCCGGATAAAATTGGCGACGCGATTTTTTCGTTCGTAGGATCTCAAATTACCAGTCCTGTAGCCGCAGCATGGTTTGCAGCGTATGCATCTAAGAATGGAATCGATCCGATCATTGGCGGCATGGTTGGAGGATATGTAGGCTCAGAAGCAGGTGCTCAATTCGGATCGCTCACTTGGCAAACTTTATGGAACGGGATTCAATCCGTAGAAGTAACGAGCGAAGGTGGCACAAACATTTTCACCCGCAAGCAGTTTCAAGAAGTACATATGCCTGGATATAAAGAGAACTATACAATTGATATGTTCAAGAGAGATTTTGGCGCGGTGAACAGCAATAACAATAATATATTCATTGAAAACAAGAATCCGTCTGCACCGATTTCGCCAATCGACACCAACCAATATTATGTCAAATACACAGTACCCGCCAACACGCCTTGGAGTACTATTGAAGCGCAGTGGGGTGCGGCAAATGTGCAAGGCTCCGAGAGATATGACGGTACAAAATATTATACCGGCAGCGGATATCAGGTCGCAGAGGCCGGAACCACTATCCTTATACCCTGCTCGCGCGACTATGCTAAACAGCAGGTTAATGCGAGTGGCGGTATAAATATAGCCGCAAGGATTGGAGCAGGCGGAGATTTTTCCTGGGTGGCATCGTTGTCGAATAATATTGAAATTACCGGGAAGTTTTACGCAGACAAGACCGGTATTGATCCGAATAATGTCCAGACCGGAACAGTAATTGACGTTGTAAATAATAAAGATGCAAATATTGGTTGCTATGATCCGAAACTGGGAGTCACCAACCAATTCGAATTTCACGTTGACCCGTTAGCGGGAATCAAAAAAACTGACGTAACAGACCCGAATTATTGGAACGGCAGTTTGCTCAACGGCGGCGGATATAACGGCACGGCTAATTTTGAAGTCAATAAAGATATTTTTGACGCAAATGGCAAGCTGAGTAACTATGTCAATAATCTGATGGCTGGTAATATAACTGGCGGTGTTAGGCCGGGCAACGTTAATACGTCAGAAAATTTCTTCGGAATAAATTACGAAATAACCGGGAATATAAACTCCTCCAGTCAGCAAGGTAAAAATATTTCATATGTTGACCCGTTGATATTGGATTTAAATAATGACGGTGTTCACATGAGCGATTTCGGCTCGAATCCGGTTTTCTTTGATGCCGACAACGACGGTAGTCTGGAACAGACCGGCTGGGTGTCAGCGCAAGACGGTGTCGTGGTCAAGGATTTGAATAACAACGGAATAATCGATAATATCTCCGAAACAATGTCGGAATATTTCGGCGGCGTTGCAGGAACAGACGGCGGGACGAAGCCGTTCAAAGACGGATTTGCGGCGTTGAAATCGCTTGATTCTAATGGTGACAATGTTTTTGACAATAAAGATGCCGACTGGGGCAAGGTAAAAGTTTGGGTTGACGCCAACCATGACGGCAAGACCGATGCCGGGGAACTGAAATCGTTTGAAGAATTGAATATCAAACAAATCAACCTTGCCAATCAGGCACAGTCCGGCGAGGTGCGCGACGGCAACGAGGTACTGGCGCGCGGGACGTATCTGACGACCGATGGCAAATTGCAGGAAGCGTTGGCAGCTAATTTTCTCGCCAATCCGCTCGGACATAAGTTTGAAAAGAGCGGTACCGGAACGATAATCGATACCCAGGGTGGTAACAAGATTGCTGCGGTAAAAGCCTACGTTGCCGGAGACGGCGGCGAAACGGTTGATGTGGCTGTCAAAGGTGTGAACAACGCCACCGGCGGCGCGGGTAACGACACTTTGATTGGCGACGCGACCAGCAACTGGCTGGCAGGCGGCGCGGGCAGCGATACGTTTAACGCCGGAGCCGGGGACGATGTGCTGTTGATTGACGCCGAAGACAAGCAGGAAAACATCCACGGCGGCGCCGGGATGGATACGGTAATTGCTATCGGTGACAAGGGTATTACGCTGAACATGAGCGCTGCCGAAGTGGAAATCTTTCAGGGCAACCGCGGCGATGATGTAATTGTCGGCGGCGGCAGCAGCTCGGTATTTATCGCCGGTGGCGACGGCAACGATATCCTCATTGGCGGCGCAGCCAATGACGCGATTAACGGCGAGAACGACAACGATATGATCGACGGCGGCGCCGGAAACGACATCCTCCGCGGCGGCCGCGGCCGGGATACTATCTACGGCGGCAAAGGCGACGACTATATCGACGGCGGTCAGGACGATGATGCGCTGTATGGCGGCGCCGGTAACGACGTATTGCGCGGCGCAGCCGGGGATGACGTTATCGACGGCGGCGACGGAACCGATATTCTCGAACTGTCCGGCAACCTTTCTGAGTACCGGATATTGCGCACCGCTACCGGCATCTGGATCAGCGACACCGTCGCCGGACGCGACGGCACCGATTTTGTAAAAAACGTTGAAAAAGCCAACTTCAAGGACGTAAGTTTGGTAGACATCCCGTCCAATACCAGTGACGGGCTGGAAAATCCGCTGCCGGTTAAAGATATTATCAAGACTGACAAAGACGGCAAAGCTTTCGACCACACTACCGCGCACTACATTTCCCAAGCTCAGCTGTTGCAAAATGATGTGGATTGGCAAAACGACAAGCTGACGATTACCGAAGTAACCGACGCCGTCGGCGGAACGGTAAAATTAACCGAAGCCGGGGATATCCTGTTCACCCCTGACGCCAGTTTCAACGGCGTTATGAGCTTCAAATACACCGTCAAAGACGCCAAAGGCAATATTGCCGCGCAGGTAATTAGCGGCGCTGGCGACAAAGCGACGATGCGAGCGGCAGTGTACCTGAAAACACCGGAACTGCCGGTTGATCCGCTGGTTACCGATCAGTGGTACCTGAACGATGCCAATATCCTGCCGGTCTGGAAAGACTATACCGGTAAAGGAATACGCATCGGCCAGTTTGAACCGGGCGGTTCCTACGCCACGACCAAAGAAATATTTGATTACCGCCACTACGATTTGAAAAACAATGTCGATGCCGACTGGCTGGCAGGTAATACCGCCGGTAACATCGCCGGAGAAGGCGCAGACGGCAAATTCAGCAACCATGCGACATTGGTAGCCGGAGTAATGGTCGCGGAAAACAACGGCCAGGGTGGTGTAGGTGTCGCCTATGATGCCAAAATTGGCGGACATTTTATCGATGCCAAAACAATCGGCGTCGATCTTGCCAAAATGAAAAACTACGATGTCGTCAACAACAGCTGGGGCATTACGCCTAGTTTTGCCGGATCATTTTTGAATGACGGTTCAATCGTCGTACCATATGCCGGAGCGGCAATTGAAGGCCGGGGCGGACTGGGAACAGTAATTGTCACATCGGGCGGAAACGACTGCGAGCAAGGCGGTAACGCCAACTACAGTAACGCAACTAATATTCGTACTGCTATAGCCATCGGTGCGGTGAACGCCAACGCCGATCTTAGCACCCTGCAAGTCGGCGACAAACCGTTCTCCAATCCCGGCGCTAACCTGCTGGTATCGGCGCCCGGTTCGAATATCACTTCGACTTCGCGGATGATAACGACCGACGACGGCTCGACTTTTGGCGCGGATAACGCCGTATCCCAGGGTACCAGTTTCGCCGCACCGATAATCTCCGGTATCGTCGCGCTGATGCTGCAAGCCAATCCGAAACTCGGCTACCGCGATGTTCAGGAAATTCTAGCGGTGTCAGCACGCAAATTTGCAACAAATGATAATAATGAATGGCACGATAACAGCACCGGTAATTGGAATGGCGGCGGTATGCATTATTCTGACAATTACGGTTTCGGTATGGTCGATGCCCGCGCGGCAGTGCGGCTGGCGGAAACCTGGACAGCGCAGCAAACCTTCGCCAACGAAGTACACGTGTTTACCGAAGCGAAAAACGTCAACGCCGCGATTACCGACGGCAACAGCATAACCAGCTCGGTAACGCTGGCTAACTGCGATATGCGCATCGAACATGTCGAGGTCAGGGTGCACCTTACCCATGACCGCCCGGGCGACCTGATCATCAAGTTGGTCAGGCCAGACGGCACCGAATCAATCCTGATGAACCGGCCCGGCGTGAGCGCAGCAAACTCCAACGGCGATACCAGGTTCAATAACTCGGATGAACTGAATTTCGTATTCACAACTACCCACGACTGGGGCGAGAGCCCGGCAGGTGAGTGGAGGCTGGTGGTTACTGATGCTGCCACCGGTAAAACCGGAATACTGAAAGACTGGGATATAACCGCCTACGGCAAATCGGGCGCTTTGACCAATGATACATACTATTACACCGACGAATACGAAAACCTCGCCGGAACACCCGGACACAATGCGACACTGAACGATACCGACGGCGGCAACGACACCATCAACATTGCAGCGTTATCCAAAGGCGCGATCGTTAATATCTCGACCGGCGCCGCGACAGTAGCCGGTAAAGCCCTGACCATCCAGAACCCCGGCACAATTGAAAACATCGTCGGTGGCGAAGGCAGCGACACGCTGGTCGGCAACGCGGTCAACAACGTCCTCGCCGGTGGCCGCGGCAATGATACCCTGAGTGGCGAAGGTGGGAATGACGCGTTGTTCGGCGGCAAAGGCAACAATATCCTGATTGGCGGCAGCGAAAACGACAGCTTCATTATCGAACGCAACGACAATTGCTGCGACACCGTTGCTGATTTTGCTATCGGCGCTGACAAACTGGTACTGTCCGGTTTTGACAAGGCAATACTTGCGACGATGACGGTTAGCCAGACCGGCGCCGATACCCGGCTGGCATTCAGTAACGGCCAGTCGATATTGTTGAAGAACATAACCGCAACAAGCTTCGGTACGACGCTTGCCAATAATCTGAATGTTTGCGTTTCGGCGGAGGGTGTTACTGTTAATGACATCCTCAACAGTGAGGCTTATGCCTTTGGAAGCGAGAAGACTGAACTAATTTCATATGATGGACTAGGTCAGCAACTACGCTTTTGGGGTGGCGGAAATACGGACATTGTTTTTGGAACCAAAAAAAACGATGTGTTGATTGGCGGAACCGGCGACGATATTATCCACGGCGGTGACGGCGATGATGTGATTTATCTGCAGGGCGACAATCTTATGAGCAGATATAAATATACCGACGAACATGGCAAGGAGCGAATTGAGAATGCCGGAGCATACGGCGAAGCAGGAGCCGACCGGTTTGTGTTGAAAGAAGGCGGCGGCCTGCAAAATGCGATTTGGGATTTCGAAATCGGCAAAAACGGCGAGGTGATTGACGTTGTCGATTTATCGGAAATTCCCAGCGCGACCGATTTCTCCCAACTGAGCTTTTCAAAACTTACCTGTAACGAAATGATATTTACTGTGGTTTCGATCAAGACCGACCCGCTGCGCCGCAGCGTTGCTTTGCGAAATATCAGTCAGGAAGCTTTGAATGAACATCATTTCATATACCGTCCAGGCAACACTCCAGGATTGACGAATGTAACTGGCACTGATTTAGACGATAATGATACCGACAGCAACGGAGATAGGATAATCGAAAAACGATTAGTCGGTGACGCTGGAGGCAACGTTCTCGACGGCAAAAAAGGCGCGGATATCATGGAAGGCCGTACCGGCGACGATACCTATTATGTCGATAACAAGAACGACAAGGTTATCGAGCTTGCCAATGGCGGCTATGATACTGTCAGAACGACCATCAGTCTGACTAAAGAGGAAAACGGTCTAATAATGGCTGACAACGTCGAGCAACTAGAACTGCTGGGCAAAGATAATCTTAATGCCACCGGTAATGAACTGAATAACCGCATCGTCGGCAACGACGGTAATAACATCATCGACGGCGGCGCGGGTATCGACACCATGCTCGGCGGCAAGGGGAATGATACCTATATCATCGACAACGGTTTTGACCGGGTGTTCGAAGCCGACAGCGAAGGCATCGATACAGTACAGGCCTCGATGTCCTATACGCTCGGCGCTAACTTCGAAAACCTGACCCTGATTGGAACCGATGCCATCAATGCGACCGGTAACGAACTTAACAATATCCTCACCGGCAACGACGGCGACAACAAACTCGACGGTCAGATTGGCGCCGACACGATGGCAGGCGGCAAAGGCAACGATATTTATTTCGTCGATAACGCTGGTGACAAAGTTGTTGAGAATGCCGGTGAAGGTACGGATACCATTATTTCGTCGGTTGATTATGTGCTGGCAAGCGATGTTGAAAATCTGGTGCTTATTGGCGCCGCGAAAACTGCGTATGGTAATGGTTTTGATAACCAAATAATTGGTAATGAACTGGATAATAGAATTCTCGGAGGGAAAGGAGATGATCAGCTTTCAGGTGGTCTGGGAAAAGATCAGTATTATTTCAGTTATGATGGCAACGACACTATTTATGAGAAGTACGACGCGGTCCAAGGAAACGATGAAGACGCAATAATTTTTTTGGGAAACAAAATAGATAGTATTGTTTTTTATAGGACTATAACAGGCGATTTGATAATAACTTACAAGGACAACTATGCATCTGCATCAAATTCGATAACAGTTAAAAATCATTTTTCTAACGCTGGCGCTCAGATTGAAAAAGTACAGTTTAACGACAGTACTTTTGTCGACAAAAAATTTATCGAGGCCAATTGTGTTTACGTGGAATCTTTTACAGGAACAAGCGGTAACGATAATTTGACAGGAACAGCGGGTAAAGATGTGTTGATTGGACAAGACGGCGCGGATATCATGGACGGGAAAGAAGGCGTCGATGTGATGATCGGTGGTAAAGGTGATGACGTCTATTATGTCGATAACGTTGGTGATTCTGTCGGTGAAAAAACAGACGAAGGTTACGACAAGGTGTTTTCGTCGGTTAGCTATTCGATTGGAAATGGGCTTGAAGACCTTGCGCTTACAGGAACGGATGATATTAATGGCACTGGCAATTTTCTTTCCAATATTATTACCGGAAATTCCGGGAAAAACATCATTGACGGTGGGGGAGGATATGGCGCTGATTCACTGTTTGGCTTTGCTGGAAGCGATATTTTGATCGGCGGAGACGGCAACGACCATCTTGACGGCGGAACAGGCGATGATGAAATGCGCGGAAAAGCCGGAGATGATACTTATGTAGTCGACAGCATAAATGATAAGATTATCGAAGTTGCCAACGAGGGGAATGACTTAGTTGAGACTTTAATAAGCTATTCATTAGCTGCAAACCTAGAGGGACTAAAGCTAACAGGGTTAGGGAATATCAATGGAACGGGGAATGAACTCGACAATTATATTAACGGCAATTCAGGCGACAACACAATTGATGGCGGTATGGGTAACGACAATTTATACGGAAAAGAAGGAAACGATACTTTGATCGGCGGAGCCGCGCGCGACTGGTTGGACGGAGGCGCTGGTGAGGATAAAATGTATGGCGGTTCCGGCAATGATTATTATCTTGTGGATAATACAGGCGATCTGGTTTTCGAAAATCAAAACGAAGGAACTGATACCGTCTTCTCGTCGGTTGATTATACACTTGGGAATAATTTGGAAAATCTTCAGATCAGTGGAGACGCAAGAGTCGCTATTGGCAACGAACTGGACAATATATTGACCGGAAACAATTGCGGCAATATACTGGTTGGCGGAGCCGGAAATGATACTCTGATCGGTGGAGATGGAGCGGACGAGATGCGTGGCGGAACCGGGAGCGACACCTATTGGGCGGATCGAAGCGATACCGTAATAGAAAAAGCGGGAGAGGGTTATGACATAGTCGTTGCTTCTGAAAATTATACGCTTACAGCCAATGTTGAGGAACTTCAACTGACAGCAAATTTTAACGTTGACGGTACCGGAAACGAGCTTTCGAATATGATTTATGGTAATTATCATGACAATGTGATTGACGGACGCGACGGTGACGACAATCTTAGGGGGAACGAAGGGAATGACACACTCATTGGAGGGAAAGGACACGACCTTTTAGTGGGTGGAGCAGATAACGATACATATATTTTCAACATAGGCGATGGGCAGGATTCAGTTGCAGAATACTCAGGAACTAATGACCTTGCTAAATTTGGCGCTACTGATTTACAGTTGATGATTTCTAGAGTTAATGAAAATTTGATAATATCAACAGGGGGAACAACTGACAAAGTTGAGATATGGTATTGGTACCAAGGCGACGGCAACAAAATTGAGACAATCGAAGCCGGTAACGGAAAACGGTTATTATCAACGCAAATTGACAGCCTTATGGCGGCTATGGTTCAGCTGCAAGCACAAAAAGGCATGTCCTGGAATGAGTTGATTAGTTCTGCGCCGAATGAGACGCAGACGGTACTCAATCAGTTCTGGACGGAAAAGAAGTAAAGATTCGCGATCACAATTGATTAAACACTGATCACTGCAATATTTTTCTGCAATATTTATCTGCAATATTTTTCTTGTCAAAATATTGGCAGTGTAATATAATACTATTGCTATATACGGATGGTCCTCTGGATGGGTGCGCCTGCCAAGAACATCTATGATGCAGGAGGCAAAATGAATTTAATCGAATTGTTGGATCAAGAACAATTGCGTACCGACTTACCGGCGTTTCGCGCCGGAGATACTTTGAAGGTAATGGTAAAAGTCGTCGAGGGAACGCGTGAGCGTTTGCAAGCGTTTGAAGGCGTGTGCATTAAACGGAATGGCGGCGGAATTCGTGAGACATTTACTGTTCGCCGTGTTACCTATGGAATTGGCGTGGAACGTACATTTCCTACACATTCGCCGCGGGTTGAGCGCATTGAAGTTGTTCGTCGCGGTATTGTCCGACGCGCGCGCTTGTACTATTTGCGTGAATTAACCGGTAAAGCCGCTCGTATTCGCGAAAAAAGATAATTTGATTTGGAGCCGAAAGGCTCCTTTTCTTTTTTTTTGCGTCAATTTCTGTTATAATGACTAACCGTTATGCGGAGGAAAATATGATTTCGATCTTTAAGAATTTTTTCTCGCGCCAGAAAAAATATTCGGCAGCCGAGCTTGATTTAAACGCTCTGCCAAAGCATTTGGCAATTATTATGGACGGAAATGGACGCTGGGCAAATAAACGCGGTTTGCCACGGTCTTTTGGACATAAACAAGGCAGCGAAAACTTGCGGGATATTGTTCGCGCAGCCGGGAATATTGGCATCAAAATGCTGACGGTGTACGCTTTTTCAACTGAAAATTGGAAACGACCGGCAGAAGAAATTGATTATCTGATGCTGTTGCTTACACAATACTTAGACAACGAGTTACCTGAACTGGATAAAAACAATGTTCGCTTGCGATTTATCGGCGATACCTCAATATTTTCCGAGACGATCCGCAATAAAATCAGCTATGATGTAAACTTTCTTGCCAAAAACAGTGGAATGATTTTTAATATTGCGCTCAATTATGGCGGGCGGGACGAGATTGTCCGTGCAACCAAAACAATTGCTGAGCGCGTAGTTGCCGGAGCGCTTTCAATTGATAAGATTGATGAGCAAGTTTTTGCTGAAGCTACATATACTCCGGCTTTCCCGGATGTCGATTTATTAATTAGAACCAGTAAAGATATTCGGGTGAGTAATTTTCTGCTTTGGCAAATTGCTTATGCAGAAATGATTTTTGTGGATATTTTTTGGCCGGATTTTGTTCCGCAACGGTTGATGGAAGTTATTCTCGAGTTTCAAAATCGCAATCGACGCTTTGGAGGTCTATGATGTTGCTTACTAGAACACTAACTGCAATCGTGGGAATTGCCCTGGCGATTTTCATCATCAATTATGGCGGACTAGTTTTTATTATGGCGCTGACGGTGTTGGCATTAGTTGCCTGGATGGAATTGGCGCGAATGTTTCGAAAAGCCGGAGTAAAAATTTGCACCTCGCTTGGCTCGGTGCTGATTGTCTTGTCAATGGTATTTGCCCGTTACGCCAATAATACCGAGTACCAGTTCATTTTGTTTTTTGCCATTGTGTTTTTGTTGGCAAAGGTGGTATTCACGAGCGGCAAATTTTCTATCGGTGACTGTGTTGCCACAGTGTTCGGCTTTTTTTATGTGTCTTTCTTATTTTCGCATTTTGTAGAATTGCGATTTATTGATAATGAAACTATCTACAATTACAAATATTTTCAACTAAACCCCGGCACAGCGTACTTGTGGTTGGCATTAATCGGCACTTGGGCTAGCGATAGTTTTGCCTATTTTACCGGTCGGCTGTTTGGCAGGACTAAATTAAATGTAACAATTAGTCCGGGCAAAACTTGGGAAGGTGTAATTGGCGGTGGCATTGGAGCAATAGCGGTCACTACTTTAGCAGTTTGGGGATTGGGATTGCCGCTATATTGTGGCGCGGTTATCGGTGCAATAGCTGCTGTTGTGGCGCCGTTAGGCGATCTTGCCGAATCAGCAATGAAGCGGTTCTGTAATGTCAAAGATTCAGGAAGTTTTTTTCCTGGTCATGGCGGCGTGTTGGATCGGTTTGATAGTTTATTGTTTGTAGTGCCGATGGTGTATTATTTTGTCGCGATAATCGTCATGGGATGAACGAGTAGTCAGGTAGATTTGAGAGGGAAAAATAGGTAGTATAAGATGAAGAATATCGCTGTTTTAGGCAGTACCGGTTCGATTGGCACTCAAGCGCTGGATATCATTCGAAACAATGTCGAATTATTTTCTGTTAAAACGATGTCGGCGCATTCCAATATCGATTTATTTGAAAAGCAAATTATTGAATTTCAGCCGGAATTAGCTGTATTAACCGATGAAGTCGCAGCGGCTAAATTGCGAGCGCGTTACTCCGGAAAAACAAAAATCCTCGGTGGCTTATCCGGATTGTTAGCGGCTGCAACGCATAATACGGTTGATACTGTATTAACCGCGATGGTGGGGTTTGCCGGTCTGCGCCCGACTATTGCAGCCATTGAAGCCAAAAAAAATATCGCTTTGGCAAATAAAGAGACTTTGGTTGCCGCTGGCAGGATTGTAACCGTTGCTGCGCGGAATAATAATGTTTCAATAGTGCCTGTCGACAGCGAGCATAGCGCGATATTTCAAAGCTTAAACGGCGAAAATCGTAGTCAAATTAAACGCTTAATAGTGACAGCATCAGGTGGTCCCTTTTTTGGAATGAGCGCCACTGAGTTGCAAGAAGTGACATTAGAGCGGGCGTTAAAACACCCCAATTGGGTGATGGGGGCCAAAATCACTATTGATTCAGCAACGCTTGCCAATAAAGGACTAGAAGTAATCGAAGCGCGGTGGTTGTTCGATGTGCCGCTCGATCGGGTTGATGTTGTCGTCCATCGTCAAAGCATTATTCATTCGATGGTAGAATTTGTCGATAACAGTATTATTGCCCAAATGGGGTTGCCGGATATGCGCTTACCGATTCAATACGCGTTTACCTTTCCGGATCGCAGCAAAGCCCATTATCCGGCTACGGATTTATTAACGTTGAATGGACTGACTTTTGAGCGACCGGATATGGATAATTTTCGGTGTTTAAAATTGGCTTATCAAGCCGGAACCGCCGGCGGGGTAGCGCCCTGCGTGTTTAATGCCGCCAATGAAATTGCGGTTGCGGCTTTTGTCAATAAGCGTATCCGATTCATTGATATTCCGGCAGTTATTGAACAAACCCTTGCCAATATAGCGATTGCCGACGATGACGAATTGGATGTTATTTTTGCGGCTGATGCCCAAGCGCGACAATTTGCAGAAAAATATATTACAGAGAATGATGGTGATTAAATGTTTTCAACCGTTGCAGTAATACTGGTCTTTGGTATCCTAGTTTTTTTTCATGAACTGGGGCATTTTGTTACAGCGAAACTAACCGGAATGCAGGTTGATGAATTTGCAATTGGCTTCGGACCGAAGCTGATAAGCTTTACGCGTGGAGAAACCCGCTATTCGTTACGGCTAATTCCACTCGGCGGTTATAATAAAATCGCCGGAATGGACAGTGATGATAATGTTTCGGATCGTGGTTTTTGCACAAAACCGGCATGGGCGAAATTTTTGGTCATAATTACCGGCTCGCTAATGAATTTTGTGTTGCCGGTACTACTGTTGTTCGTTGCATTTTTTGCCTATGGAATTCCTCAATTTCATGATCAACCAATGATTGGCGCTGTTGATGGACAAAAAGCCGCCTATCATGCCGGAATTAATGTTGGCGATAAAATTACCGCAGTCAACGGTAATAATGTTTCAACTTGGACCGCGTTCACTGAAACGCTAAAAACAAATGGTGTCAAGAGCGTGCATCTAACTGTCGAGCGAAATGGAAAACCGCTGGTAATTGATGTAGTGCCGCAATTTGATAGCAAAGCTGGTAAGCCAATCATCGGCGTATCGCCGAAAGTTGACGTAGAGTATCCGGGATTTGTAAAATCAGCGCAGTTGGCAGTAACGACACCAATTGAAGTTGCCGGATTAATTTTGAGCGGATTTTATCAAATGATTACCGGGAAAGTTCCGGCTGATTTAGCCGGACCAATCGGAGTAATCGATATGACAAGTCAGGTAGCCAAAAGCGGAATGGCAGCCTTGTTACAGTTCACAGCCTTTCTGAGTATAAACTTAGGGATAATAAATTTATTGCCGTTACCGGCGCTCGACGGTGGACATATTATTGTCATAATAATCGAAGCAATCCGGCGTAAACCGTTGCCCGGAGCGGTACTGAAAAAAATTCAAATAATTGGTTTTGCATTGTTGATGACGTTATTTTTGTTTGCAACGATTCAAGATGTTGCGCGATTAAACATATTTAATTAGGCGTTGACGTAAGAAGTAAGAGGTAAGAAGTAAGATGGTTGAATCTGGACCGGATACGACAAGCAGACGCTTGACCCGGCAAATAAAATTGGGAAATGTGTTAATCGGCGGCGGAGCACCTCTGTCGGTGCAGTCGATGTGCAATACCAAAACGCACGATGTTGCTGCAACTGTTGAACAGATTAAACGGATGGAAGCTTGTGGCTGCGATATTGCCAGAGTTGCTGTTCCGGATATGTTAGCAGCCGAAGCTATTACCGCGATTCGTAAGCAAATTCATATTCCGCTAGTTGCCGATATCCATTTTGATTATCGATTGGCGCTCAGAGCGGCAGAAAATGGCATTGATGGTCTGCGAATTAATCCGGGAAATATAGGCGGCATGGAAAATGTTCAAGCAGTAGTGGCTAGCGCCAAGAAGCATGGCATTCCAATCCGAATCGGCGTTAACGCCGGTTCGTTGGAAAAGGAACTTTTGCAAAAATACGGCCGCCCAACGGCTGAGGCGCTGTGCGAGAGCGCGCTTGGGCATATTAGATTGCTCGAACAATGTGATTTTTACGCTATCAAGATTTCATTAAAAGCGCACGACGTGCCATTAACCATCGCGGCTTATCGCAATATGGCCCAAATGTGCGACTACCCGCTGCATGTCGGAATTACTGAGGCCGGAACGTTGAAGTCCGGGGTGATAAAATCGGCAGTTGGTATTGGCGCATTACTTGCCGAAGGTATTGGCGATACAATTCGTGTGTCATTAACCGGCGACCCGGTACAAGAAGTGAAAACCGGAAATGAAATATTGAAATCGCTGGGTATGAAGGTATATGGTCCGGAATTAATATCTTGTCCGACCTGTGGACGGACGAATATTGATTTGATTGGATTGGCAGAACGGATAGAACGGCGGTTAGAAGGCATTACTATCCCGATAAAAGTCGCAGTTATGGGCTGTGTGGTAAACGGACCGGGCGAGGCGCGTGAAGCTGACGTCGGTGTTGCCGGTGGTCTTGAATATGGTATTGTTTTTCGCCGGGGTGAAGTGATCAAAAAAGTGCCGGAAGCCGAATTGGAAGACGAATTATTTAAAGAAATCGAGAGGATTTGTAATGAGAGCAAGTAAATTATACGCGCCTACTTTGCGTGAAGTTCCGGCGGAGGCCGATATTGTCAGTCACCAATTATTAATGCGTGCCGGTTATATTCGCAAAGCGGCCGGCGGAATATATAGTTATTTGCCATTGGCGCTTCGGGTGTTGCGGAAGATTGAAGCCATTGTGCGTGAAGAAATGAACGCCGAGGACGCACAAGAAGTTTTAATGCCGATAACCCAACCAGCCGAAATCTGGCAGGAATCGGGGCGCTGGGATGTATATGGCGACGAGATGTGGCGTCTGAGTGATCGGCACGGCCGGATGTTTTGTCTTGGACCTACGCATGAAGAGATGATTACTACTTTGGTGAAAATGGACGTACGCTCTTATCGGCAATTGCCGCTTAATTTGTTTCAGATCCAAAACAAATATCGTGATGAAATTCGTCCGCGCTTCGGGGTAATTCGTGGTCGTGAATTTATTATGAAAGATGCCTATTCATTTGATAAAGATGTTGCCGGATTGGCAATAAATTACCAGAAGATGTTCGACGCGTACACGAAAATATTCAGCCGCTGCGGATTGAACTTTCGCCCGGTCGAGGCTGACTCCGGGGCAATCGGCGGTAGCGGTTCACACGAGTTTATGGCGTTGTGTGAAACTGGTGAAGGCGGTGTCGTTTTCTGCAAACAGTGTTCTTACGCTGCTAATGATGAAAAAGCTGAGTTGGCGGTTATCGTTATGCCTGTTGAAACTGAATTGGCATTGCAGATAGTGGATACGCCAAACGTAAAAACAATCGCTGAAGTGGCAGAATTCTTAAACGTCGAAAATTGCCGCTTAATAAAGTCCGTTGCCTATCATACCGAAACAGGTCCGGTACTGGTATTGATTCGTGGTGATCATCAGGTAAACGATATTAAACTCAAAAACAGTTTGGGATGTTTGAATCTGGACATGGCTACGGAGCGGGCAATAGTCGAAGATATGCATAGTATTAGCGGATTTATCGGACCAATCGGTTTAAAAGCTGTGAAAATAGTCGCAGATAGTAGCGTAATGAATATGTATAACGCGGTTACTGGCGCGAATGCAACCGATAAACACTATGTTAACGTTAATCCTAAAAGAGATTTTAAGGCAGATATTGTCACGGATATCCGTTTGATTAAAGCTAACGACCCCTGTCCGCGTTGCGGAGAACCGGTGGAATATGCCCGCGGCATAGAAGTAGGTCAAGTATTCAAGCTCGGGACAAAGTATTCGCAAGTTCTCGATGCAACTTACTTAGACGAAGCTGGGAAAGCCAAGCCGATGGTTATGGGGTGCTATGGAATTGGCGTTTCACGGACGATGGCCGCAGTTATTGAACAATGTCATGATAGTAACGGAATAATTTGGCCGGTCAGTATCGCGCCTTATCAGACTGTAGTTGTGCCAATAAGTGCTAAAGATGCCGAACAAATGACGATTGCCGAGCGTATATACAAGACACTTAGCGATAACGGTATTGAGACTGTGCTAGATGATCGCAATGAGCGCCCAGGTGTAAAGTTCAAGGACGCAGACTTGATTGGTTATCCGCTGAAAATAACTGTTGGCGGCAAGGCAATCAATGAAGGTCTTTTGGAAGTTAAAGAACGTAAGAACGGTGAAGTGCATTTTATTGCGGTCGAGAACTTTATTGACGATATCCGAAAGTTGCTGGGGTAGATTTATTGATAAAAGCAGCGCGTGCTAAGCAGCGAAATTACGTAAAGAGTGAATATGAGTAATTATTTGAAATTTCTTGCAAAATTAAGTATCCCCGAGGCAATTAAAAAAACTTTTCAAGAAGGCGCACTGCAAACAGTTTCGTTTGATGAAAAAACAGGATCCTTGTATTTGAACGTTCTAATCCAAGAATCAATAGATACTGAACAGCTTTCGACAATTTCGTTAGCGTTAGCTAAATTGCTTGGTGTTAACCAAGTAGTATTCGAAATCGGGCAGTCAGAAAAAATCAATTATAATGTTTTCGCAAGTCAGCCACATGAGATGCTAAACGAAGCCGGAGTTGAGTTTCCGGCTATTGTTTGGCGTTCTCTTGTTACTGCTGCAATTAATGTTCAAAATAACCAAATTATGATTGTTGTCGATAACGATACTGTTGAAAAATTACTGTATGATAATCAAACTATTGAGTTGATAAAACAATTCGTAGTTGAGCATACCGATCATGTTTCTCCAGATAGTGTTGAAATAAATATTGTTGTACAAGAATTACCCGAAGACAATAATATGATAGAAGAAGATTTGCGGGCTTCTGAAGCTGAAGCCGGTTCTATTTCGTTTGATGACAAGGTTAGCGGCAAAAGTTCGCCAAAAAGTTCCGTCCAATTATTCGGCAAGCCCAGCAAGGTCGTCGCAAAACGGATTTTGGAATTAATTCGTGACGAATCGTCTAATGTCGCGATTGAGGGCAAAATTTTCAAAGTGGAATCGAGAAAAACTGCCAACAAGGCGACAATTATACTTTTTTCGGTCGTAGACGATAGCGAAGCGTTGAATTGTAAGATATTTATTAGAGCCAACAAAGATGATGACGGGCTAGTTGATCGAATTAAAACAGGACTACTGGTAAGAATTGTTGGTGATATCAAACGTGATCAATACGACAGCCGCGGCGGCTTGGTTATGGAGCCAAAATCAATTACCGTTTTACCGCCAAAGCCATTACGAATTGACGACTGCGAGCATAAGCGGGTGGAATTTCATTGTCATAGTAAAATGAGTTCTTTGGATGCTACAGTTTCGGCTACGGACATTGTCAGTACCGCAGCACGCTGGGGGCATAAAGCCGTTGCAATTACCGATCACGGAGTGGCGCAATCTTTTCCGGATGCAGCTCGAGCGGCTGCTAAGTATAATAAGTCAGCGCTAGATGCAGGAGTTGAACATCGTATTAAAGTAATCTACGGGATCGAGGGTTATCTTGTTCACGATGAGTCAATTGATGATGCTAAGGCGCATCTTTATCACATTATTATTCTGGCAAAGAATACAGTCGGTCTAAAAAATCTGTATAAGTTGATTTCCGATTCACACTTATTGCGTTACAAAAAGCGACCGCGGATGTTAATTCGGACATTGAAAAGTATCGCGATGGGTTGATAGTCGGGAGCGCCTGTGAAGCCGGAGAAGTATTTACCGCAATCGCGACCGGTGAAAGCGCTGCTGAAATCGAACGGATAGCTGAGTTTTATGATTATTTGGAAATTCAGCCAACGGCTAACAATTCCTTTATGATTCGTAAAGGTCAAGCGCGCAATTATGAACACTTGCAGTCCTTTAACACTCAGATAGTTAAGCTTGGCGAGTTGCTAAACAAACCTGTATTGGCAACAACTGACGCGCATTTTCTCAATCCTGAAGATGAAATATACCGCAGCATAATTCTTGCCGTTAAAGGTATGGAAGATGGTAGTCAGCCATTACCACTATTCTTTCGAACTACTAAAGAAATGTTAGCAGAATTTTCCTATCTTGGTGAAGCCAAAGCTTTTGAAGTGGTCGTTACTAACACTAATTTGATTGCTGATTCTATTGAAACACTTCAGCCAATACCAAACAAATTGTTTCCGCCAAAAATTCTTGGCGCTGAAGAAGAAATTAAGCAGATGGCTCTCGATAATGCAAAATTGCAATATGGCGAGCAATTGCCGGAAATTGTCCGTGAGCGATTGGATTTTGAACTTAGTTCAATAATTGGTCACGGCTACGCGGTTTTATATCTCATTGCCCACAAACTGGTAAGAAAATCCAACGAGGACGGCTATTTAGTCGGGTCACGGGGTTCAGTTGGCTCATCTTTTGTGGCTACGATGACCGAGATTACCGAGGTTAATCCGTTGCCGCCGCATTGGCTGTGTCCAAAATGTAAAACTAGTGAATTTGTTATTGACGGTAGTGTGGCAAACGGTTTTGATTTACCGAATAAAAATTGCCTTTGCGGAGCTGTTTTTCAAAAAAATGGACACAACATTCCTTTTGCCGTGTTCATGGGCTTTGAAGGCGATAAAACACCGGATATTGATTTGAACTTCTCGGGCGAATATCAAGCGAAGATTCATAAATTCACCGAGGAATTATTGGGAAAAGAAAATGTATTTCGGGCTGGAACAATTTCGACAGTGGCCGAAAAGAACGCTTATGGTTTTGTAAAAAAGTACTTTGAAAAGAAGGGGTTTAGCGCCAGCGAAGCCTATATCGCCTCATTTTCCGAAGGCTGCGTCGGTGTTAAACGCACGTCCGGACAACACCCGGGCGGTTTGATGGTCGTACCCTATGATATGGAAATATTTGACGTTACTCCGGTGCAATATCCGGCCGAAGCCAAGGACACCGGCATAATCACAACTCACTTTGACTATCATTCTATTCATGATGCTTTAGTAAAGCTAGACAACCTTGGTCACGACGTGCCGACGATCATCAAAGACCTAAGTGAAATGTCGAGTATCGATCCCAATAGCGTGGCCTTTGACGATGTCCTCACGCTCAGTTTGTTTAGCTCGACTGAGGCGGTCGGCCTAACCCCGGAGCAGTTGTTGGGTTCAACTGTGGCGACATTCGGAATTCCGGAATTTGGCACAAAATTCGTTCGGGAGATGCTCCGCGATACCAATCCCAAAAAATTTAGTGAGTTAGTGCGTATTTCCGGATTCTCTCATGGTACCGACGTTTGGCTGGGAAACGCTAAGGACTTAATAGTTAGTAAAACCGCCAAAGTCGGCGAAGTCATTTCCGCACGAGACGATATAATGATTTATCTTATTGATAAAGGTTTAGAGCGAAAACACGCTTTTACCATAATGGAAAACGTCCGCAAAGGCAAAGGACTTAGTGCTCTGGACGCGGAAACAATGAAAGCGGCAAAAGTCCCGAACTGGTATATTGAGTCTTGTCGCAAAATAAAGTATCTGTTTCCGAAAGCCCACGCAGCAGCGTATGTTATGATGGCTTTTCGTATCGCCTATTTTAAGGTTCACGAACCGTTGCCGTTTTATGCCGCGTCATTTTCGGTAAAAGCTGAAGATTTTGATGCCGAAATGATCTGTAATGGCTTGGAGCGGTTAAAACGCGAATACGAGCTACTGGAACGAAAAGGAAAAGAAATCAGTGGCAAGGAAGAAGTTTTGATGCCGATAATGGAGCTGGCAATAGAAATGTATTTACGGGGCTTTGAGTTTATGCAAGTTGACTTGCAACGTTCGCATTGTAAAAAATTTAGAATTGTTGACGGCAAAATCTTGCCGCCGCTCTGCTCGTTGAGCGGATTAGGCGGTAATGCAGCATTGAATATTGAGCGGGAACGTGATGTCCGACCGTTTACGTCCATAGAAGATATGCAAACCAGAGCGCGAATTAATAAGACGGTTACTGAAGTTATGCGTACTCACGGTTGTCTTGTCGGCATGGATGAAACTGATCAAATGACATTATTCTAAATATTTTCTTGTTTTGCTTGCTTGCAAGACCGTTACAATGTATAATTATGCCATTATTATATACGCTTGCTAAAGAGTGGGGATGCCCCACTCTTTAATCTTATGACCAAGGAGTGTCGGTGGATAGACAAAGTATTGAAAAAAAAGTAGCAGAATTAGTTAGTGAAATTATTTATGGCACCGATTTTGAATTGGTTGATATTGAGTATGTAAAAGAGCGTGACTGGTATCTAAGAGTGCTGTTAGACAAGCCGGGCGGAATTATGATGGATGACTGCAGTTTTGTCAGTTCCAAGCTCAATCCGTTGCTGGACACTGTTTTAGATATACCGCAGCAGTATTTTTTGGAAGTTTCTTCGCCCGGGCTAGAGCGCCCGTTAAAAACGCTTCGCGATTTTGAGCGAAACTTTGGAAAAAAGGTGAAAATAAAGTTTTTTGCTCCAATAGAAGGACAAAAGACTTTGGTTGGAGTTTTAAACTCAGCTACGGATGCTGGACTAGAATTGCTTATTGATGAAAATCCCATGCATATAGCTATGGATAAGATTGCTTCAATTAAGCTACATATTGAATTTTGAGGTTAAGATGCAGGAAAAACTGATTGATATAGTTAAGCAAGTAGCAAAAGAAAAAAATATTAGCGCCGAAGTAATAATTGAAGCGCTTGAAGCATCGTTAATTATGGCCTATAAGCGCAATTTTGGCTCAGCAAATAATATTCGGATAGTCAATAGCGATGGCGACTGGCGGATATTTGCGACTAAGGTTGTCGTGGACGCTGTTGTTGACGCGAAATTTGAAATTGATTTGGCAAGCGCCCAAAAAATCAACGTGAAATTTGCGTTAGGCGATGAAATCGATCTGGAAGTAACTCCGAAAGATTTTGGACGCATCGCAGCACAAACTGCCAAACAAGTCATTATTCAGCGATTGCGTGATGCTGAACGGAATGTAATCTATGATGAATACACCAATCGGGAAAACGATATTTTGTCCGGGAAGATTAGCAGGGTTGATCAAAAAAACGTCCATATTGATTTGGGGCGTACCGAGGCAGTTTTAGCACCAAGTGAGCAAATACCCGGCGAACGCTATGTTTTGGGCGAGCGAATTAAGGCTTATGTACTCGAAGTTCGTAAAGTATCTAAAGGACCGCAAATTATGGTTTCGCGTACCCATCCAGGACTGCTTAAGCGACTGTTGGAATTAGAGGTTCCGGAAATAAAAGAAGGGGTTGTTGAGATTAAAGCAATTTCGCGCGAGCCCGGCTCACGCTCAAAAGTTGCAGTATTTTCGAGAAATCCCGAAGTCGATTCGGTCGGAGCCTGTATTGGACACAAAGGCTCTCGCGTGCAGATGATAGTCAATGAACTACATGGCGAAAAAATGGATGTCATCCGCTGGTCGGAAGATGTCGCTGAATATATTGCCGGAGCGCTTAGTCCGGCCAAAGTAATTTCTGTAACGGTTAATGCTGTCGAAAAAACTTCGCGAGTCGTTGTTCCAGATTTCCAACTAAGTTTAGCAATCGGCAAAGAAGGTCAGAATGCCAGGCTTGCCGCAAAACTTACCGGCTGGAAAATTGACATCAAAAGCGAGTCGCAGGTCTCTGAGTAGGGGGATAGATGAAACACATTCCCGAGAGAATATGCGTCGGGTGCGGCGCCAAATTTCCCAAACGAGACCTGATAAGAATAGTTTTAACGCCCGATGGTGAAGTTGCCATTGATGATAATGGCAAGGCGCCGGGACGGGGGGCATATGTTTGTGATAATGAACAATGCATAAAGACGGCTATTAGTAAAAAAAAGTTAGAGCGTTCGTTAAAGAGCTCTGTTACTGTTGAAATAAAGGAGCAGCTTGTTAATCACGAAAGAAAATAAAATCCTTGCGCTGTTGGGATTTGCCCAAAAGGCCGGAAAAATTCACAGCGGCGATACAGCAGTTTTGGCAGCGCTTGAATCAAGAAAAACGAAGCTGGTATTAATGGCGCATGACGCTGCTGACAGTACCAGAGATAAACTTATCAAACAATGCGCGAGTGATCGCGTCAAACTTATTGAAATATCCAACAAAGACGGTTTGGGAAGCGCTATAGGAAAAGCCCAGCGTGCCGCCGTCGCAATAACCGATCGAAATTTCGCGCAAGCGATATTAAAACGGTACGAGGATGACTCGGAGGTGTGTCAGTAAATGCGCATATATGACTATGCCAAGAAAATGGAAATCGAGAATAAATTGATTTTAGAGGCTTTGGAAAACAATGGTGTTATCGGAAAAAAATCATCGAATAGCTTAAGTGCTGATGAAATTAAGTTGTTAGACGGTGTTTTTTCTGGATCAGTCTCAAAAACTGAATCAAAAGCTACAGAGACTGTGGCAATTGAGACGCGGACTGCCCAGCAGCCGGGCGCGCCTGTTCGGCGTGTTACGATTGGTTTAGATACAAAACACCGTTATGATTCCCGAAAAATTTTGGAAATCAATGCTCGGTTAAGCAATGCTCATGAACGGCAAGCTGTAGCCACAGCACAACCGCCGACGATGACTCGAGAACAGCGTGAATGGCAGGAAAAACAAAAAATGGAGCAACAAAAATCGGTGACCGATACAGTAAGCCCGACAAAACCTGTCGAAGTCGTAAGCGAAGCTCCAGTGGTTAAGCCGACGATAGTTGTTAAGAATTCCGGTGAAAATACCGCGTCCCGAGATCAATTACCGCCTCAGGATCATCAGCTACCAAGTGAAGCACGACAACCTGAGCTTGTAAAACCTCCGGAGCAACCGACGCGTCCATTATATAATCACAATCCGCGACCTTATGATCCGAACGGTACTATTCCGTCAAAGCCAGGTTGTCAACCTGGACGGATGGACAGCCGTCCTTATCAAAGTAATCCGATTGTTAGTAATCAACGTCCTCCATACCAAAACAATACTTCGACAGGTACAAGTGGTGGGTATCAAGGTGGACAGCGACCGCCGTATCAAAGCAACAATGCATCCGGTACTGGCGGATATCAAGGCGGACAGCGGCCGCCGTATCAAAGTAACAATACATCCGGCACTGGCGGTTATCAAGGCGGTCAGCGTCCGCCGTATCAAAGCGGTCCGCGACCGGCGTTTGGACAAAATCGTCCGCCGTTTGATAAAGATAAAGACGGTGATGCAAAACCCCAGTACAATAGCACTCGTCGTCCGACAAAACCGGCTGCAACGCCTGAAATAGCCGCGCTCAATAAAGCGCCGCGCAAGAGCAATAATGTCATCGATAAGAATAAGAAATTCGGTGATAAACGCGATAAACGCGCAGAAAATGCTACTAAACTTGATAAACACTATCGCGGTCGCAATCAGCGCACCAACTATGTTCAGACGACACAAAAAATTGATACTCGCCCCAAAAATATCAAAATTCTTGGTAACATTGCTGTAAACGAATTTGCTTCCAAAATGGGCGTAACCTCCAGCCAAGTAATTATGAAATTGATGAAACATGGTATTATGGCGACCCTTAATCAAGAGATTGATTTGGAAACAGCAATGGTAGTTGGCGAAGATTTCGGTGTGACTGTTGAAGAGTTGCCACCGGAGGCTGATCCGACTGAAATCATCGAAATAGTCGATTCTGCCGCTGACTTGATGGTGCGTCCGCCGGTTGTAACCGTAATGGGTCATGTTGATCATGGTAAAACTTCATTACTTGACGCTATTCGTTCTACAAGAGTGGTAGCCGGCGAAGCCGGTGGGATAACCCAACACATCGGAGCCTATCAGGTTACTTGTCATGGAAAGAAAATTGCATTTTTGGATACCCCGGGACATGAAGCATTCACTGCAATGCGTGCCAGGGGCGCTCAGGCTACCGATATAGCGATTTTGGTTGTAGCGGCCGACGATGGTGTTATGCCACAGACTATTGAGGCGATAAATCATGCCAAAGCCGCCGGAGTACCGGTAATCGTTGCAATAAACAAGATGGACAAGGAAGGCGCAAATCCTGAACGAGTAAAGCAACAGTTGACCGAATATGGTCTACAATCCGAGGATTGGGGTGGCGAGACAATCATGGTTCCGGTTTCAGCGCAAAAGCGTACCGGTATCAATGAGTTGTTAGAGATGATTCTTTTAGTCGCTGAAATGAACGATTATCAAGCAAATCCAAATCGTCCGGCGCAAGGTATAGTCATTGAGGCGCAGTTAGATAAAGGGCGTGGTCCGGTAGCAACAATAATGGTTCAAAAAGGAACCCTGCATATTGGTGACACGGTAATTGCCGGTTCTGCTTATGGTAATGTCCGCGCGATGTTCAACGATCGCGGTGAGCGTATTAAAAAGGCCGGTCCTTCAGTACCAGTAGAAATACTTGGTTTGAACAATGTTCCAGATGCCGGCGACACTGTTTTGTGCGTAGATGAAAAAATCGCCCGTGCTGTTGCTGACAAGCGGTCGGCTAAGCGGAGAATGGACGAACAACGGTCAACTGCTAAAGTTTCGCTCGAAGATTTGTTTAAGCAAATTCAAGATGGAAACTTAAAAGATCTGAATATCGTAGTTAAGGCCGACGTTCAGGGTTCAGTTGAAGCGCTTAAACAGTCGCTGGAAAAAATAACCAGCGAAGAAGTACGAGTTAATATCGTACACGCTGCTGTTGGCGCAATCACTGAGTCAGATGTGAATTTGGCCGCAGCTGCCAACGCTTATATCATTGGCTTCAGCGTTCGACCGGATAATAACGCTCGTAAAGCTGCGGAAGAAAAGAATGTAGACATTCGCATGTATCGCGTAATATATGATGCAATAAATGACGTTGAGACTGCCATAAAAGGAATGCTGGCGCCGAGATTCAAAGAAGTTATCCAGGGTAAAGTTGAAATTCGCAAGGTGTATGATACATCCAAGGGAATATTTGCCGGCTGTTACGTCCTTGAAGGCAAGGTTACTAATCAATCCAGTGTTCGATTGGTTCGTGAAAATATTGTATTGCATGAAGGCAAGGTAGATTCTTTGCGACGCTTTAAGGATGATGTCAAAGAGGTCGCCACTGGATATGAGTGCGGCATTGTTTTAGCAAAATTCCGCGAAATTCATGAAGGTGATGTACTGGAAGTCTTCATCATGGAAGAAATCGCACGCTAATCTAATAATCAGCCTCCTGCATTCAGGAGGCTTTTTTGTAAGGAGTTATTGTGAGTCAGTTAAGAGTAGAGAAAGTGCAAGAATTTATCAAGCAGGAAATTAGTAGTATACTTATCGACGGACTAAAAGACCCGCGTGTCGGTTTTGTAACTGTCACCCGCGTAGAGTGTTCACGCGATTTGCGATTGGGAAAAGTATTTTTTTCGGTACTGGGTGATAAAACTAAGCGAGCCAGTACCATGGAGGCATTGAATCACGCTAAGGGGTATATTCGTAGTACAGTTGGCAAAGCGTTGAATATTCGCTTTACGCCGGAATTGGCATTTCATTTGGATGAATCGCTGGATGCTGGCGAAAATATTCAACGGCTGTTGAATGAAGCTAATAATAAGGTATAACGAATATGAATGAACGACTAGTTAATAACGCAAGACGTGCTGGTTGTGCAATAAATGAGGCGACAAGCTTCGTTTTGACAACACATTTAAACCATGATGCTGATGGTATCGGGTCGATGCTAGCGCTTTATCATGTATTAATTGGTCTGAACAAAAAAGTTCGGATGGTCTTAAATGAACCGTTTTCAGAAAATCTAACTTTTTTGGAAGGCTATGAAGCTATAGAAAATTGTGCAGGACAGAGTATTAGTTGTGATTTGCTAATAGTTCTGGATATTGATTGCGCCGACTTAAACAGACGCGGGACAAAAGGCTCCAGAATCGATTATCGTCAGTTGTTTTGCATTGATCATCATGCTTCAAATCGTTGCGCGTCAATATTGTGTTTAGTCGATACTACTGTAGCGGCAACTGGTGAGTTATTGTATGATTTGCTAGGATTAGCAAGCATTAATATTAACAAAATTGTCGCTGATTGTTTGTTTGTGGCAATTTCGACTGATTGCGGAAGTTTTCGCTATTCCAACACAACTTCTAAAACCATGCGAATCGCAGCGGCACTGATCGATAAAGGCGTGCGACCGGAAATATCTAACGAAGCAATAGAATCTAAATCATTTGCGAATACAATTGCTTTATCCAAAATACTCAGTTCTTTGGAAATATTTGAAGAGCATATTGTAGTTTTGACTATCAATAATGAGTTATTAGTATCATTGGATGATGATTCCGACAACTATGTTGATTATGCCCGTAAGGTTACGGGTTGTAATGCGGCGGTGCTGTTCAAAGAAGTAAAACCACGACTGATAAAACTTAGCTTGCGACTAAAATATTCTAACGCGGCAAAATTTTCCGAACGTTATGGTGGTGGCGGTCATGCCCGAGCGGCAGGATTTAGCATTACCGGTGATCTTTATGAAATTAAAGCGAAAATTATTGAAGAATTAAAGGACTATCTTCGCCAAACAGATAGGCAGCTGAAAAAAAAATGCTAAATGGCGTGATAAATATCCTCAAGCCGCCGGGAATGACTTCACACGACATCGTTTCCGTGGTGCGTCGCGCAACTGCGACAAAGCGCGTCGGTCATTCTGGAACACTAGATCCGGCGGCAGCCGGTGTGCTGCCGGTTTTTGTCGGTAGTGCAGCGCGGTTTATCGAGTATTTTCCGACTGATAAACAGTATTTGACCGAAATTATTTTTGGCTGCGCCACTGATACCTGCGACGATACGGGGATGGTAATCGATAGTTGCCAAACCCTTCCAGAAATCGATCCAGTTAAGCTCCAACTTGCTCTACAGGATTTTACTGGTAAAATCAGCCAGCAGCCACCAATCTATTCGGCAATTAAAGTTGATGGCAAAAAACTATACGAATATGCCCGAGACGGTCAAGATGTTATAATTAAACAGCGCGCTGTTTCCATCGACAGCATATTGTTACTCGGAGTCGAAGGCAATATTGCCAGAATCTGTGTGAATTGTTCAAGCGGTACTTATATTCGTTCACTATGCCGGGATGTAGGCCGGGCTATGAATCTACCTTCGATGATGGGTTTTTTGTTGCGAAGCGCGGTGGGGGAATTCCCATTGACAAATACTGTGACTATCGAACAAGTTGTTGATAATGTCCAAAAACATATCACCCCTGTTGAACGATTATTGGAGTGTTTTCTGCCCAAGGTATCCTTATCTAGCGCTAACGCGTTACTGTTCCAAGATGGAATACGCAAAACAGTTTCCGAATCCGATACCGAAGTGTGTATTGTAGTCGGTGAGCCGGACGTTTTTTGCGGAATTGCCAGTGTAGAGCGCGGAATGCTTATACCAAAAAAAGTTGTGCGCAATATCCTGGCGGCAAAATGATTACAGCTTGAGGTTGATAAAATGAAAATATTTTCGCAATTGGAGCAATTTCCAACCGACCGACCGATATATTTAACTATTGGTAGTTATGATGGAATTCATGTTGGTCATCAACACATAATTTCGGCAATGGTGCTTACAGCACAGGAAAATAACGGCTGCGCAGTGGTTCTGACTTTTTCCAATCATCCGTTAACAGTTATTAATCCGCGGCGCGGACCAAAATTGATTTTGACAAGTGATGAAAAGAAACAGCGGTTGTCAAAACTTGGCGTGGATGCGATTATTGACTTGCCGTTTACTAAGGAACTCGCGGAAATTTCCGGTTCTGAGTTTTCAGAATTGATTAAGAAGTATTTGCGACCGCGTGAGATTTTTGTCGGACCGGATTGCACCTTTGGCAAGAACGGTGAGGGCAGCCCAGAACTGCTTCGAAAAGCCGGATTGAACGTGTCAATTTTCCCAGCAGTACAGTTTGATGGCCACGCGGTCAGTAGTACGGCAATCCGTAACATGATTGCCCAAGGGAAAATGAACCGGGTCGCGCAAATGCTTGGACGGGCGTATACTTTGTCGGGAATTGTTGTCGATGGCTTGAAACGCGGTCGCGGTTTGGGATATCCGACAATTAACGTTGACTTTCCAGTGAGCAAAGTTGAACCGGCATTTGGTGTCTACGTGGCACGGGTTAATATTGCCGGTACATTATATGCTGGTGTTGCGAATTATGGCATGAGTCCTACGATAGATGTCAATAAGTTGCGGTTGGAAGTGTTCATCTTTGATTTTGATCAAATGATCTATGGTGAATATGTTGAAGTGCAACTGCTGAAGATGATTCGCACCGAGGCAGTATTTGATTCTATTGCTGACCTTAAAGCCCAGATGCGGGAAGATGTTGAACAAGCTAAACGTTACTTGCAAAATATTCAACGTCAACAACAATAATTTCCGTCGGGGTAAATAAATGTTATGAAGTGATTCTGGAGGAAAAAATGGATTATAGTAAAACACTGAATTTGCCGCAAACGGAGTTCCCGATGCGCGGTAATCTTCCGGAACGTGAACCGGAAATTCTTAGCGAGTGGTATGCCCGGAAAACCTATGAGCAAATTCAAGCGAAAAATCGGGACTGCGAGTCGTTCATTTTACATGACGGACCGCCTTATGCTAATGGTAAAATTCATATGGGTACAGCGCTTAATAAGACGTTAAAAGATATTGTTGTGAAATACAAGTCTTTGCGCGGTTTTAGTGCGCCATATGTTCCGGGTTGGGACACTCACGGTATGCCGATTGAACACGCTGCAATAAAGATTTTAGGACTAAATCGTCATGAGCTGAACCCTCTGGATCTGCGGGCTCAGTGTCGGGAATACGCGTTGGGTTGTGTCGATGATCAGCGGGCGGATTTCAAACGCTTGGGAGTGCTTGGAGATTGGGACAATCCTTATATTACACTGTTGCCGGGCTATGAACGCAGTCAAATAGAAGTGTTCGGCGAAATGGCATATAAAGGTTATATATATAAAGGACTAAAGACGGTTTATTGGTGTGCTACGTGTGAGACTGCGCTTGCGGAAGCCGAAATTGAATATGCTGAACGAAAATCTCATGCCCTCTATGTCAAGTTTCTTTTGAATGATGACTTGGGCAGGCTTCCGTCAGTAATAGACAAACAGTCCATATATGCTGTTATTTGGACGACTACGCCATGGACACTTCCGGCTAATGCCGGTATTGCAGTCAATGCTGATTTTGACTACAATTTGGTACGAGTGGGTGAAGAAATATACTTAATTGCTACCGGGCTGTTAGCAACTGTGGCAATAGATGCTAAACTTGGTGAATATGAAGTTGTCGGCACTGTTAAAGGTTCAGAACTGGAGGGTATGAAATTTCATCATCCGTTTCTGGAGCGGATTGTGCCGGTTATTTGTGGCGAACATGTTACACTAGAAGCTGGTACTGGTTGCGTCCACACCGCGCCTGGTCATGGCCAGGAGGATTTTGAAGTTGGTAAGAAATACAATCTCCCGGTAATCAATCCGGTCGATCATGCCGGTTGTTTTACCAAAGACGGCGGTGAATACGCCGGTTTGAAAACTGATGATGCCAATGTGCCGATTATCAAAACATTAGCAGCGGCCAACAGATTGTTGGCAAAAGGTTCAATCCGGCACTCGTGTGCGCACTGTTGGCGCTGCAAATCACCGATCATTTATCGGGCTACTGAACAATGGTTTGCATCGGTTGAAGGTTTCCGCCAAATGGCATTAGCTGAAATTGCCAAGGTTAACTGGATACCGGCTTGGGGAAAAGACCGGATGACGAATATGGTTACCGACCGCCAGGATTGGTGTATTTCGCGGCAGCGAATTTGGGGTGTACCCATCCCGATATTTTACTGCAATGATTGCGGTGAACACATTGTTACTCCCGCTACTATTGCTGTTGTTGCCGAGTTGTTTGGCAAAGAAACCGGCGATGCCTGGTGGAAGTATTCTGCCGCAGAAATATTACCGGCGGATTTCAGTTGTCCGCATTGTCTGGCTGCTAACGGTTTTCGTAAAGAAACCGATATTATGGATGTTTGGTTTGATAGTGGTTCATCCCACGTTGCAGTATTGGAGCAACGCCCTGAACTAACTCGACCGGCAGATTTGTATCTTGAAGGTAGTGACCAACATCGCGGCTGGTTCCAGTCGTCATTGTTGACCGGAGTGGCAGCTCGTGGCAATGCCCCGTACAAAACTGTGTTAACACACGGGATGGTAGTCGATGGCGAAGGCAAAAAAATGTCAAAATCTATCGGCAACACAGTTTCGCCGCAGGACGTTATCGCCAAATTCGGAGCGGATATTTTGCGATTGTGGGTATCATCTGCCGATTACACTAACGACATCCGGCTCTCTGACAAAATATTAAAACAGTTAACGGAGTCCTATCGCAAAATCCGCAATACTTTCCGCTACTTATTAAGCAATCTTTATGACTTCGATCCATTGATAGACACAGTCAGTTACGACCAGCTTACGGAATTGGATCGTTGGGCGTTAAGTGAACTGGAGCAAGTAAAAAATGAAGTTGTTTCAGCTTATGACGCGTATGAGTTTCATAATCTATATCATACGATCCACAATTTTTGCGCTGTAGAAATGAGTGGCATCTATCTAGATATAATTAAGGATCGATTGTATACGGAAAAGCCGGGTTGTCGCAAACGTCGGGCTGCACAAACTGTTATGAACGAAGTGCTAAATACGTTAGTCGTGATTTTCGCGCCAGTATTAAGCTTTACCGCTGAAGAAGTATGGCGTTTTCTGCCGGAGTTGACTGGTCGGCCGGAAAGTGTTCTGTTGACCAATTGGCCAGCGGCAAAACCGGAACAACTTGATTTGGAGTTGATGCAAAAGTGGCGCAAGCTACTGGAAATCCGCAGTGCTGTGACGAAAACCTTAGAAGAAGCGCGTCGGGAAAAAGTAATTGGTCATTCACTTGATGCGGCAGTTGATTTGTATGCAGATAACGAAGAATATAGCATTCTTGAACCATTGACAGAATTTTTGCACGAATTTGTCATTACTTCTAAAGTTAGGCTTCATCAGGGAATTCCAAGTGATGCGAAATTGCCTGAAGGTATTCAAGTTGTAGTACATGTCGAAGCGGCAGCTGGCACCAAATGTGAACGGTGCTGGATTTATTCGGAAACTGTAGGATTATCAAGTGAACATCCAACATTGTGCAGTCGTTGTGCAAATGTTGTATAATGTATTCGCGCTGTAAAAATAAATTCAATCAAAATAATCCTTGGCACAGGTGATAAAATGCCAGATATCCATGATGATGAGCAACATAGCAAGGACAAAAAAGAACTGTTAGCAATAGCTACGCAACTAGAAACATTGCTAGACCGTTTTGAAGAATTGAAAATACCGGAGTACGTAGCTTATCTGAATACCAGTCGCAAGTTATTTTGGATAAATTTCGTATCCGGAGTTTTTCGCGGGATTGGCTATGCTTTTGGCGCCGTTGTTGTTTTCGCGTTGTTTTTGTATGTGCTACAGCAATTAGCCATATCTAACGTGCCATTCATCGGAAAATACATTGCGCAAATTGTTTCAATTGTCGAAAACAACGGCTCGTTTAAGCACTGAAGGTGAATTATGAAGTTTATTTCACGAGGAATAGGCAAATTTTTCCGATATTATTTTACTGATTATAATCCGATTTCCGGATTTTGGTCAGAGGCGATATATAGCTGGTGGGAACAACTATTTTGGAATGTGCTTATGGGAACGCTATTAGGTTTGTTTTACGGATTTATGATTACTTCATTATTCGGTTTGTTAATATGGTTATTGTCAAATTTTGAAACAGTGCCATGGATTAGTCAATTTATTGATCATTGGATGGAATTACTGCAAGCTCGCAAGCGCTATAACTTTTAGTTTGGAGAGAATGTATGAAAGGTAGCGTAGCGCGAAGAATTTCGCACATCAAACACCGTCTGCGCGAGCAGGGACTGATTGATTGTAACAAGATTGTCAAGAATGCTTATCGGATCGGCTACAACAAAGTAAGCGCGTTTATCGCATATAACTTGGGTTGGTTTGTCGGCGCCGTATGCGTTTTTGCAATATTTTTGTATATCATTGGGTTGTTTGTAAAATACAAGATTCCTTTCTTGCCCGATTTTGTAGTCGGTATTCTCGACGTTGTTGATATGCGCCGTAACGGTAGTTGGTCTTGGTAAGGGGAACGAACAAAAATGAATAGTAGATTTCAATGTGTAAGTTGGTCGATTGTAATAATTGCAATTGACCAACTTACAAAATATTTAGTTGTCAGTTACATGTATTTGGGGCAGTCGATACCGGTAGTTGGAAAATTATTTCATATAACATTTTTGTATAATACCGGAGCGGCATTTTCAATATTGCGAAATCAGATATGGTTGTTGGCGTCACTCGCAATAATCGCTTCAATTTCTTTGCTATATTTTTTTCCTCGTCTAGCTACGCACGGAAAGCATATGCAGTTAGGAGCGATATTTTTGTTGGGTGGTACTGTGGGAAACCTGATTGACAGACTCCTTCAGGGAAGCGTTATCGATTTCATCGATTTTCGAATATGGCCGGTCTTCAATGTTGCCGACAGCGCTATTTGTATAGGAGCGGCTTTAGTGGCTTTATCGCTATTTCGAGCCAGCGATAGAAATTGTGAGGCTCACGATGAAAAAGTATAATTTAGTAGTTACTGATCTGGATAACAATAAACGCATTGATATTTTCCTAGCAGAACAATTGACCGATTTATCCCGTACCAGAGTGCAAAATCTTTGCAAAAGCGGCGAAATAACTATTAATGGCGTTTCGCAAAAAAGCAACCAACGCATTACTACTGGTGATCAGGTAACGGTAACTGTTCCGGATGCAGTTTCAATTGAAATAGTGGCCGAATCGATACCGCTGAATGTAGTTTACGAAGATGAGCATTTGGCAGTAATTAATAAAGCACCCGGAATGGTAGTCCATCCGGCGGTGGGAAATTATTCCGGAACGCTAGTAAATGCGATCATGGCACATATGGATGACTTGTCGGGCATCGGCGGTGAGATCCGTCCGGGAATAGTACATCGTTTGGATAAAGACACATCAGGTTTGATTGTTATCGCCAAAAATGATAACGCTCATAAAATACTGTCCGCTGCAATTGCTGAGCATAAGGTGTCGCGCAAGTATCTGGCTGTAGTTAAAGGAGCAATTGCCGAAAACCAGGCGATCATTCGCACCAAAATTGGTCGTCATTCCAATGATCGCAAAAAAATGGCGGTGGTCGAAAAAAACGGTAAAGATGCCGAAACGGAGTTTTTCGTTCGCGAACGATTCAAGGATCTGACCTTGGTTGAATGTCATTTACGCACTGGTCGTACCCATCAAATTCGCGTACATATGGCGTATATTGGTCATCCAATCTTGGGTGACGGGGTCTATGGCAATCCAAAAAATCGTTTTGACTTCAATAGACAGGCGTTACATGCCTTTGAACTATCATTTGTTCATCCAGTCAGTGGTGAACAAATGACATTTTCTGCGCCGTTGTGGCCAGATATGCAAGAATTGTTGGAGAAAATTGTTCAGTATTCAGACTGAAGTTATCGAAAAGTTAGCGCAATATATGCTATAATAAGCGCGTTCGGATTACGACGAGGAGGAAATGTATGAAAAAAGTACTATTTACGATGATTATGTCGCTATTGGTGTCGAGTGTGGCGCTGGCCGCGCCGTTGACTAGTTACAGTTTCCCGCATTTTGAAGTGGACGTAAAAGTCAAGGGTCTTGGTCAGGTGACGCCATCATCGGCGATCCAAAATAATTTCAGTGGCATGAACTATAACTTTGCTTATGATTTGGGAGCAACATTGGGTCTCGGAGCCGGATTTGCCGTTAACGCCCAGTTGACTACGGATAAAATCGGTGCCAGTGTAGCACCAGCAAATCAATATAACAGCTTAGAAGCAAATTTGATGTTTAATGTATTCAAAGCTCCATTGTTACCAAACATCAATGTTTTTGCCGGTGTAGTCGAGAATTTTAACGGTGCGCTTACCGTTCAAAATGCCCAAACAGTGATAGCCGGCAATAATTTTGGCTGGCAGGCCGGCGCTAATGTTTCGTATAACCTTATTTTGGCAACTGTCTACGCGTCTGGCGCTTACGGTAATACCCGTCTAACCTATGAAGCTGGTTTGTCGGTTCCAATTGCTTTTGTTTTCTCAATTGATGCCGGTTATAAAGTTACCCAATACGGTGGAACTATCGAAAATTCAGCAAATTCGCTGACTTTTGCCGGTCCGTTCGTCGGCGCGTCCTTCGGTTTCTAAACTGAATTAGTTACATACAGAAAAAGACTTTCGTTTTCACGAAAGTCTTTTTCTGTATGTAACCTCTGTACTAAATTATGCTTTTCCTGCGCAGCCAAGTACATTAACTATCTTGCGCTGAACCATTTGCTTGATGGCTTCGCGAGCTGGTGCTAAGTACTGACGTGGGTCAAAATGATCCGGGTGCTCAGCAAAGTATTCGCGGATGGTTGCTGTCATTGCCAGTCGCAAATCAGAATCGATATTGATTTTGCATACGCCCATAGTGGCAGCGTGACGCAACATTTCTTCAGGAACGCCTTGTGCGCCAGGCATGTTTCCGCCGTATTTGTTGATTTTGGCAACTAATTCGGGAATAACGCTGGATGCACCATGTAAAACTAGCGGAAAACCAGGCAATAAATCGGAAATTATTTGTAATCGGGCAAAATCAAGGTTTGGATCGCCTTTAAATTTGAATGCGCCGTGGCTGGTACCGATAGCAATGGCTAAGCTGTCAACGCCAGTGCGATAGACGAATTCAGCGGCTTGTTCAGGATTAGTGTAGGATGCATCAGCAGCACTGACGTTTACTGAGTCTTCTACGCCAGCCAACCGTCCGAGTTCTGCTTCAACAACTACACCGTGAGCGTGAGCATATTCAACAACTTTCTTGGTAGTTGCGATATTTTCTTCGAACGAGTGATGTGAAGCATCGATCATTACTGAAGTGAAACCGCCGTCAACACAGCTTTTGCAGAGTTCAAAACTATCACCATGATCAAGATGTAAAGCAATCGGTAAACCGCTGTCGGCAACTGCCGCTTCAACTAATTTTATTAGATAGATATGGCGGGCATACTTCCTGGCGCCAGCGCTAACTTGAAGAATGAGCGGAGCTTGGACTTCTTTACCCGCATCAACGATACCTTGAATGATTTCCATGTTGTTCACGTTAAAAGCGCCGATGGCATATTTGCCCTCGTATGCTTTTTGGAACATCTCTTTAGTTCCTACTAATGGCATTTACAAATCCTCCTAGAATTATTTCTCTTCAATTATAGCACAATAATCGCAGCTGTTCAAAAAAAGAATAGAAAATAATAACTGTGTTTACAAATGTTGACATATCGGCTCAACAATATTACAATAATACAAAGCCATGATAAAGATAAGATGCTTTATTAGGTCTGCGCCAGAGAGTTGTCGCAACAGCTGTGAGCGATAATCGCATGATTTTAAGCGTTACCACTTTTGAGCTGCGCAAAAGAAAATAGTACTTTGCGCCGGGATTTCCCGTTACAGAAAACTAAGAAATTATTTTAAACTTTAATTTAATGAAAGTATTAAAATAATTGAATAGGGTGGAACCGCGTGAGCCATTGCCTCTCGCCCCTGGTGGGCTGGAGGTTTTTTTATTTTTATGGAGGGAAGATGAAAGTAACATTAAAAGACGGCAAAGAACTGGACTGTGACAATGGATTATCACTTTTACAAATTGCCAAACAAATCAGCCAGGGATTGGCAAAAAAAGCGTTAGTTGCCAAAGTTAACGGGCAATTAACAGACTTATCGTATTTATTGCAAGCCGATGCGAAAATTGAATATTTTTCTTTTGAAGATGTTGAAGGAAAAAACGCATTACGCCATACCGCGGCACATATTTTAGCGCAAGCTGTTAAACGACTATATCCGGCAGTGAAGTTAGCAATTGGTCCGGCCATTGAGAACGGATTTTATTATGATTTCGATATTGAAAATCCGTTTACTCCGGAAGAACTTGTTAAAATTGAAAAAGAAATGCAAAAAATTATTGATAGTAATTTACCGCTTGAGCGCATTGAGGTGTCCCGCGAAGAAGCTTTACGGTTAATGAACAAAGGCGGCGAGATTTATAAAGCAGAACTGATAAGCGAGCTTCCGGAAGATGCCATTATTACCTTGTATCGGCAAGGTGACTTCGTTGATTTGTGCGCCGGCCCACATCTCGTGACAACTAATCCGGTCAAAGCCTTCCGGTTGTTGCAAACTGCCGGAGCATATTGGCGGGGTAGTGAGAAAAATAAAATGTTGCAACGAATTTACGGTACAGCGTTCACAAAAAAAGACGAATTAGAAGAGTATGTCCAGCGGCTCGAGGAAGCCAAGGCTCGTGACCACAATAAACTTGGGCGTGAATTGGAGCTGTTTACAACTGTCCCGTGTATCGGTCAGGGTTTGCCGTTGCTAATGCCCAAAGGCGCCAAAATAGTACAAATTCTTCAGCGCTTTGTCGAAGACGAGGAAGAACGTCGTGGTTATCAACTTACCAAAACTCCACTAATGGCCAAAAGCGACTTGTATAAATTGTCCGGTCACTGGCAACATTATAAAGATGGCATGTTCGTAATGGGAAACGAGGAAACTGACGAGGAAGTGCTGGCGCTTCGTCCGATGACCTGTCCGTTTCAGTTTATGATTTATAAAGCGAAGACTCGCAGTTACAAAGATTTGCCAATTCGCTATGCTGAAACGTCTACCTTGTTTAGAAATGAATCAAGTGGTGAAATGCATGGTCTGATACGAGTGCGGCAATTCACGATTTCTGAAGGACATTTGGCGTGTACGCCTGATCAGCTTGAACAAGAATTTAAAGGTGTTATTGACTTAGTTAACTATTTCATGAATACCTTGGGGCTTAAAGAAGATTTGTCGTATCGCTTCTCAAAATGGGATCCGAATAATACAGAAAAATACATCGGCACGAAAGAACAATGGGAAGCCGCCCAAGAAAAAATGTCAGTAATATTAACGGACTTAGGTCTGGATTTTGTTGAAGCTGAAGGCGAAGCAGCGTTCTATGGTCCAAAACTGGACATACAAGCGAGAAATGTCCATGGCAAAGAAGATACGCTGATAACCGTCCAAATAGACTTTGCTTTGGCAGAACGCTTCGATATGTTCTATTCCGATAGCGATGGCGAAAAAAAACATCCCTATGTTATTCACCGCACCTCCATCGGCTGTTATGAACGCACTTTAGCGTTGTTGATTGAAAAATATGCCGGCGCTTTTCCAGTTTGGTTAGCACCGGTTCAAGTAAAAGTTATGCCAATAACTGACCGCGCGTTGGAATATTCACAGACAGTGGTCGAGCGGTTGAAAAGCAACGGTGTTCGCGTCGAATTAGATGCCCGTAACGAGAAAATCGGCTACAAAATTCGTCAGGCACAACAGGAAAAACTACCTTATATGCTGGTTATCGGCGATAAAGAAGTTGAGACTGGTGAAGTTGCCGTTCGTCAGCGCGGTCAGAATGATATTGGTACGATGTCGCTAGCAGTATTTATCGAACGGGTGCTGAAAGATAACATAGATCGGGTTATTTGGTAATGAAAAACTTAAAAGCAATTGATGAAGCCGATCGACCACGAGAAAAATTAATCGCCCGTGGCGCGGAATCTTTGTCAGATGTTGAACTAATTGCCGCGATTATTGGTACTGGCACTAAAGGTAATGATGTCATGCACGCTGCAAAACAAGTGGTGGATGTATTTGATAATAACGACGGCAGAATATTTCCTGCTGAGCAGTTAAAGCTTATTTCAGGAATTGCTGCAGTTAAAACTACTGTACTTGCTGCTGCTTGGGAATTTATGCGGCGACGGGTAGGATGTGACGGAAAGCGGATAATAAAACCAGTTGATGTGATGAGCATTGTTCAGCATTATGCTGATCGTCGTCAAGAGCATTTATTATGTTTGTCGCTCAACGGCGCGAACGAGGTCATTCAATGCCGGGTCGTGACTATCGGCTTGTCCGATCGAAGCCTTGTCCACCCGCGCGAAATATTTGCCGACCCGCTGACCGATCGGGCAGCAGCGATAATTATTGCTCACAATCATCCCTCGGGTCAATTATTTCCTAGCGACGAAGACCGGCGCATAACGATTCGATTGATACAGGCAGGGGAATTGCTGGGCATCCCGGTGCTGGATCACGTTATTTTTACCGCGAAAGGTCACTATAGTTTTAAGGAACATGGCGAAATATAAAAAGAAGCAACAAAAATTAATCGCAATTAGAGTTTTCTAAATACTATTTTTCAAACTTTTCGCAAATATGTGCTATAATACCACTATAATAATTTACGGAGGATTTATGGAGCAACAAGTTTTGAATGTACTGACGGCAAAGGCAAAACAGATTCGTAAAGACACCATTGAATGTATTGGATTTCTCGGCGTTGGTCACATTGGCGGCGCGATGTCAGTAGTTGATTTACTGACAGTGTTGTACGAACGTCATATGCGTTATGATGCAACTAACCCTAAAATGGTTGACCGTGACAAACTTGTGTTATCCAAAGGTCATGCCGGTCCGGCGCTGTATTGCACTTTGGCAAGCAGAGGTTTTTTTCCAAAGGAATGGCTGCATACACTCAATAAAGGCGGAACTAATCTTCCCAGCCATTGCGATATGAACAAGACACCGGGAATTGATATGACGACCGGTTCGCTTGGACAAGGGATTTCTTCGGCTATAGGCTTGGCACTGGCTAACCGCTTGAATGGTATTGACCGAAAAGTCTATTTGATTATTGGCGACGGTGAATCTGACGAGGGGCAAAATTGGGAAGGGGCAATGGCGGCGGCACATTTCAAGTTGAATAATCTTATTGCCTTCACTGATGTCAATAAAATGCAAATCGACGGATATACCAAAGATATTATGGGAGTAGAAAATATCGAAAAAAAATGGCAGGCATTTGGTTGGACAACAACTCGAATCGACGGGCATGATTATGCTCAGATAGATGCAGCAATTACTCAGGCAAAAACAGCAACCGATGCGCCAGTGATGATAATTCTTGATACCATTAAAGGCAAAGGCTGTTCTTTTGCCGAGGGTCGGTTAGATTGTCATAATATGACATTCGATTATAATAAAGCGCTTGAGGCGATAGCCCTGCTTGACGCGGAGGTAAACTAACATGGCAGTAAAAGAAATGCGGGCAATCTACGCTGACACTCTAGTAGAGTTAGCTGATGCTAATGAAAATATTGTGCTATTAGAAGCCGATTTGATGGCAGCTTCAGGAACTAAACCGTTTATGCAAAAATATCCTGAGCGCACTTTTGATGTCGGTGTTGCTGAAGCAAACATGGTCGGCATTGCAGCAGGTTTAAGCGCTGGCGGAAAAATACCTTTTGCCAATACTTTTGGTTGTTTTGCAACACGGCGGGCGTTTGATCAGTTCTTTATTTCCTGTTGCTATGCTCAACAAAATGTAAAACTCTGTGGAACGGATCCCGGTGTATCAGCGGCATTCAACGGTGGAACTCATATGCCGTTTGAGGACATTGGATTAGTTCGTACCGTTCCAAACGTCATTATTTTTGAGCCGTGCGATCCAATATCCCTTAGGGCGTTAGTCAATGCCGCAGCCACCCATTACGGCAATACCTACATGCGATTACATCGCAAGATGTTGCCACTGATATATTCCGAAGGCGAACAGTTTGAGTTTGGCAAGGGCAAGATTCTTCGTGAAGGGGCAGATGTATGCTTAATCGCTTCTGGTGGTGTTTGTGTTGGTGAAGCGCTAAAAGCCTGTGATATTTTAACAGCAAAAGGTATCTCGGTAACTGTAATAGATATGCACACCATTAAACCGCTAGACAACGAATTGGTGTTACAATACGCCAAGAGCGCTAAAGCATTGTTGACGATTGAAAACCATCAAATAATGAACGGATTAGGTTCGGCAGTGTGCGAAGTTATTGCTGAAAATGGTGTCTGTTTGCCGATGAAGCGCATTGGAATAAATGACCTATTCGGCGAAGTCGGAACGCAAAGCTACTTGCAAGAACGGTATGGATTGACGGCTGTTAATATCGTCAATCAGGCAGAAAAATTGCTTACAAAATAGTAAAACAAAAACAGCTCAAATTTTGAGCTGTTTTTATTTTACTTATTAATATGCAGTGCTATAATGAATACAGTAATTGTACTGGAGAATGTTGATGTTGAAAAAGATTGTTGCAGTCACTGTAGCAGTATGTATCCTGTTATTGGGATATTTATGGTATCTGTATAAGATAAATAACGAACAAATAAAAAAATCGGATAATTTCCATATTGCCGTTATTTTACAATCAAAATCTGCCGCTTTCTGGCAGAAAGTAGCTAGTGGCGCCAAATCGGTCAAATATCAACAGCTGCAAGTGACTGTCGACGGACCGGAACTAGAAACCGATTTTACCAAGCAGGCCGGAATGGTCGATGCTGCGATCGAAAAAAAAGTTGATGCAATAGTTATCGCTCCACATAATGCCAGCGCCGTAGTAACAGCGCTGAGGCGTGCTCGCGCTGCAAAGATACCGGTAATTATGATTGATAGCTATCTCAATATTGGCGAGATCATTCCATTTGTTGGTAGTGATAACGACCAAATCGGTGAAATTGCTGCTAACGCGATATTACAGTCCGGCAAAGTTTCCCGCGCAATAATAATCCGTGGTGTTTGGGGCGATGAATCACAAGATCAGCGCTCAGCTGCGGCAACGAGAGTGCTAAAAGATGCCGGAGTGGAGATTGTCGCTTATGAAAATGCGGATAGCAATCGAGAAAAGGCAAAAGAGCTAACTGCGCGGTTGCTCGAGCGTAATGGTGACGTTCAAGCAATATTTGCGACAAACGATTATATGGCGCTCGGTGCCGCAGATGCCGAACGCGAAGCGCGTTATGCAAATAAAATATTTATTGTCGGCGTTGATGCAATACCCGAAGCGTTAGCAGCGCTAAAAATCGGTATAATTGATGCTACGGTTTCACAGAACGCATATGAAATGGGATTAACCGGTGTGGAAATGGCAATAAATATATTCAAAAAGCAACCGATTCCTGAACGCACGATTATTCCAAGCAAATTGATTAATAAAACAAATGCAAATAGTGATTAAAAAAACGCCCTAACGGGCGTTTTTTTAATCACTATTTTGTTTCGTCGTTATTAACTGAGATTTTTTCGGTAGTGCCATCGATCTTAACAATATCCACTTCAACTAGCTTGAATACTTTTGCGAGAACTGCAATAACTGCAAGCTCTGGCATCAGTACAGCCGCGGCTACTGCAGCGCCAGCGCCCCAAGAAGCAACAGGAATTTCTACCAGTAATTTTCCCTCATGTTTGATGCATACTTTAGAAACTTTTCCTTCGCTGATCAATTGTTTGGCTTTGTCTATTGCACAATTAGCGTGTTTATTTGCTTCATCTTTAACAGACACAACGCGTTGATCCAGTTGTAACTCTGAGTATTTTTCCTTTAAAAACTGCATTGCTGCTTCAACATGAGGAGCAGCTTTACCTTGACCATCTTTAAAAGCATCTTTTAATTTACCGATCAAATCATTTACGGTATCTTTAGTGGTGGGCTTTTCTTCTTCCCATGAAATCAATACTTCGAGGATGTCGCCATTATGCTTCTCTAGCAAATCTTTGGCTTCTTTGTAGCTTAAACCGGTGCGCTCGCGGATGAGATCGAGTTTTTCCAGAGATATATCGCTCATTGGTATCGCCTCCTAAAATAATATACAGTTATTATATATGGAAATCGATAATAATTCAATAACAATTACCTGAAATCAAGTTGTTGCTATTGTCCTTCGGTGATTATCGAATTAATAAAGTTCAAGGCTTTAAACTTGTGGTTAATGTGATGAGTAATATAGGAATATAAGATTCGTTCGGCAACATCAAGACTGCTTTTGTTAACGCTAAAATTATGCTCTTCGCTCAATTCCAGCGCTTGTAATTTTGCAAGTAATGTGACGGCATCCATAGCTAAGCGGGGCAATTGTGTCGGGCTACAACTATCGCATAGTGCGCCGCCGCGTTCAAAATCAAAATGCAACCGGTCAGTGATGGTGGCGCCGCATTTTAAGCAACTGTTCAAATACGGCTTATAACCGGCGTGACCGATAATATGGAGCGCAGACACCAGCGCCGCGATGCGGGTATTACGCTTAGATAGCAGTGAAAAACAATCGGATAATAGTATAAATAATTTATTGTCATTGTCATGCTCGTGATATAAAGCATCGATTAATTCGGCGATAAGCGCTGAATATTGTAAACGGTCAAAATCCTCGCGCAATTCTCTTCGAGACGTGGCGCAATCAACCTGATTAATAGTCGGCAAACTTCGTGAATAATTCAACTCAACATCAACTGTATTAAACAGTTGCAGACCGCCACTGTGTCGATTTGACTGAGACCTGGCGTTGTAATTCATTGCCCGCAATTTTCCGCAATCGGCTGTCAGAAAAGTTACTATTCGATCTTTTACACTCCAATCGGTTATTTTGATTATGATGGCGCGATGTTGTTTGCTAGACATATTATAACTCCGCTTTCACTAACTCCGAACTTTCTATCGGCGAAACTCTAACCAACATTATTCGATAATCTTCGGTCTTTAATATTTCGAATCGAAAACCATGTAAGTTGATTAGGTCGCCTTCTTGAGGCTTGCGTTCGAGAACGCCGAACAGATAGCCACCGAGCGTGTCTTCATCGTGCTGTTCAAAATTTACATCCAAAATATCCGATACATCTTCTAATAGAACCATACCGGCGAACAAATATCCACCACCAGGGATTATCGTAACCGGGTCAAGGGTGATTTCATCATGTTCATCATGGATTTCCCCAACTATTTCCTCAAGAATATCCTCCAGTGTCACAAGGCCGGCTGTGCCGCCGTATTCGTCTATGAGGATAGCCAAGTGAATGCGATGTTTACGCATTTTTTGCATGAGAGCACTGACTTCGATATGTTGTGTGACCATCAGGACTTCACGCCTGATGGCATGAAAATTAACTTCGTTGACAACTGAAAAAAGGTTAGTGGCTTCTAATAAATCGCGAATGTGAATCATGCCGATAATGTTGTCTTTGTCATTATCACAAAGGGGATAGCGGGTGTGGCCGGATGAACGAATTATTTCCAGATTTGCTTCAATGGAATCTTCGGTATGTAAACAAATCATGTTTTTACGTGGTACCATGATTTCAATTGCCGTACGATCGGCAAAGTCAAAAACATTATCGATTATTTGGCTTTCGACATCATCGAGAATTCCATCGCGTTGCGAGGCAGAAATCAGCATCCGCAATTCTTCTTCAGAATGGCTTTCGTCGGTTTCATTGATATCTTTTATACCAAACAATCCGAGGATAATCCGTGATGAATAGTTGAAAATAATGGTAATAAAATAAGTGGCTTTTTTGAAATAATACAACGGGTAAACTATTATTGTTAGGATTGGCTCGACTTTTTTTAAGGCTAGTGACCGTGGCACTAGTTCTCCGACAACGACATGGAGAAAGGTAATTGCGCTAAAAGCAATTGCAAAGCTGATAGCGCTTAGCAGAAATTTTGAATGTAAGAAATATTTAAAAATATAATCGTCCAATAATGAGGCGATTGCCGGCTCGCCTAACCAGCCGATTGCAAGTGAGGTCAGCGTAATTCCTAATTGCGTGGCGCTTAGATATGAATCAAGCGCATCCACCATGCCAAGTGCTATTTTGGCGGGCTTATTGCCGTCGTTAGCCAATTCTTCTAACCGGGTGCGGCGAACACGAATAAGCGAAAACTCCGCCATGACAAAAAAACCATTAGCGAATATCAAAATAAATGTTATAAATATCTTTAAAAGTACCGTCTGGGTTTCTATGACTGTTACCCCGCTTTACTTATATTATTATTTGGCATTATCGCGCCGGCCGATAAGAAAAACTGAATGGCGCTTTCAGTAGTGACGTCTAGCGTTATAACAGTTTCACGTTTAACAAATAAATTTGTTCCGGTCGTCATGTTAATGCTAAACGGAATGAATACACAAATATAATTTTCTGGCAGCGAACGGCTCAACTCGACACTCAAATCCGGCATAATAAAACCGAGCGCATAGGAACCGTCTTTGGGGTAAGGTATGAGGACTGCGTCCTTGAAAAACTGCTTGCTGTCGAATAGCGCGCTTTGAATTTGTTTGACAACCTTAAAAATAGATTTTACCAATGGTATTGATGACAGCAACTGCTCAGCGTGGCTAATCCAGTTTTTAAGAAAAAAATATGAAGACAACCATCCACAGATTATGATTAGAACGATTCCGGAAATTATGCCAATTCCTGGGATGTGAATTGGAATAAAATCGCCGATTATTTGATCCAAAAATTGTAAAATTTTTGTAACGATCATTAATGTCAGCGCAACAGGGGCAATGATTATTAGTCCGTTTAAAAAATACCGATACAGCGGCTTGAGCAACGCTTTAATTTTCATAGTAATCTCCGCGCTAAAATCCTAATGTTTTTAACGATCCATCAACATCGCGCCAGTCGCGTTTGACTTTGACCCATAGATCAAGGTAAATTTTACAACCCAGCAATGCTTCGGCTTCAGTTCGCGCTTGTTGACCGACTAATTTCAGCATTGATCCACTAGCGCCGACGATGATTCCCTTTTGCGATTCGCGCTCAACATAAATCGTCGCCCGGCAGTACATCATGCCGTTATCGCGATATTTTATTTCGTCGATATCGACCGCGACCGAATGAGGTATTTCATCGGTGGTATTGTTGAGGATTTTTTCGCGGATAATTTCTGCAACAATCAATCGCTCCGGCTGGTCAGTGACCATATCGTCCGGAAAATATTTGGGACCGATTGGAAGCAGTCCAATTAACAGCGATTCCAATTTATCGAGATTGATACCTTTTAGCGCTGAAATTGGCAAAATATGAGTAAAATCGAAATTCAGTTTAGCTGGGAGGGCGAAGATCGCCGCTTCATCAGCACGGTCAATTTTGTTTATCAACAAGATTGCCGGCGCCTTGGAGCGTTTCAGCAATTCAATTATATATTGTTCACCCGGACCTGGTTTTTCTGCGGCATCGACAATGTAGCATATCGCGTCAACTTCCGATAGCGAACCTAACACGGCGTGCATCATCTTTTCGCCTAATTTGGTCTTGGGTTTGTGAACGCCAGGCGTATCCAAAAAAACAATCTGTGCATCATCAGTAGTATGAATTCCCATAACTCTAGTCCGTGTTGTTTGCGGCTTGTCTGAAACAATTGAAACTTTTTGTTTTACGATGTAGTTAATTAAAGTTGATTTACCGGCATTAGGTCGTCCAATTACTGCTACGAATCCGGATTTAAAATTTGCTGACATATAACCCCTTTATGATAAAATTCCCTACGATTATATCACAAATCTCAAAAAAAAGAGGAATTCAAAATATTATGCCGAATATATACATAACAATAGTATGAGGTTGAAATGTTTACTAAAATAACATCGGCGACAATAAGTGGCATAGATGGTGTCGAAGTTTCAGTGGAAATTGACGTTTCGCGGGGAATACCGGCGATAGATATCGTCGGTTTACCAGAAACATCGGTAAAAGAATCACGGGACCGGGTTCGGGCGGCCATTCGTAACGCCGGGTTTGAGTTCCCGATAAAGCGGATTACGATAAATTTAGCCCCTGCCAATTTAAAAAAAGAGGGTTCAGGTTTTGATTTGCCAATTGCCATCGGAATTATGGCCGCAGCCGGTTATATTTCTTGTGAAATGCTCGCTGATTGTGCATTTTTGTCCGAACTGTCGCTAGAAGGACGATTACGAGGAATTAATGGTATGCTACCGATGGCGCTTGCGCTAGCTGATTCGGGGATTAAGCGATTATTTGTGGCGCCCGAGAACGCGCACGAGGTTGCGATAACCGGGAAAATAACCCCGGTTGCTGCCGAAAACCTGACTGATGTAGTGGCGTATTTGCGTGGTGAAAAACAACCCACACTAACAGAAATCATCGAAGCCGACACAACTGATTCGACGGAGTTGCTGGACTTCGCTGATGTCCAAGGACAGTTTCAAGGAAAACGCGCGCTGGAGAATGCCGCCGCTGGCGGGCATAATGTGATTGTGTCCGGACCGCCCGGCACCGGATAAACGATGCTGGCACGGCGGATAACGACGATATTGCCGCCACTGACTGATGCCGAATCACTTAGCGTGACAAAGATATACAGTGTTGCCGGTCTGCTTAAAAAACGCGGAAACTTGCTCAGAGAACGCCCGTTTCGGGCGCCGCATCATACTACTTCCGATGCTGCGTTAATCGGCGGCGGTAGAATGCCTCGTCCTGGCGAAGTCACACTCAGTCATAACGGTGTTTTGTTTTTGGACGAGTTTCCCGAATTTGCCAAAAACGTTATCGAAGTGCTCCGTCAGCCACTTGAGGACGGTGATGTGACAATCAGCCGGGTAAACGCAACAATGACATATCCGGCGCAATTCATGTTGGTAGCAGCAATGAATCCATGCGCTTGCGGTTATCGCGGTGATGAAAAAATTGCTTGCCGCTGTACCGATGCTGATATAAAAAAATATGAACGCCGAATTTCTGGTCCATTATTGGATCGCATAGATATTTCTGTAGAGGTGCCACGACTTGAATACGATGATTTTGTCGCCGATAAAACCAATGAAACGTCAGCGCAAATTCGCTCGCGAGTTATTAATGCCCGGGCAATACAAACAGAGCGATTGAAAAATTATGGTATTGCGTGTAACGCGTTAATGAGGCATAATCATATAAAATCGCTCTGCAAAATGAGCAAGAACGCTACCGAGATATTGAAATTAGCTTATGAAAACATGCGCCTGAGCGCCCGCGCCTATGATCGAATCATCAAAACAGCACGAACGATAGCCGATTTAGAAAACGAAGAAATAATCAACGAATCTCATATTGCTGAGGCTATTCAACTTCGTCCAAAAAAATATATTGAGTAGCTTCGAGGGGAAAAATGTTAGCACAAAAGCAACGACTTCAAGCGCTTTTGCCTGAAATCGAGACTGACGTTCAGCAGATTAACGAATATTTGTATGCCAACCCGGAATTAGGGTGCGAAGAATATTTGGCATGTGAGTTCATTTGTGACAAGTTAAGTAAACACGGATTTGCTGTGACCAAAGGGATTTATGGTTATAGCACAGCTTTCAGAGCCGAATTTCACTCAAACAACCCCGGACGCACTATTGCCTATATGTGTGAATACGACGCTTTGCGCGGCATTGGCCATGGCTGCGGGCATAATCATATTGCCGCCATGAGCGCCGGAGCAGGGATACTGCTTAGTAAAATATTGAATGATGTTGGTGGAAAAATAATAATTTTTGGCACTCCGGCAGAAGAAACGATGGGTGCCAAAGTTGAAATGGCAAAACAAGGAGCATTTTCCGAGATTGACGTAGCAATGCTTATACATCCGGAATCGTACACCCATCGCAGCGGCGTTTCGCTTGCAATGGATTCATTGGAGTTTAGGTTCTATGGAAAGTCAGCTCATGCCGCTTCGGCGCCTGAAAACGGCATCAATGCGCTTGATGCTGCGACTTTGATGTTGCACGGAGTCAGTTGTTTGCGCCAACACGTTATGAGCGATGTCCGCATGCATGGTGTTATTAAAGAGGGTGGTGTCGCGCCAAATGTTGTTCCGGATTACGCCGTAGTTCATTATTATATCCGTGCCAGACGCCGTGAATATTTAAACAATGTTGTCGAGAAAGTCGCTAACTGCGCAAAAGGCGCGGCAATCATGACCGGAACTCGATTAGAGTATTTCAATAATGAAATTAGTTATGATGATATGATGACAAATGAAGCGCTAAGCGATTGTTTTAGTGAAAACATGCTGCTGGCTGGCGAACCAGAAGTTTTGCCGATGCGTGATAGTTATGGATCGATTGATATGGGTAATGTCAGCAAAGTATGCCCGTCGATTCATCCCTATATCGCGATTACCGATACACATATTTCCGGACACTCACGCGAATTTGCCGATGCGACGCAGACAGCTCGAGCAAAAATTGCTTTAAATCGCGGAATATTGGCGCTAAGCTTTACGGGGTATGATATAATTGAAAATAACGAATTGGCTGCTTCAGTGCGTGAGGAATTTAACGCGCATCAACAATATCAGAGGTGAATTAATGAGTGGAAATGAAAAAAGGGGTTGTCTGGCATTAATTGGCGGTAGCGAGGATCGCAGGTATGAAAAAGAAGTGCTCAAACGGTTGATAGAAGTTAACGACGCTAAAATAGTAGCAGTAGTCCCTACGGCCACTAGTTATCCGCGCGAGTGCGCCGACACCTATATCGAGGCGTTCGAAGATTTGGGAATCAAAGACATTAACATAGTCGATGTTCGTTACGCTGATGAAGCAAACGAAGATGAGTACGTAGGTATGTTAGAAGATGCTGATTTGATTTATTTCACCGGTGGCGATCAGTGCCGTTTAAGCGAAATATTACTCGGTTCAAAACTTATGAAGAAAGTTTTTGAACGGTTTAATAAGGGAGCAACAGTAGCTGGAACGAGCGCTGGAGCCGCGGCCGCAGCTGAGCGCATGATATTTAGTTGGCAAGATGATGAATGTCTGTATAACAAAGGCTGTGTTAACGACGGTGTGGGCTTTGGCTTTATTAAAAAAACTTTAGTGGACACACATTTTCTTGAGCGCGGACGCATTCCGCGGTTGGCGCTAATGTTGGCAGCCGGTCCGGAAAACATGGCGCTTGGCGTTTGTGAAGATACCATGGGACTGGTTTATCCAGACAACACGATGGAAGTCGTAGGTAGTGGCGTTATTACTGTCTTGATAAAACAACCAAACTTCAATTCTAATTACAAAGATAGAAATGAAGACGAGAACATTTCGACAGAAGGAATTAGGATGACCTTTGTTGCGTCCGGCAAGAAATTTGATTTAAGTAAGAAAAAAATTATTCAATAAAATTTGGAGGGAATATGAAAGAACAATTTAGCGCTGAGAAAATTTGGTTTTACACCGGTCCTAGTTATTATTTAAAAACCCGAGCTTGTGTATTTAATTTTTCAATACCAAGTACAGCTGACTACAATAAGCTTTTTGCTGCCGTTGTTGAAAAGTTCCCTGAAATTAGTGATTTTGCCGGCGATATTGCCGGGTTGGCAGCTGAAACATTGTTGTGGCTGTCTAAACTCAATGTCGATTTGTTTATCCATAATTACTCAATTGAAAAAGATGACGATAGTTTCGTCGTTGCTATTGAGTATTTAGATGAGCGCACCAGCCGGCGGGTGATTAGTTTGTTATGCGAGTGGTTTAACGCCATAACCGATAATGAACAGTTTGATTATAATGCGGAATTTGCGGCAGCCCAAAAAGTTTTTGAACAATCCATAATGGGTGGACCGACTATTTATTCACTAATTGAAAGCGCTCTAAAACGCGACATCCCGGTAAATTATATTGCTGAAGAAAATCAATTTCAATGGGGTTATGGCAAAAAACAAATCCGCGGCCGTTCGACGGTATTCAGCACCGATAGTATCAAAGACTCCGAATTCACGATGAATAAAGACATGGTGAAAGATTTCTTGAATATGTTTGGTTTTCCGTCGCCAACTGGAAGCTGTTGCTTTGAAAATGAAGAGTTACTAGAAGAAATTGAACGAATTGGCTATCCGATTGTTGTAAAGCCATTGGCCGGCCACAAAGGGCAGGGCGTTACTACTGATATTATGAATTCCGAGCAGGCAATTGCCGCGCTTCAGGCCATTATTATTTCTGCCGAAGAAGCTGGCCAACCGTTCGAGGGCGCTATTGTCGAAAAGCAAATATTTGGATATGATCACCGCTTACTGGCAGTTAACGGCGAGTTTGCCGCAGGTCTGCAACGCGTACCACCGTTTGTTGACGGAGATGGTATCCATACAATTGAGCAACTGATCATCGAAGAGAATTCCAAAGAAGTTCGTAAAGATGATTCGCGAGCGCCGCTGAGTAAAATAGTTATTGATGATAATCTTTGTGAATATATCGGTTTACAAAATCTTACTCTCAATTCAGTTGTTGAAACAGGAAAACGCGTTGACTTGCGGCGGGTGGCCAACATTTCCACCGGCGGTGTATCTTATAATGTTACGGAAAAAATGCATCCTGATAATGTTGCTCTAGTTGAAAACATTGCCCGTTATTTTGACGTAATGTGTCTGGGAATAGATGTCATGACGGCTGATATCAGCAAATCATGGCGCGAGGGCAATTTTGGCGTTATCGAAATTAACGCCGGACCAGGAGTTTTCATGCATTTAGTGCCTGCCTATGGTTCAAGCATTGATGTACCCGGCAAAATTATGTTGGCGCATTTTGGTCGTCCGGAGTGCTCGCGAATTCCAATTATTTCCGGTAATAATCTTGATGTAGATTTGTCGGCGAAAATTTATAAAGCTGCCGCCCGGGTTAAACCGGATATCTGTTTTGCAAGTTTGGTTGACGAAGGCGTGTTCCGGGATGGCTGTTTTGTGTGCAACAATCCCGAGCATGATCAAAACATCAAACTAATGCTACGCGACCCCCGGCTGGACATCGCGCTCATCAATCATCGTCAAGAAGACATTTTTGATTATGGGTTATATCATCAAGGCGCTGATTTGGTAATTTTGGAAAATCCAGGCTACGCTGAAGAAATTCTTGCTGAAGAGGTTCTCCCAGGCGGCTATTTCATCAGTGTCGATGGTAATTTCGCACACATGTACCGTGGTTTTGAAAAAATCAATGAAATATATTTTGAAGACGTCGATAAAAATGCCGCGCTGGCAGCAATTGTCGCTGATGTTCTTCCGGAACTTTTGCAAAAATACGAATAAAATAAAGTCGCCACTTCGGTGGCGACTTTTATTTTGTTTACTTTATTAAGTTTTTAGAGTATAATAGGCTTTATTTTTTGGAGGTATTAGATGAAAGATTTGATGTATTTTTTAAACCCTATTGGCAAAACAAAACAGGAGATATTGGATGTGCTTGCGCAACATCCTGAAATAAAATTCGTATCCTTAGTTGGAATTGATTTAGCCGGCAATGACACCGACGAGAAAATTCCTATGCGGATATTTCGTGAAGATTACGAAACATTTTTTACTGGTAAAGCCGTGCAAACTGACGGATCGTCAGTTGTATTGACAGGAATTGCGACATTGAATGATGCCCGTGTTGATATGGTGGCCGACAACGAAATCAAATGGCACGTTGATTATAACGGTGAAAACATTGATAGTGAAACCCAATTACCGACCGGAACATTAAGAATACCGGCTTTTCTCATTCATAACGACAAACGTGTCGATTCACGTTCAATTCTCAAAGGAACGTTAGAGTATATAACCAGTGAACTCAAAACAATATTGGCAAACAAGACCGTAAGTGGTTTAGAACATATCAATACAGCCGATATCGCCAGCATCGAGTTTTCAATTGGTACCGAACTGGAATTTTGGGTAAAAACTCCGGCGGAAAAGGCCGATGTAGCGGAATTGTCCGCTACTCAAGTTGTTCAGGAAAATTATTGGCAACGTACCCGTGGTAAAGTGCGAACGGCTTTGGAACAAGCGATCAGCGCAATGGAAAGTTATGATTTGAAACCGGAGATGGGACACAAAGAAGTCGGTGGCGTAAAGTCGAAAATTAATGCTGGCGGTGATTTGTCGCACGTTATGGAGCAGTTGGAAATTGACTGGCGGTTTGATGCGGCATTACAAGCTGCTGATAATGAATTGCTGGCGCGGAATATTGTTCGAAAAGTATTTAGAAATAATGGCTTGGAAGTTACTTTTCAGGCGAAGCCGATTATCGGTGTTGCCGGTAGTGGTGAACATACCCATTTTAGTATCGCGGCACGGATGAATAATGGAAAAGTCTATAATTTGTTTTCTCCAAATGATATGAAAGCCAACTTTTTGAGCAGTATCGGCTACGGCGCGATTATGGGTTTGTTAAAAAATTATGAGGTAGTCAACCCGTTTGTGTCAGCGACAAATGATGCTTTCAACCGCTTAAAACCAGGCTTTGAAGCTCCGGTTTGTATCGTTACTTCGCTTGGTCATACACCGGACAATCCGTCGCGTAATCGTACCATCCTTGCCGGATTAGTACGCGATGTGGACAACCAGCGTGCAACTCGATTTGAATTGCGTGCGCCTAATCCATTTTCAAATACTTACATTGTCGTTAGCGCGTTGCTATTGGCAGCATTTGATGGCATCAAGTACGCGGTTAATAGCAATAAATCAATGAAACAGCTAGAAATGGAATTGAGCAAACAACCTGATCAACAAGTTGATTATCTGGAAACGTCCAGGGCTTATCGTAGTGAACATGATGTATTTGAAGATTATTCTGCCCAAGAGCGCGATGACCAATTTGGCAAACCACCGGCGACTGTTTGGGAAAATGTCAATAATCTCACGCTCTACCCGGAGAAGCGCAAAGTGCTTTCCGACTGTTGTGTATTTACTAACGAAATAATTGATGCGTTTGCCGATGCGTCAATATTGCGTTGGAAAATTGAGTTGCAAAATCGAATAATTCCGGAAAACCTGGATATCGTACTGGAATGTAAGCGCTTGCACAAACCCGAGTTGGCTAACGATTTAGATTTGCGGAACTGGGAAGAGATTAATCAGTTGAGACTGTTTTTGGCCAAGGATTCACTGACTGAAAAATCGTTATTTACTCGGATCCGCGAAGCGATTGCGACAGAGCAATATGAACAGGCTTCTCAGTTGCAAATTGAAATGAGCGAGTTGATCGGCAAACTAAAAGATAGTTATATTAGTTATAAGCGAAATTTGATTAACAGCAACAGCGACAATGATGTGAAACTCATGGCGCTGCCGCTGGCAAACTTCCCGGGAATGATGTAGGAAGCTAACTAATGAGTAACCCCGATTCGTCGGGGTTACTTAATTTGTTGCGAAAAATTGCAAAAGTGTGTAGAATTACACAAAAGAAGAAAGCGAGGATACTCTATGCTAAGATTGTTAAATGAATCTGATTGGGATATTATTCTTGAATATATTCGCCGACATGAAATGGAAACAACTTTTTTTTACAGTAATATTCAGGCATATGGTGTAGAAAATCGCTTCGATATCGGTCGTAGCGGCGATTATATAGGAAATTTTGAAGCCGGTCATTTGACCGGAGTAATCGCCTTTTATAATTTGGGTAGTTGCGTGCCACATTATGAGAGTCAAGAAAGTATGGATGTTTTTATCTGGATGATGAAACAGCGCCAGTTTCGCTATTTGCTGGGAACGGCACGAATTATTCAACCACTGTTGGAAAAGTTGGAAATAGAAAAAGATTTTGATGATGTGATTGAAGGCGGATACTATATTAACAATAATTTTGTTGATTTTTATATTGACGATGCTGAGTTTATTGATGCCACTGAAATGGACGAAAATGTGGCATCGGAATTTATTGTCGAAGCTTATAATCGTGGTTTTAACCAAACCAAGTCCAAGGAAGAAGCTCTGCGGATGATTCGTGAAAGTTCTGATGAAGAAGCAGTGGTTTTTATGCGAAAAAATGGCGTCATTGTTGCTCAAGGCTGTATTCACGCCGTCACTGATTGCGTTGGTCAAATAGGAAGTATCTATACTGAACCGACAGTGCGGGGATTGGGTTATGGCAAGGCAGTGTGCGCAGAACTTTGCCGTCGCGTTCTGGCGATGGATAGAACACCGACATTCATGTTAAAAAATGACAGCGCACCTGTCGCCAGCGCTTACCGGGCACTTGGTTTCGAGAAATATGATGACTATTATATTATAACGTTAAAGATGGACGAGGACTAACAAGGAGGCTTTATGATTCGAAGATATATAATTGTAGTTACGTTAGCGCTAATGTTCATTAGCACGAGTCTTGTGACTACATCGGTTAATGCAAGTGGAAATAATGACTTGATTGTTGCGCCTGACAGCGTTTCACAAGAACGACACTTGGAAGCCGGAATGCGCGGGGACGCAGTATTGATGTTGCAAAAGTATTTGGCATTATCAGGAAATTACAACGGCGACATTGATGGAATTTTCGGTAACGAAACACGCCAAGCGATTATAGTTGTTCAAAAAGCTATAGGCGAACAACAATCAGGAGTTGCTACCCCGGCTGTTATGGAACATTTGCGGAGTAGCGCCGCGACGGTCAGCCGTGGTATGCGTACGATGTCGATGAATGTTTCGGCTTATTCCACAGAAGATCCCGGTTGCGGATTGTATACCTATCGTGGAACTCGAATAAGAAAAGGACTGTGCGCGGTTGACCCTAAAGTCATTCCGCTAGGAACGCGATTGTACATACCAGGCTATGGTATTGCTGTCGCTGACGACATTGGCAGCGCAATCAAGGGGCAAAAACTTGATTTGGCTTTTGAATCGCGAAGAGAGGCGCTCAATTTTGGGCGAAAGCAAATAACAATATTTATTTTGGAATAAACCGGCGTAAGCCGGTTTTTTTATGCAGGAAATCAGGTAAGTGTTGTCGAATGTTTACAACGATATTTTTTTGGGAGGAGACATGACTAAGAGAGAAATCTGCGCTCCGCGCGGCCCGGTCATTAGTTGCAAAGGTTGGCAACAGGAAGCGGCAATGCGCATGTTAATGAACAATTTAGATCCGGATGTAGCTGAAAAACCCGAAGATTTGATTGTGTATGGCGGCATTGGCAAAGCAGCCCGCAACTGGGATTGTTATGATGCTATTATCCAAAGTCTGAAAGATCTTGAAAATGATGAAACTTTATTGGTGCAGTCTGGAAAACCGGTCGGAGTATTCAAATCGCATTGCGATGCCCCCAGAGTGTTAATCGCAAATTCCAATATTGTCGGACATTGGGATAATTGGGAAAAGTTCCGGGAGTTGGACAAACTTGGATTGATGATGTACGGTCAGATGACTGCCGGTAGTTGGATTTATATCGGGTCACAGGGAATAGTGCAAGGAACCTATGAAACATTGGCCAGTATTGCCGAACGCAAATACGCTGGCAGTTTACGTGGAACTTTGACAGTTACTGCCGGACTAGGTGGAATGGGCGGCGCTCAACCGTTGGCGATTACGATGAACGAGGGAGTTGCTTTATGTGCCGATGTTGATGAAACGCGGATACAAAAGCGTTTGAATACTAAATATTGCGATATTTTGGTATATGACATCGATGAAGCAATCGATAAGGCGCTGGTTGCAAAAAATGCCGGACAGGCAATATCGATTGCGGTATTGTGTAACGCGGTCGATTTGTTGAATCGACTAATTGAACGAAATATAACTCCGGAAATTCTCACTGATCAGACATCGGCACACGACGAGTTAAACGGCTATGTCCCAAATAAAATGGAATATGCTGATGCCTTAAAATTGCGAATTGAACAACCTGAGATTTATATCGCCGAGAGTTTACGAACTATGGGTGAACATGTGCGAGCAATGCTAGAGTTGCAGCAACGCGGCGCGGAAACGTTTGATTACGGCAACAACTTGCGTGGCCAGGCGTTGAAAGTCGGCGTAACTAACGCGTTTGATTTTCCGGGATTTGTGCCGGCGTATATTCGACCGCTGTTTTGCGAGGGACAAGGACCTTTTCGTTGGGTAGCGCTTTCCGGCAACAAAGAAGACATTTATCGCACGGATCGTGCGGTGTTGGAGACTTTTCCTGAGAAAAAAGCACTGGCTCGTTGGATAAAACTGGCGCAAGAGCGAATTGAATTTCAAGGTCTGCCGGCGAGAATTTGCTGGCTAGGTTATGGTGAACGCGATAAATTGGCAAAAGTGTTTAATGATTTGGTAAAAAACGGTGAAGTTAGCGCTCCGCTCGTAGTCGGTCGTGATCATCTTGATTGTGGTTCAGTGGCCTCGCCCAATCGAGAAACTGAGAGTATGAAAGATGGTAGTGACGCGGTTGCGGATTGGCCAATACTAAACGCGTTGATAAACGCTGTTAACGGCGCCACTTGGGTGTCGGTGCACGATGGCGGTGGCGTAGGCATTGGTTATTCGTTGCATACCGGACAGGTCATGGTGCTAGATGGTTCGGACGAAGCTGCCGCCCGTGCCGCGCGGCTATATCTGTCTGACCCGGGGATGGGCGTAATTCGTCATGCTGATGCCGGTTATGATGAAGCGATTGCTTGCGCTAAGCGTTGCGGTGTGAAAGTGCCGATGATGAAGTGAAGAGCTTTACAGCCGCAAAGCTACAAAGCTACAAAGCTGCAAAGCTATAAAGCTACAAAGCAATAAGACTTCAAAGTTATAAAGCCTGAAAGCATTTAAGTTATAAAGTAGAAAAGGATATAACGATAATTTATTTCGTGGGGGATATTGTGTTAAAAAAAATAATTGAATGCGTGCCGAATTTTAGTGAAGGTCGTGATCGAGAAATAATCGAAGCCATCGTGCAACCCTTCCGTGAAATTGCTGGTGTAAAACTGTTGGACTATTCCAGTGATGCCAATCACAACCGTACTGTCGTTACGGTTATTGGCGAACCGCAAGCCATGCAACAGGCGATTATCGCGGCAGTGGCGGTGGCAATCGAGAAGATCGATCTAAGAACCCAACGCGGCGAGCATCCCCGACTGGGCGCAGTCGATGTCGTGCCGTTTATTCCGATAAGCAATGTTACTATGGATGAGGCAGTAGAATTGGCAAAATCTGTAGCTGCTGAATTATGGCAAAAATTCTCACTGCCGATTTTCTTATACGAAAAGGCGGCGAGCAGTGCGGCACGCGAGAATCTTGCTACTATCCGTAAGGGAGAATTTGAAGGGTTAACTGCGAAAATGCAGTTACCAGAGTGGCAGCCGGATTTTGGCAGTTGCTGTCCGCATCCAACGGCTGGCGCAACGGTTGTTGGCGCCCGTCAACCGCTGGTTGCCTACAACGTCAATCTCGGCACTAATAATTTAGAAATTGCCGATAAAATTGCCAAAGTCGTCCGGCATATTGGCGGCGGGCTGCGTTTCGTCAAAGCGCTGGGAATAGATTTGGAAGACCGTGGTATCGTCCAGGTATCCATGAATTTGACCGACTACTCCAAAACATCAATCTACCGGGCGTTTGAAATGGTGAAGATGGAAGCCCGGCGCTACGGCGTGGAAGTGGTCGGCAGCGAAATTGTCGGCTTAGTGCCATTGAAAGCGTTGGTGGATTCAGCGGAGTATTATTTGGGGTTGGAAAACTTTTCAATCAATCAAGTTCTCGAAACAAGGTTAATGGAATAATGGGAAAAACTACCGCGATAATCAACATTGGTGAATTGGTAACCTGCGCCGGCGGCGCGAAATTTGGTCTTGCTATGAATGATATCGGCATTATTAATGATGCAGCTGTTATTGTTGAAGACGGTATCATACTAAGCGTCGGCACAATGGTTGAACTCGGCGATAGGGCAAATCTGTGTGACCAAATTATCGACGTGGACGGAATGGGAGTATTGCCGGGATTTGTCGATTCACATACTCATTTTATTTTTGGCGGCTATCGCGAAGATGAATTCGAGTGGCGCTTAAACGGTGAAAGTTATATGTCGATAATGGAACGAGGTGGCGGTATCGCGAACTCGGTGCGCGCCACTCGTGTTGCCACAGCTGAGCAACTACTTAAAGTTGGTCGCGAGCGGCTGGCTACGATGTTAGCATATGGCGTTACCACAGTTGAAGGCAAGAGCGGCTATGGATTGGATGTTGATACTGAATTGCGCCAACTGGCCGTAATGCGCGAGTTGAATAGCACCCAGCCGCTGGAAATCGCGATCACCTATATGGGCGCTCACTCTGTGCCGCTGGAGTGCAAAGTTAATCCGGAAAAATATATTACGCTGGTCATCGATGAAGCTTTACCCAAGGCGGTCGAGTATGCTGAGTTTTGCGATGTCTTTTGTGAAAAAAATGTCTTTTCGGTAGACCAGTCGCGGCGAATACTGTTAGCAGGGCAAAAATTGGGGTTAAAAAGCAAACTACATGCCGACGAAATCGTTCAACTAGGCGGCGCGGAACTGGCAGCTGAATTAGGCGCGGTTTCGGCAGATCATCTGTTAAATGCGTCAGATGCCGGTCTGGTTGCCATGGCTAGAAGCGAAACGGTCTGCACTTTGTTGCCGGCAACTGCCTTTTCATTACGCGAACCCTATGCCCGCGCCCGCTATATGATCGACAACGGCGCTTGTGTTGCGTTGGCGAGCGACTTCAATCCAGGTAGTTGCTGTACAGCTTCAATACCATTGGTTATCGCGCTTGCGGCGCTTAATATGCAGATGACTAATGCTGAAATCGTAACCGCGTTAACGATAAACGGAGCCAAGGCAATCAATCGAAATAATATTATCGGCAGTATCGAGCCGGGAAAACAAGCCGATTTACTGGTGCTGAAATATCCGTCGCACAAATTTATTTCATACCGCATCGCCGAAAATATTGTTAAATATGTAATAAAAAAAGGGGTAATTGTCAACACAAGTACTTGACTTATTGCTCAATGGAAATTATAATACTTAGCAGTTATGCAATGGTATGTAGCATACTTTCAGAGCTTGTAGCGGAGTGGGGTGATATTGGTGGCAGAGGTAAGATTGGTAAAAGGCGAGAGTCTGGACAGTGCTTTGAAGAAATTCAAACGCGCTTGTCAAAAAGACGGAGTTCTCTCCGAGTGCCGAAAACGTGAGCAATATGATAAGCCTAGCGTAAAACGTAAGAAGAAGTCAGAAGCAGCGCGCAAGCGTAAAACAAAATAAGGGTTGAAAACATGAGTCTTCGAGCAAAATTGTTTGACGATATGAAGTTAGCCATGAAAGAACGTGAAGCAGGTAAACTGCGTTTAGCGGTTATCCGAATGGCGATTTCCAATATCAGAAACAGCGAAATTGACAAAAAGCGCGAGTTGGATGACAGTGAAATACTAGCGGTATTGACTAAGGAAGTTAAAATGCGCCGCGATGCAGTCGAGGATTTTCGTACTGCGAAACGTGATGATTTGGTTAATGAATATGAAAGCGAAATTGTTATTTTGCAGAACTATTTGCCAGAACAGCTTAGCGAGGCAGAAATAACTGATATTGTTAAGAACTGTATCGAGCAAGCCGGAGCGCAATCAATAAAAGAGCTTGGAAAAGTAATGATGTTGATTAAACCGTTGATAAGCGGACGCGCTGATGGCAAGCTGGTAAATCAAATTGTCCGACAAAACCTACAATAATCCGGGAAACCGGATTATTTTTTTTGCATATCGATATTTTGCCTGTTAGAATATGGGCATCATATATCAAACAGAGGAGAACATTTGACGACTAGAGTAATATTTTCCGATAACGCCGAAGCAATAGCCGTATTAGGAAAAAGCGATGAACACATCAAATTAATCCGCAACTCATTTACTGCACATATTTCTACGCGCGGTGATATAGTCAACATTTCCGGAACAGATGAAGATGTAAAGACTGTCAAGGCGTTGTTTTCACAACTACAAAATATCCATCGTAGCGGCAATATTATCCAAAAGCGCGATGTCGAATATCGGCTCAGTATGTATCAATCTAACAAATCCGATAAATTATCTGAATTGTGTGATGATATTGTTATTTTGAATTCGCGCGGGCGTCAGATAAAGCCAAAAACTATCGGTCAAAAAGCTTACATCGACGCAATCCGTTTAAACTATATTACAATCGGCATCGGACCGGCCGGCACCGGCAAAACCTATCTGGCCGTTGCAATGGCGGCTTTGGCGTTACGGAATCGCGAAGTTGAACGGTTAATTTTAACGCGCCCAGCGGTCGAAGCCGGTGAAAAACTCGGATTTTTGCCGGGTGATATGCAAGAAAAAGTCAATCCTTATCTCAGACCGCTATATGATGCATTAACTGACATCCTGGGTGTGGAACTATTTCAAAAACATATTGCCCGGGGAATAATTGAAGTTGCGCCCTTAGCCTATATGCGCGGACGTACGTTGGATAATGCCATAATCATTCTTGACGAAGCCCAAAATGCTACTCCGGAGCAAATGAAAATGTTTTTAACCCGCCTGGGTTTTGGTTCAAAGATGATTGCAGTAGGCGACATTACTCAGGTTGATTTGCCAATGCATCAATTATCAGGGTTGGTACAAGCAACACGAATATTAGTTGATGTAGAAGGAATAGGCGTTGTTTATTTAAATGAAACAGATGTCGTTCGACATGAAGTTGTCGGACGTGTTGTCAAGGCTTATGCAAAATTTGAGGAGAAACGATGATTGTCGAAATAGTTTTTGAAAACGATGAAGCTGCAACGTTGACCGTCGAACAGGATTTATTGCTTCAAGCAATGCGTGTCGCAGCCAACCGCCATAAAGTACCGGATAACTGCGAAGTAGTTATCACGATTACCGACAACGAGCAAATCCGCGAACTCAATCGCGACTATCGCAACATCGATTTAGCTACAGATGTTCTTTCTTTTGCTTATGACGAAGCTGAAGAACCGGAGATTATTGGTGGAGCAACTGAGCGGATATTGGGCGATGTGATTATTTCTATCGATAAAGTTCGTGAACAAGCTCTAATCTATAATCACTCTGTTGCCCGTGAACTTAGTTATTTAGCAGTACATGGATTTTTGCACTTGCTTGGATTCGACCATCTGACTGCGGCAGACAAAAAAATAATGCGTTTGCAAGAAGAAGCAATTATGCAAGATTTGGAACTCGAACGAGCAACTGGAGGGATTTGAGAAGATGCAAAAACCCAAGCGGTTAAAATATGGTGATACTATTGGTATCGTCCCAGCATCTAGTGCATCGAAAAAATGGGAACTAGAGGGTGGTGTAAATCGGATACGGGCGCTGGGATTTAATGTAAAAATTTCAAAACACTGCCACGAAAAGTATGCGCACGGCTATTTTGCGGCTACCGATGCCAAACGAGCAGCTGATATTAATCTGTTGTTAGCAGATAACAGTGTCGATGCCATAATGTGTTCGCGCGGTGGTTACGGGGCGCACCGGATCGTCGACAAAATTGATTGGAAGTTATTAATTGACAATCCCCGATTGGTAATCGGTTATAGCGATGTGACTTTGCTGCATTTGGCAATTGCAAAAGAATGTGGACTGGTATCCATTCTCGGACCGATGGTTGCGTCCGATTTCGCTAAAGGAATTGATGATTTCACTCTGGATATTTTTTTAAAACTAGTGACACAAAACAAAGCTATCGGGACACTACCAGTACCCGCGAGTGAAAGTGTGGAGACTTTGGTTGGCGGTATCGCCGAGGGGGAGTTAATTGGCGGAAATCTTTCCATGCTGGCGGCCGCGGTCGGCACAAAATATGATTTTGACACTACTGGAAAAATTTTCGTGTTAGAAGATATTGGCGAAGAGCCTTACCGCATTGACCGGATGCTTTCTCAGCTAAAGCTCGCTGGGAAATTTGACAATGTTGCTGGAATTATTTTGGGCGACTTTAACAACTGCGAAGTACTTGGTAAACCAACTTTGACCATGCATCAATTAGTTGATGAAATTATCAAACCGCTACAAAAACCAACAATCTACAATTATCAAAGCGGACACTGTATGCCGATGATATCGCTGCCGCTCGGTGTAAACGCAAGGTTAGATGCTACCAGTTGTGAGCTGACATTACTTGAGGCGGCGGCTTATTAACGAAACACCGACTCAGCAAAGCAAAAAACAGTATTATTATTGTTTAAACCGCTTATTTCTGATACAATGTTAACCGTAAGAATAAGTAACAACTTTAGGGGTGTTTATGATGAAAAAAAAGCGTCTTATGATCGTCATTATTGTTATAGTTGTAGTGTTGGCCATTGGCGGCTATTTTATTTTTAAAAGTTTGGACAAACCAGTTGTCAAACCTGACGAGTCAAAACTAGTTGGAATGGTAAAGGTAAATTTAGGAGAAAACACCTCAAATTATGACTTGCCGGGCGAATTTGTACCTAAATATCAGGCTGATATGGGCTTCCAGGTTAGCGGACACATTGTCCAACGGTTGGTAAATATGGGCGACACAGTAAAAAGCGGTCAGGTGTTGTATCGTTTGGAACAAGCCGATTATTCGTTGCAACTTAGCACAGCTAATGCTCAAGTTGCATCGGCGCAGGCCAATTTGAATTTACAGACGATAAACCTGCAACGGGCTAAAGAACTGTTGGCTGGCGCCGCAATTCCTCAGTCGCAATATGACGCGCAATATGCTTCATTTTTAAGCGCCCGCGACAGTTTAAATGCCGCAACCAGCCAACGTGACGAAACTAGCCGTCAAGTCGGCTATACCGATTTAATAGCCCCTGGTGATGCCGTTGTTATGCAGATAATCGCCGATATCGGTGATGTAGTAAATGTTGGTCAGGGAGTTGTACGACTTGGTTACTTAAAGGAGTGGGATGCCCAAATTTATCTGCCTGAACGTGAACGGACAATGTTTGGCATCGGTTCGCGCGTTCGGATTTATTCCTGGGTGACTACCATTCCGGAAATCACCGGCACAATTCGCGAGATTGCCGGCGCAGCCGATCCGCAATCCCGCACTTTTAAGACCCGAATAACTTTGGATCAGCGCCCTGAGCAGCTACGGTTAGGTATGACTTGCACAGTAAACTTGATGTCGGGGTTGAACGAAAAAGCTATATTCATTCCATTAGAAGCATTGGTTCAAGACAATACAAATAAGCCATATGTTTGGGTAGTTGAAAACAATTCCGCGCACAAACGCGAGATTACTCTTGGTCGCTACGGTGTAAACAATAATATTGAAGTTACCGGAGGGTTAAAAGCCGGCGAAACGATTATTAATGCCGGAGTTATAACGGTTTTAGAAGGGTCTAAAGTTTCCAAGTGGAGCGACCAATCACGAAGCTTAGGATGGTGAAATAAGTGAGTGGAAACGAAAAAAAGGGTGGTTTTAATTTAAGCGAAATTGCACTTAGAAATCAACAATTTATGTTTTTCATTATTTTGATTTTGGCAATTGGTGGTATTTTCGCCTATTTCAGTCTCGGACGCGCCGAAAATCCGACATTTACTATCCGTACAATGACCGTTAGTGCCAAATGGCCGGGCGCTACCGCGCAACAGGTTGCCGATCAGGTTACAGAGAAAATCGAAAAAAAGCTTGAAGAGACACCCGGATTACGGTATCTTAATTCCAATTCCCGTGCTGGAAAAACAGTTATTTATGTTAATATCAATGACCCATATCCTTCGAAGGATCTGCCAGTCTTGTGGAAGAAAGTTCGTAACGAAGTGCAAGATATAGCGGCCACTTTACCGCAAGGTGTTGAAGGTCCATATTTTAACGATGATTTCGGCGATGTGTATGGCAATATGTTTGCGCTTACTACAAACGGCGAGTATTCCTTAGCGCAATTGACAGATATCGCAAATAATCGTCTGCGCACGATGATCGTACAGATTCAAGACGTGGGCAAGGTTCAGGTTATCGGCGCGCCAAACAATATGATTTATTGCGATTTAAATAATCAAAAACTTGCAACACTGGGAATTAGCCCGATGCAGGTTTATGATCAACTAAAGCAACAGAATGCTGTCATGGCTGGAGGAATGGACTACACTAAGGGACAGAATATCTTTCTGCGAGTTAATGGTATATTTCAAAGTATCGATCAAATTCGCAACATAGGAATTAAGATTGGCGATCAAACGTTCAAACTTGGAGATATCGCCACAATAAAAGGTGGTTATGATGAACCTCCGCAAAACGAGTATTATTTTAACGGGATCCGTTGCGTGGCAGTAGCAGTATCGATGGTAGATGGCGGGAACATTCTCAAACTTGGCGATACGCTTTCAAAACTGCAAAGCGATGTTAATGCGACAGCGCTACCGCGGGGTATGAAACTCGAAAAAATTACCGACCAAGGCGTAATCGTCAGCGAGTCTATCGGCGATTTTGTTACGACGCTGGCGTTGGCAATAATCATTATTCTCGGTATCAACTTCTTAAGTTTGGGTGTTCGCGCCGGTATAGTTACCGCCCTTAGCATACCATTGGTGCTTGCTGCGACCTTTATGTTCATGCAAGCGCTCGGTCAGGGGCTTAACAGCATTACTCTCGGAGCGTTGATAATTTCGCTCGGGTTATTGATTGATGATGCTATTATAGCCATGGAAATGATGGAGAAAAAGCTCAGCGAAGGCTGGACCAAATTTGACGCGGCCAGCGCCGCGTTCAAGATTACCGCGTTGTCGATGTTTACCGGAACGATGGTTACAATCGCTGGATTCATGCCTGTCGGCTTTTCAGCAGGTCAAGCTTCTGAATTTTGTTTTGGTATGTTTGTTGTAGTCGGGGTTTCGCTAACTGTTTCGTGGTTTTCTTCAGTAATGATTATTCCAACATTAGGTTATCATATTATGACGGAGTCAGTTGGTCATGCCAAAGAAGAGTCCAAACTGATGCGAGTCTTTAACGAAAAATTTCGCGCGGCATTAATTTGGGCGATGCATCATCGCTTAAAGGTAATTGTTGTTACATTTCTTATATTTGCCTTGTCGCTTTACTCGATGAAATTTATCCCAAAAGAATTTTTCCCGGCTTCTAATCGCGGTGAAGTAATAATTGACATGAACTTGCCGTTGGGTTCATCAATTTACGCGTCGGATACTACAGCTAAACGGTTGATGAACATTATCGATGATTTAAAAAAGAGCAATAATCCACTTGGGAAAAAAATTGTAAACTATTCAGTTTATGTTGCTCAATGCGCGCCACGCTTTAATTTAACTTTTAATACTACTGATAATGATACGAATTTTAGTCAAATGGTCTTGACTATGGCTGATGAGCCGTCACGCCAAAAAATGGTTGAGATGGTCACGACTAAAATAGCGCCGCAATTACCTGAAGCCCGGATAAACCCCTGGGTAATTTCTAACGGTCCTCCGTCGCAATATCCAGTGCAATTCAGAGTATACGGTTATGACGCGGATACGGTGCAAAACTACGCTCTGAAACTAAAAGAAATCATGCTTAAGCATCCCGGAGTCATGCAATCGTCAATCAATAATGACTGGTTTGAAAAAAGCAAGGTTTTAAATATGACCTTCGATCAAAATCGCGCCCGGCAATTGGGCGTAACCCCGGAGTATTTGGCCTACAACTTACAGGCCAGCTTGTCCGGAATCCCGGCTACACAGTTCTATAAGCAGGATCAAGATGCAACCGTCATGATTAGGCAAAAGGACGCTAAACAGGATATTAACGATATCGAGCGGATTAAAAATATTCAGATATTTACTGCTGATGATACCTATATTCCGCTCAGTCAAGTAGCCGATCTTAGTTACGGTGCTGAGTACGGACTAATTGCCCGGCGTAATATGGTGCCTACTGTTACAGTAAGCACCAATGTCAATGACGGGTATACCGGAAATGATGTTGAACTACAGGTGTATGAACAAGCTGCCGCGTTAATTAAATCGATGCCACCGGGATACGGCATTGATTGCGGTAGTGACTTGGAAAACAGTCAACGGTCAGCGAAGTTTTTGAGCGCTGTTTATCCGATGATGATGTTGGTGATATTGTTTTTGTTGATGTGCCAACTTCAACATATGGGCAAAACTGCTTTAGTAGTACTAACTGCGCCACTGGGAATTATTGGCGTTGTTGCAGCAATGCTATTGGTGCAAGCGCCAATCGGATTTGTTGCGCAACTTGGTATTATCGCGCTTGCTGGTATGATTATCCGTAACTCGGTAATTTTGATCCACCAAATCGGCGAAGGAGTTGCTGAAGGCGCTCATCCATATGATTCGATTATTGATGCCGCTATTATGCGATTTAGACCGATTGTTTTGACAGCGACGGCAGCAATCGCCGGGTTCATCCCGCTAATGTCCGATATATTCTGGGGGCCGATGGCGGTGGCAATTGCCGGCGGGTTAATAGTTGCTACTGTGCTCACACTAATCTTCTTACCGGCATTGTATGCATTCGCTTTTCGGATCAATCCACCAGATATTCAAAAATAATTCAAATACCCGCCGATTCATAATCGACGGGTATTTTCTCGAATTAATATTCTAAACGATATATATTTGCGACCAATTATGATAAAATATTAACGTAAAATAAATCGGAGGTTATTGATATGTCTTTAAGTCCATTTGCAGGAAAAAAAGCGCCTAAATCGATGTTAGTCAACGTACCTCGCTTAATTAGCGCCTATTACACAAATCGTCCGGACGTTAATGATCCGGCACAATTAGTCGCCTTCGGCACTTCCGGACACCGGGGAAATTCTTTTCATGGAACTTTTAACGAAGCGCATATTCACGCGATAACTCAGGCTATTTGTGATTATCGTTTAGGTCAGGGAATTACTGGACCGTTGTTTATCGGCTTTGATACTCATGCATTGTCGGAGCCATCATTTATTTCGGCTATCGAAGTTTTGGCGGCAAATGGCGTCGAGACCATGCGTGCCAAAGATTTTAATTACACACCAACTCCGGGAATATCTCATGCAATACTGGCTTACAACAATAATCGTACTGCCGGTATGGCTGATGGAATCGTAATAACCCCGTCACACAATCCGCCTGACAATGGCGGGATTAAATACAATCCACCTAACGGCGGTCCGGCTGACACCAACATTACCAAATGGGTTGCTGATAAAGCCAATGAGTACATGAAAAACGGAAATTCCGGCGTAAAGCGGATGGTTTATGAAAAAGCGTTAAAACAGCCAAATGTTCATGAACATGATTATATTACTCCGTATGTAGAAGATCTTAAAAACGTTATCGACATGGATGTCATTAAAGCCGCCGGCTTAAAAATTGGCGCAGACGCGCTGGGTGGCGCCGGACTGGGTTATTGGCAGCCAATCGCCGAGGCTTATGGATTAAATATTGAATTAATCAATGGGTATCCTGATCCGACCTTCAGCTTCATGACAGTAGATGCTGACGGAAAGATTCGGATGGACTGTTCGTCACCATATGCGATGGCGAGTCTAATTGAATTGAAGGATAAATATGATTTAGCAGTCGGAAACGATCCGGATTTTGACCGTCACGGTATCGTCACCAAAAGTGCCGGGCTAATGAATCCTAATCACTACTTATCAGTAGCAATCAATTATTTATTCCAAAATCGTAGCGGTTGGAGAAGCGATGCTGCTATCGGCAAGACCTTGGTCAGTTCGTCGATGATTGACCGGGTTGCTAAATCACTTGGTCGACGATTGGCAGAAGTGCCAGTTGGATTTAAATGGTTTGTTGACGGATTGGTTGATGGTTCGTTTGGTTTTGGCGGCGAAGAAAGCGCTGGAGCATCATTCCTGCGCAAGAACGGTAAAGTTTGGACTACTGATAAAGACGGAATAATTATGTGTTTATTGGCAGCAGAGATTACGGCTAAAACCGGTCGTGATCCGGGAATGCATTACCGTGATTTGACTGAGCGGTTTGGCAATCCAGTTTACGCGCGGATTGACGCAGTTGCCAACGCCAAGCAAAAGGCCGTATTGGCTAAATTATCGCCGGAACAGGTAACAGCATCTATTCTTGCCGGTGAAACTATTACTGCAAAGCTTACCAAGGCTCCGAGCAACAATGCCGATATCGGCGGACTAAAAGTTTGCACCGAGAACGGTTGGTTTGCAGCCCGGCCATCTGGCACTGAAGACGTTTACAAAATTTATGCCGAGAGTTTTAACGGTATCGATCATCTCAAAAAGATTCAGGAAGAGGCCAAGCAAATCGTCAGCGACACTTTTGCAAAAGCCGGAGTATAATTTTACGCAAAAAAACGACCACTACGGTCGTTTTTTTTGTGGAGAGTGCTGTATATCGCATTTAGTCAAGCACAAGTTTAGAAGGTGGAAATACAATAAGCGCCGAAAAAGAAACCCCAGAACATAATGTTTAGTGATACTATCGCCAATTTATCATATCTCTTAATTAAAATCTCATAAAGTTCTTTCTCTGCCGCCATACTATCATATTTGCTGTCACTAACGTTGTGTAATCCGGCTATTTTGTTTTCTAGTCGTAACTCAGTCATTTTTTTGTCTAGTTTATCCATATTGTAACGATTACGTGAATTTATTGAAACCATCACTAACACGCCGACTATTACCAGTAGGTAATAAAAACTTTCAATATCCAGAACGGTCATCGACGTTCCTTCTCTAATTCGTCCCCATAAACTGCTTATTGTGTTCATGGAAACGAATATTGAACCAATGATTGCCCCGAACCGTGCGCTATCGCTAATACTGATAAACGAAACCAAGGCTAGAATAACGCTTACAATCTGCAATTGAAATGCCCGAAAATAAGTCAGTAAACCGCTATGTTCAATAATCATATAAGCACGCGACACATATGTGGTGTAATCCAAGTTGTCGTCGAGATTAAATTTAGCGGTCTGCATAGCAGTTCCCGACGACAATAAGGCGTAACTTCCGAAATTTAAGTTCTCCGGAACAATTAGTTTCGTTATTTTAAATGAATATGGATCAAACGGATTTTGACTCATTAGATCATAGGTCAGAGCTTGTTGATCAAGCGGGTAGTCTTCAATTATTGGCGAAAAATTGTGAGTAGTAGACAGCAAATACATATCGCGATATTTACCGTTTGGCAATTTATCATGTTTTACTTTTTGCTGAAATAATATCTGCGCGTTGTAGACCATAAAGTGGTAATCTTCCGGTATTTCAGTGGGATCATATACTATCTTTAAACTTGCATCAATTACGTAAGTCCCTTTACGGGTATCAAAATCTTTCAAGTCAAATATTTCCACTACTACATCGGCAAATTTTTCCTTGTTGGTAACCGGGACAGGATAATTGACAATCTCGCTTTCAAATTCATTGCGCGATTTTTGTTCAATAGAGTAAATCCAAAATAAAAACAATCCCAAAAGAACCAGAGTGGTTAAACTAAAAATCACTGCAAAGCGTCTTTCTAATATCATCATTTATTGGTACCGTCCAATTAATATTTTGCGTCAAAACATAAAAAGACACGCACAGGACTATTAGCCCTTGCGTGCTTTTAGAAAGGCAAAATCCAAACTAATTTGGTGGAGGCGAGGGGAGTCGAACCCCTGTCCGAAAGCATCACCACACGGTTTTCTCCAAGTTCAGGTTGTAATCAAATTTCGAACGAGGCACACCCACAACCAAGTATGTCCAATTCTACTCCCGAAAATTTCCTGACGATATACGGGTGTTTATCATCAGTAATCCCGCATAATGACCCTCAGCCGCGACAGCGGGAGTGAAGCGGTAGAGGGTTAACAGTGGTTAAGCTGCTAAAGCGTAATTATTTTTTGCGTTTAAATTGGTTCCACCGTATTACGGGCTGGTGGGATCCCGACTTGCTTACCGTGCCACAACCACTCCCGTCGAAACCAGTACGCCCCCGACAGTTAACAAATTTACGTGACAGATCAATTTGTTTAGTCTATACAGTAACACAAAAAAACATAAATATCAACAAAATCGACTATTCAAAATTGACTAATCATCTCGATTGCCAGACTTTATTATTCTGGCGATATCGCGTTTGGCATCGCGTTCAGCGATATCTTGACGTTTATCGTGTTGCTTTTTACCGCTGGCGAGGGCGATTTCCACTTTGACTTTGCCGTGGGTAAAATACATCTTAAGCGGGACTAGTGTAAGTCCTTTTTCACGAGTTTTGCTAAACAATTTCAAAATCTCGCTTTTATGCATTAACAGCTTTCGTTCGCGTAGCGGCTCGTGATTATTTATGTTTCCTTGTTCATAAGGACTAATATGACAGCCATATAGAATGAGCTCCACCGCTTTATTAACCGCTACATGACTATCCTGGAGATTACATTTTCCCTGCCTTAAACTCTTGACTTCGGTGCCGGTAAGTGCGATTCCGGTTTCGTATTTTTCGATAATATGATAATCGTGCCGGGCTTTACGATTCTCGGTGACAATCTTAATTTTATCAGTTTGCATGACAACCTCGCTAAATGTACTTGTCATTATACCGCAATAAGCAAGCGATATAAATATATTTTTGGGTTTTTGAGGTTTATGATGCAAAGTCATAAAATATTTGTTAAACTGTTTAGGAGAAATTTTGAGGAGATTGTAAGTGAAAAAAACTATTACGCTAATCTGTATAGCGCTATCAATGCTGATTTTGGGTGGTTGCAACGATAGCGCATCGACCCCTATGAAACTGACGACTATGATTGATTATTCTGCGCCGTTGCAAAATGAAAACTATCAAAACTATCTGGGACGATTGATTGAGAGCCGTTCTTGTTACATTCAGTTGGTGCGCAACAAAGATGAGCAACCAAGCATGACTTCGGCAAACATGCCGGTTATGGATACCTATTATCTCGATCACTCCCAAGGAATTCTGTCCAATTCGCAACAGCCTGGTGTAGGGCCTTATGCTAATAGCATGGTGATGTGGACAACAGAATATGGCAAATATGCCAATATTAACGACTCATATTATGACGAGGCAAACGTTGCGATAAAAGCCACCTATTTGGATGGATTGTTACGTGCTGCTGAAGACGTAATGAAGGATAAGAACTGGACAAATATAATTAATCAGTATATCACAACTTATCCAAGCGTTAATGATACAACAAGTGTGTTTTTGTTAAAAATTCGCTCGGACGTTAGTGAGGATATTTTTGTATCTTATGACGCAGGCGATGGCTCTATGGATGGGTTAGGCGATACGAGTGGTTATGACATGCAACTGGCACAAAATTATCAAGACAAAGTAACAGTTGTTCGCAAATATTTACTAAAACACGTATCAGCAATCGATGCCCAAGGTAACACTTTTTATCCAACTAAACTATTTATTAAAGATCTAACTAGCGTTGTTATCGAGTTTCCGGCAGGAATAACGCCGACCAATTCGATGATAATATTAAAGCTCGATGGTTTGCAACATTTTGGCGGGAAAGATATTAATTGTGTTTGGCAGATTCGCCAATAGGTATCCGCAATTCCTGACCTGGAGTCAGGCTATAGTTGCCATCTAAATTATTCAACTCCGCGATTTGATGAATAAAAACTTGGATATTAGTGTTGTTGTCACAATGTCGCTCGGCGATTGTCCACAAAGTGTCCCCGCGTTTTACGGTTTCGTTGGTGCAAACAGTAGCTTCATCCTGCGACTTATAAGAGAACGCTAATGATGTCATAATTCCCATAACATAACCGATTATCACCAAAGCTACAATTACGAAAAATATCCGTCCGTTTTTTTTGACGCGTCGTCTGGTAACAGGTGACGCGTTTCTCGTTGGGTTAGCTAAAAAAATACTTGTCATTTTATTTCCCTCCTACTTGCGCGAAATTATGTTCGTTGGTATAATCATAGCAGATACAATAATCAGCGTCAACTAAAAAACGAAAAAATGTTCGCAGGAGGATAAATGGGACGGAAAAAAAATATTGATATAAGTGAAAAGCAACAGCAAATTCTTAATTTTATTATTGAAGAAAAGCAAACAATTGGTATTGTCCCTTCAATTCGTGAGATTTGTGATGCTTGTAAACTTAGTTCAACAGCCACGGTGCATACGCATTTAGCTAAGTTAAAGCAATTTGGCTATTTAAAATTCGAAAATGGCAAAAAACGATCTTTGCAGCTGTCCAATGAGTTGAGCGAGACGTTTGAACGAACAGTTCTAGTCCCGTTAGTTGGTAATGTAACTGCCGGTCAACCGATAACAGCGGTAGAGAACATTGAAGAGCAGTTTAGATTGCCCATCGGTCTGATTGGTAAAGAGTCTGATTTATTCATGTTAAAAATTCAGGGCGACAGCATGGTGAATGCTGGAATCATAGACGGTGACCTGATAATTGTGCAGAAAAGTCAATCAGCCAATAATGGCGACATTGTTGTAGCGTTGGTAAATGATGATGAAGCCACAGTTAAAAGATTCTACCGTGAAAGCAACCGTGTACGGTTGCAACCGGAAAACGACCATATGCCAGCTATGTATTTTGAGACTATTTCATTAATTGGCAAGGTTGTAGGCTTGTACCGAAGCATCTAGGACAAAATACGAATAATTAGCAAGAAGAATTTCTTTTCGGAGAAATTCTTCTTTTTTTGCAGGTAATTGTTGATTTGTGACGAATATATATAGTCAGGAGAGTGAATGATGAAAAAGAAATACGTTGTCGAAATAATATTGTTTATTTCATATGTATTGTTTGCAATGTCCTGGGTAGCTTGTACTCAGTTCATGGGGAACATTATGAAGGATATGGGAGTGAGTGGATACACAGCCGCCAGTTTTCTAAGTACCGTATTAACCTTTGCCAAGATTATTGGTACTGCGGTAGCGGCATGGACGGTAATCAAACTTGGCTTGAGAAACGCGGTTACTATGGCAGGAATACTGATGTGTGTCAGTATTTTGACGCCATATGCCCCAAATTATCCGATTCTATTGATCTCGCGTTTTCTGGTTGGTTTGGGCGGCGCCTTGCTTATCGTTTATTTCAACCCGATCGTATTTAAATTATTTGCAGCAAAAGAGCGTCCGGTAATAAACGGAATGAACGCTATTGCTTTTAATCTCGGTACCGCATTGATGATGTATTTGGGCGGATCAATGATGGAAGCCTTTTCAACGTGGCGAGGGGTATTAACTGCCTTATCGCTCGTTTCCGTGTTAATGTTGATATTATGGCTGATATTTGGGACGATTTCTGAAGAGAAAAATCTTACGATAGCTGCTAAAGAAGAAGATAAATACCGGTTTATCGACGGATTAAAAGAGCCTTTTAACTGGGTGTTTATGCTGACCTATTCCGGCTTATTGGCATTCTATATCGTTTTGTTCACTTTCTATCCCCAAGCCGGTATTTCTCAAACCAAGGTTGTCATTTTGATGGGGATTGTCGGGGCGATTTGCGGCATGGTTTACTCCAGCAAATATTCAAAGCGGATTCCAATAATCAGAATATCCGGTATTATCCAGTTAATTTCGATAGTCGCTCTAAGTTTTTTCAACAGTGTTCCCGGTGTCGGGTTAGCAAGCGCCATTGTACTGGGATTCTTCCTGTTCTTTCCGATGTCGGCTTATGTGACTTTAGCGCAAGAACAACCGGGAATGACAGCGCGAAAAATATCGGTAACCTTTAGTATATTTTGGTCGGGAAGTTATGTAATGGCGACAATCGCTCCGACGATATTTGCGAAAATCGTTGATGTCAGTAGCGGCAACTTTTTCTACGCATTTGTTTTCATTACGGCGCTTGAGGCAAGTTTCTTTATTGGCTCGTTTTTTCTTACTGATAAAAAATAGGAGGATGCCATGGGAGTCCGGCTGGAAATTCAAAATCTGCTCGATAATATTGAAACTATAAAACCGATTTTGAAGAAAAACAATTTCAAAATGAATGCGGTTAATGCCCGCGAGGGACTGGAAAACCTTACTCGAATATATGTAACGGACTATGATAAGCAGCTTTTTACTATTGATGATATTGTCGTTCATGGCAAATATGACATTCCGATCCGTATATATATACCCGAACAAGAAAAAAAACTTCCTGTTGCTTGTTTTATTCATGGTGGCGGGCATATGTGTGGCGGAATAACTGTGTACGATAAAATTTGTCGCAAACTTGCGCGTGCAACAAATCACATAATCGTAGCGCCGGAATATCGTCTAAGCCCAGAATGGCCATACCCCTATGGGATTAACGATTGCATCGCTGCTATGCTTGGGATTGCTACGGTACTGACCGAGCGTAACATTGCATTTTCAGAGGGCGGGATAAAGTTGATCGGCGATAGTGGCGGCGCGGCGATTTGTGCCAGCATCTGCATGTCAGAGATGAACATTTCCGAACTGCTGATTACAAGAATGTCGTTAGTCTATCCGTCGTTGGATTACACCTTGACTTCAGATTCTTTGAAAAAATATGGCAACGGCTTCCTGTTGGAAACAGATAAAATTAAGTGGTATTTTGATAAGTATTTCCAAAAAAATGAAAACCGGCAACAGGTTTCACCATTATATAACGCGATTCCGGAAAACATGCCGCCAACGCAGATAATCTTGGCGGATCACGATCCGCTATATGATGAGGGCTGGGAATACGCAAAAAAACTAAATGATTGCGGTGTAGCATCCGAATGTATTAGTATAAAAGGTGTGGTTCACGCCTATTTGATGCTCGAAAATTTGTGTCGTGAAGAGTGCGACCAGACCTACCAGGAAATCAGCCGATTTTTGAATGGAGATGAAAAGCAATGAAATTACTGACAGCTGACCAGGCAGTTAGCCAAATTAAAGATAATGACGTAATTGTCACCAGTGGTTTTGTCGGATGCGGCCATCCTGAGGCGTTAACAACGGCTTTGGAAAAGCGGTTTTTAGCGGAAAATCACCCGCAAAACTTGACGTTGATGTATTGCGCCGGCCAAGGTGACGGCAACGACAAGGGGCTGAATCATCTCGGTCACGCCGGATTGTTAAAACGAGTTATTGGCGGCCATTGGAATTTGGCGCCGAAAATCGGTAAACTGGCAACCGAAAACAAAATTGAAGCCTATAATTTTCCGCAGGGTACACTAGCGCAATGGTTTCGCGCCATTGCCGGCAAAAAGCCTGGCGTGATAACCAAGGTCGGTTTGGAAACGTTTGTTGACCCTCGGGTTGAAGGCGGCAAGCTTAATTCAGCAACCACAGAGGATCTCGTAGAAGTAATGAATCTCGATGGTGAGGAGTGGCTGCGTTATAAGCCGTTTCCTGTACAGGTAGCGCTATTGCGCGGTACTAGCTCAGATGAACACGGAAATATAACAATTGAGCGGGAAGCCGTTTCTTTGGAAAACTTGTCTATCGCGCAGGCGGTGAAAAATTCCGGAGGCATTGTTATCGTTCAGGTCGAACGCGTCGTTACAGCCAATACGTTGCCGCCGATGAATGTTAAAATTCCCGGGATAATTGTTGATTTTGTCGTAGTTGTTGAAGCGCTGGAATTACATATGCAAACATTTTCCGAGCAATATAACCCGGCATATAGCGGAGAAATCCGGGTGCCGCTGCATACTATGGAAAAAATGCAGTTGGATGAACGAAAAATTATTGCCCGACGCGCGGCTATGGAATTAATCCCCGAAGCAATAGTTAATCTCGGTATTGGTGTTCCGGAAGGCGTCGCTATGGTAGCGAACGAAGAAGGAGTTGGGCATCATCTGACGCTGACTATCGAAGCCGGGCCAATCGGCGGAGTGCCTGCCGGTGGTTTGAGTTTTGGCGCATCCACCAACCCCGAAGCGATAATAGATCAACCTTACCAATTCGATTTTTACGATGGCGGCGGTTTGGATATTGCCTTTTTGGGTTTAGCAGAAACTGATGTTCAAGGAAATATCAATGTCAGCAAGTTTAAAGGCCGGGTTGCCGGTTGTGGTGGTTTTATCAACATCAGTCAAAACACAAAAAAAGTTGTATTTTGTGGAACATTCACTGCTGGTGGTTTGAAGATAAAACTAGTCGACGGTCAACTGTGCATCATCAATGAGGGGCGGCTGAAGAAATTCAAACAACAGGCGGAACAGATTACTTTTAGCGGGGACTATGCTGTTAAAACTGGTCAAAATGCGCTGTACGTTACCGAACGGGCAGTGTTTCGCCTGACCATAAAGGGAATGGAACTTATCGAAATAGCGCCCGGAATAGATTTGGAACGGGATATTTTGCAACAGATGGAGTTTGTGCCGTTGATTTCGCCAGAATTAAAGTTAATGGATAGCAGCATCTTTATTGAACAGCCGATGAAATTAGTGTTAGGCACGTAAAAACAAGTGAGTAAATAAATATATAAAGTTCCGCTGGTTTTTAGTATAATTGGGCTGTTAAAAGTTTAAATCGAATCAGGTAAAGGAGAATAAACTATGCGTAAGGCAGTAATCGTCAGTGCAACCCGTACCGCAGTGGGCAGTTTTGGTGGAAGCCTAGCTTCGCTTTCAGCTGTAGAATTAGGCACTATCGTAGTCAAAAGCGCTTTGGAGCGTGCCGGTGTGGCTCCGGAATTGGTCGAAGAAATTATCTTTGGTAACGTTTTGCAGGCCGGTCTTGGTCAAAATCCGGCACGTCAGGCAGCGCTTAAGGCTGGTATTCCTCAGGAATCAACAGCGTTCACAGTTAATAAACTGTGTGGTTCGGGATTAAAATCCGTAGCGTTGGCAGCACAAGCTATCGCGGCCGGCGATGCCGACATTATTATGGCAGGCGGTATGGAGAGCATGACTAATGCGCCATACTTGGCACAAACAGCCCGTTGGGGCAGTAAAATGGGCGACGTTAAACTAGTCGACAGTTTATTGCGTGACGGCTTGGTGTGCGCACTTAATAATTATCATATGGGAGTTACCGCAGAAAACATCGCGGCAAAATATGGCGTTACCCGGGCTGATCAGGATAACCTAGCGCTTGCTTCGCAACAAAAAACTGAACGGGCAATTAAGGATGGTTCATTCCAAAAAGAAATCACACCGATCGTGATAAAATCCCGCAAGGGTGAAACCGTTTTTGCGACCGACGAATTTCCCCGTGCTGGAACTACGATTGAAGCGTTGACGAAATTGCGTCCGGCATTTAATAAAGAAGGTTCGGTTACTGCCGGTAACGCTTCGGGAATAAACGACGGTGCGGCAGCAATTTTGGTTATGAGTGAAGAAAAAGCACTCGAACTTGGCTTGAAACCGTTGGCACGGATAGTAGCTTACGCCTCCGGAGGAGTTGACCCGTCGATTATGGGTATGGGCCCGGTGCCAGCAGTGCGCAAGGCGCTGAAAAAAGCCGGTATGACTATCGCGGATATTGACTTAATTGAAGCAAACGAAGCTTTTGCCGTCCAATTTTTGGCAGTCGGGAAAGAGTTGGGTTTTGATACTGCCAAAGTAAATGTCAATGGCGGCGCAATTGCCATTGGTCATCCAATCGGCGCGAGCGGCGCACGGATATTAGTTACGCTGTTGCACGCACTCGAGGCCCATGACAAGAAAATCGGACTGGCAACATTATGTATCGGCGGCGGCCAAGGTACGGCTGTAATCGTCGAACGAATATAGAGAGGTTTTGAAAATGCGAGGATTAAAAGATAAAGTTGTAATCATCACCGGCGGAGCGGCCGGAATCGGCAAGGCTACCGCTCTGCGTTTAGCCGAAGAAGGCGCCAAAATTGTTATCGCTGATTTTTCCGACGGTGGCCAGGCAGTAAGCGAAATCGAAGCGCTTGGAAGCAAAGCGGTTTATGTAAAAGTTAACGTAGCCGATCAGGCCAGCACTATCCAAATGGCTAAGACTGCAATCGACGCTTTTGGGCGAATAGATGTGTTAATCAACAATGCCGGAATAACCAAAGATGCAACAATGAAAAAAATGACTTTGGATGCGTTTCAGGCAGTAATCGATGTCAATCTCACCGGCGTATTTAACTGCACGTCCGCAGTGTTGCCCTACTTGCTTGAGCAAAAAAGCGGCGCGGTATTGACGACGACTTCCGTAGTTGGCTTGTACGGCAATTTTGGTCAAACCAACTACGCTGCAAGTAAATGGGGCGTAATCGGCATGACCAAGTCCTGGGCAAAAGAAATGGCGAAAACCGGAATTCGCTTTAATTGCGTAGCGCCCGGGTTCGTCGCAACGGAAATGGTCAAGAAAATCCCTCAGGAAGTATTGGATGCGAAAATAATTATCAAAATTCCGGCGGCTCGTCTGGGTGAGCCGGAAGAAATTGCGGCAGCGTTCGCCTTTTTGGCATCAGATGATGCGAAATATATTAACGGAACCGTGCTAAGTGTTGATGGAGCTTGTACTCTGTAACAATTTCAAAGCCATTTACGAGGGGTGTTTGTGGAAGTAGCAGGAATTCTAATCAGTTTGATTTTGTTGATGGTATTTGCTTATCGCGGCTATTCAGTGATTATTTTGTCACCAATATTTGCGCTGTTGTGCGCGTTTATCGCCGGCTTGCCACTGATGCCGGCCTATACCGAATTATTCATGACCAAAGCGGTAATCTATGTTAAATCCTTCTTTCCGGCATTTCTGTTGGGGGCGGTATTCGGTAAGATAATGGAAGAAACCGGAATGGCGCGCAGCATTGCTCACACTATCATCGGAAAACTCGGTCGGGGGCGGGCGATTTTGGCAGTTGTTATCTCCGGCGCTGTGTTAACCTACGGCGGGGTAAGTCTTTTTGTAGTAGTATTCGCCATTTATCCGTTGGCATCCTCATTATTTCGCGAGGCAGATATTCCCAAAAGACTGATACCGGGAACAATAGCGCTCGGCGCGTTTACTTTTACTATGGACGCGATGCCCGGCACGCCGCAAATACAAAATATTATTCCGACCAGTTATTTTGGCACCAATATCTATGCAGCTCCCTGGTTGGGGATAATAGGCAGTGTCGGTATTCTTATTCTTGGACTTTCTTATCTGGAATGGTGTCGCAAAGGCGCAGCCGCCCGGGGCGAAGGTTATGGCAAGCACACCCTGAATGAGCCGGACAGCACCGAAAATACAACTCCGGTAAAATTTATCGTGGCGATTTTACCACTGATAGCTGTGCTAGCGCTAAATTTCTTTTTCGTAAATATGTTCAAGTGGCAGGCAGCGCTACTCGAGCCATTCAAAACGCTGCATTTGCCGTTAATGGTTCCGGGAATTGCGAACGTCGTAAGCATCTGGTCGCTGACGATTGCCTTAGTCTGCGGAATTATTTTGGCGATTGGCTTGGGTTACACTAATCTGACGAGTTATGCTTTTAAAAAGGCCAAACTTACTAAAACAATGGAACTGGGTATTGTCGGTTCGCTAGTAGCTATTATGAACACCGCATCAGTCGTCGGTTATGGCAATGTAGTCGCATCGCTCGACGGTTTCAAATCGATTTCATCGGCGCTGATGGGAATCAAAATCGGTGGCACACCGCTAATGTCAGAAGCCATAAGTATTACCACGTTGTCCGGCATTACCGGATCGGCGTCCGGCGGGCTATCGATCGCGTTGGATTTGATGGGTAAATATTGGTTGGAATGGAGCCAAACGATTGGAATGTCGCCGGAGGTATTACACCGTGTCGCAGCAATGGCCTCGGGTGGTATTGATACTTTGCCGCATAACGGCGCGGTAATTACGCTACTTTTGGTATGCGGGCTGACGCACCGCGATTCCTATAAAGACATTTTGGCAATGACTGCTGTGAAAACGATAATGGTTTTCGTCGTTATCGCGATTTATAGTTTCACAGGAATCGTCTAACAGCTCTAAAAGACAAAAGACAAAAACATGCTTGACAACGGGGCATATAAATGATATTATTTGCTACGTTCCAAAGCGACAAGCCGAAGTGGCGGAATTGGCAGACGCACCTGACTCAAAATCAGACGCTGAAAGGCGTGCCGGTTCGACTCCGGCCTTCGGCACCACAATGAAATCAACGCCTCTGAGGTTTTTGCCTCGGAGGCGTTTTTTGATTTGGTGGGATTTGTGACAATCTTGTGACAATGCGGAGAAAGACTGGCAAAGACAACCAGTGACAACTTTTCACAAAACGCATTATTTTTTAGTAGAGCAATATTTTGACAAGTCGACATTTCCTATATCGTTGATGAACATCGTTTGGTAAGAGTTTTGGGTGAGAACGCGTCGCGGCGACGACTACTCATATAGCAAAAAGTTTACTAAAAATAATATCATATACATCAACGCAGCGTGGTCAAAAGACGGCGTGCCTTTACAACTGCAAACCCGCAAAATACTTCGAAAATAGGGGTTGACGTATCTGGCATGGTCGAGTATAATATATCTCACCGCTAGAGAGCAGGCCGGACAACGGCTCAAAACTCAAGTGGCGACCAGCGGGTTGAAGCCTTGTAAACATTGCGTTTGCGAGCTGTTCGCTGGAAG